>NZ_DAMCTA010000002.1:367572-735144 GCF_032114135.1 Sphingomonas sp.
TGGGCCCCGTACTGGCGCCGGTGGAGCGGCGCCTGATGAAGCTGGTGGAAGAATAGGATCCGGCCCTCCCGACGGGGAGGGCCGGCATAAGGCTCAGGCCAGCGCGCCCTGCTGGGTCGGCGGCAGCCGGCGGGCGAGGTCGCCCAGCATCCCCACGACGGCCCGGCGCATCGGGTGCCAGAAGGCGGAGAGCGACAGGAGCGCCGACCCGATCACCAGCCCGGTGAACGCCGCGCTCAGCTCCACCGCGCCGCTCTGGTGGAACAACGAGTACATCGCCCAGAGTACATAGGCGAGGCTGGAGACGAGCAGCGCGCGCCGATCCACCGCCAGCGCCACGAAGGCGAAGAACAGGTAGAGTGCGAAGACCAGCGCCGCCATCGGTGCACCGATCTCGCCGTCGAAAACGCCGAGCATATGGAACACCGGGTGCGCAATGAGAGGTGCGGCGGCGAGGTGGAGCCAGAACGCCACGTCGGCGCGGCGGGTGCGGCGTTCGAGGTCGGTCATGTCCCAGCGCATCGCTGCGATGAAGGTCGCGACGCCGCCGACCAGCAGGATCGCGTTGATCCAGTCCCTGGCAGCCGGGATCAGCGAAGTAATCAGCCCGACCGACACCCCGACGACCGCGAGTGCGCCGGCAGCGACCGTGATCGGCACCATGAAGCGGCGCCAGTGGATCCATGCCGCGACGGCGGTAAGCGTGCCGGCAATGGCGGCAACCGCGCCGGCGATCCGCTCGCGCTGGGGTTCGGTGGTCACGTGAAGCGCGGTTTCGATCCATGGGATGTTGATCACGATCAGCCCGGCGATCGTGGCGCCCGCGCCGGCCACGAATCCGAGCAGCAGCAGGATCGAGGGAAGCGCCAACCGGCGGCGTGCCGTGAAATACTCCGCCAGCATCCAGCTCGTTGCCGCGACGGCGGCACCGCCGCCGATCAGGTTCGCGCCAACCATGCGCGGCTCCGGGCCGGTGCCGACCAGTGCCTGCACCACGCTGCCGCCGAGCTTGCCGATCGCCAGCAGGATCAGCGCCGCGGCGATGGTGACAAAGATGTCGTTGAAGCCGCTCAGAAGCCGGAAATGCTCTTCGTCCACCGCGGGCGTTGCCCGGCTGGCGGCGACATAGTTGCGGAACGCCGTCGCGGCATCGGGGGTGATTGCCCCCGCCTCCACGGCGCCTGCCAGTTCGCTTTCGCTATACATAGGCCATCCTCCTTGGTACCCACAGGATGCCATGAGTGTATTGCTGATGCAATACGGTGATGCGCGTACGCTCAGCGCTGCAATTTGCTGAGGATCGCCATGGTCTGTTCGGCACCCGATCCGGGGACGATCTCGCCCGCGCGGTCGATGATCTGCGCCCATTGCGCGGCAACGGCCTCGGGTGTGCGCTCGGCCAACACCGCCCCGGGGGTCAGGGTGACATAGGCGGCCTGCACCACGCCCGCGCCGGCCCCGACGATCATGTTGCTGGGCGCTTCGTCCGATACGAGGAAGAGCGCAGCGGGGGCCACATGCTCGGGTGCGAAGGCAGCGAAGGCGGCTTCGGGGAAAAGGTCCTCGGTCATCCGCGTGCCCGCGACCGGTGCGATCGTATTGACGCGGATGCCGTGCTTGGCGCCTTCGAGGTGCAGCGTCTTGGCGAGTCCGACAAGGCCCAGCTTGGCGGCGCCGTAATTCGCCTGGCCGAAATTGCCGAACAAGCCGGTCGACGAAGCGGTCATCAGGACGCGGCCATAGCCCTGCTCGCGCATCGTCTCCCACACCGCCCTGGTGGCATTGGCGGAGCCGATCAGATGGACATCGACGACGAAGGCGAAATCCTCGGGCGTCATCTTGGCGAAGCTCTTGTCGCGGAGCACGCCGGCGTTGTTGATCAGGATGTCGATTCGGCCCCAGCGGGCCCTGGCGGTCTCCGCCATTGCGACCATCGCCGCGGCATCGGTGACGCTGCCACCATCGGCGATCGCCTCACCGCCAAATGCTTCGATCTCAGCAACCACGGCCCTAGCCGCGTCGGAATGCCCGGCGCCGTCGCGGCTGGCGCCCAGATCGTTCACCACCACACGCGCGCCGCGCTTGGCGAGCTCCAGCGCATAGGCGCGGCCGATCCCGCCGCCGGCACCGGTGACGATGGCGACGCGGTTGTCGAAGCGGATGGTCATGGGCAAGGCTCTCCAGCAAAATGTTGCGGAGAGCCTAGGGGAGGTTGGGCGGGACGCCAACCTTGCTCCCCTCCCGCAAGCGGGAGGGGAGGAGGCAGAGACTTACTTGCCGCCCGGCTGGCGGCAATGGTCCTTCACGGTACGCGAGCAACGCGGATAGCTGGCCGGATCAGACGGCGGCGGGGGCGGCGGTGCCGCAGCTGCAGCCGGAGCCGGAGCGGCTGCCGGCGGCGGAGGTGCCGCTGCGTCGGCGGGCGGCGGCGGGGGCGGGGGTGCCGGCGGCGCGCCGGGTGCGGTCGTGCCCGGGGGCGGGGGCGGCGACGGCGCCACGCCCGAGCCCGGCGGGGGCGGCGGCGGCGGGGGCGGCGTCGCTTCGCCGGCACCCATCGTGCCGTTCATCGGCGCGGGCGGTGCGGCGGGATCGGTCTGCGGGGTCGTCTGGCCCTGCATCGGCGCCGCCGGAGGGGCGGGCTGTGCCTGGGTCTGATCCGGCGTCGTCTGCGCCGGCATGTCCTGCGCAATGGCGGTGCCGCTAAGCACCATCGCCGAGGCGAGAAGCATCCACTTCATCTTGTGTCTCCTTCTTCATGAAAGACGAGGGTGCGAACGTCCGCAGGACGCAATTTGTTGCAACCACGTTTCCGTAAAGAGGGAGATCGGGCGCGGCGAGTACATGCCGCCGCGCCCCGCTTTCGGTTCAGTTGCCCGCGTCGAGCGCGTAGCCTGCCGAGCGTACGGTGCGAATGATGTCCGGCCGGTTGCCCTTGTTAATCGCCTTGCGCAGGCGGCGGATGTGGACATCGACCGTGCGTGATTCGATGTCGCTGTCATGCCCCCATACCGCATCGAGCAGCCGCTCGCGCGAGAACACCCAGCCCGGATGCTCGAGGAAGTGCTTGAGCAGACGAAACTCGGTCGGGCCCAGCTGGATCACTTCGCCGCCGCGGCGCACCTTGTGGCCCACCGTGTCCATCTCGATGTCCGAATAGGTGAGCGCCTCGCCGGCCAGCGCCGGGCGCACGCGGCGGAGCACCGCGCCGACGCGGGCGACCAGCTCGCGCGGCGAGAAGGGCTTGGTGACATAATCGTCGGCACCGGTTTCGAGCCCGCGGACGCGGTCTTCCTCTTCGCCGCGCGCCGTCAGCATGATGATCGGCACGTTCGCCGTCTCCGGCATGCGGCGCAGCCGACGGCACACTTCGATGCCGGACAGCCCCTCGACCATCCAGTCGAGCAGCACGATGTCCGGCGTCGCCTCCTTGGCGAGGAGCAGGGCTTCCTCGCCATCGGGGGTGTGCTTCACTTCATAGTCTTCGCGCTTGAAATGCCAGGTGACGAGCTCCGCGATCGCGGCATCGTCTTCCACCAGCAGCATCTTGACCCGTGCCATATGTTCCCCTCAGCTCCCGCTGCTTTCGCCGGCTTCCGCCTCGGCGAGATAGTGCCCGGTCGCGGCAAAATAGACCATCTCGGCGACGTTGGTTGCGTGGTCGCCGATCCTCTCCAGATTCTTGGCGACGAACAGCAGGTGCGCGACCTGACTGATCGTGCGCGGATTCTCGACCATGAAGGTCACCAGCGTGCGGAAGATCGAATCATAGAAATCGTCGAGCGCGGTATCGCTGGCATGCACCTCGGCCGCCGCCTTGGCATCGCGCGCCGAAAAGGCGTCGAGCGCGGCGCGCACCATGTCGGCGGCGATCTGGCCCATCGCCGGCAGCACCGACACCGCCTCGATCCGCTCCTCGCCCTCGGCATGGATCATCGGCACGCGCTTGGCGATGTTCTTGGCATAATCGCCGATCCGCTCGATCACCGCCGCGATCTTGAGCGCGGCGATCACCTCGCGCAGGTCGTCCGCCATCGGCGCGCGCAGCGCGATCACGCGGACGACGAGCTTTTCCAGCTCGGCCTCGATCGCGTCGATCTGCTTGTCCTTCTTGCGCACGGTCTTGGCGAGCGCCTCGTCGCCGCGCTGCAACGCCTTCATCGCGTCGTAGATCGCCTGTTCGGCAAGCCCGCCCATCTGCGAGATCAGCGCGCGCAGCTGGCTGATGTCCTGGTCGAACGCCTTGACCGTATGTTCGTGGCCCGATGCCATCAGCCGTACCTTCCGGTGATATAGTCCTTCGTGCGCTCTTCGCGGGGCGCGGTGAAGAGGTTGTCGGTCTCGCCATATTCGACCAGCTGGCCGAGATGGAAGAAGGCGGTGCGCTGCGAGACGCGCGCGGCCTGCTGCATGTTGTGCGTGACGATCACGATCGCGTAGCGCCCGCGCAGCTCGTGGATCAGCTCCTCGATCTTGGCGGTGGCGATCGGATCGAGCGCGCTGGCCGGCTCGTCCATCAGGATCACTTCGGGATCGACCGCGATCGCGCGGGCGATGCACAGCCGCTGCTGCTGGCCGCCGGAAAGCGCGGTGCCGCTGTCGGACAGGCGGTCCTTCACTTCCTCCCAAAGCCCTGCGCGCTTCAGCGAGCGCTCGACGATGCCTTCCAGATCGCTCTTGGACGACGCCAGGCCGTGGATGCGGGGCCCGTAAGCGACGTTCTCGAAGATCGATTTGGGGAACGGGTTGGGCTTCTGGAACACCATGCCGACACGGGCGCGCAGCTGCACCACGTCCATGTCGTCGGCGTAGATGTCGGCGCCGTCCAGCGTGATCTCGCCGCTGACCCGCGCGCTCGCGATGGTGTCGTTCATGCGGTTGAAGGTGCGCAGGAAGGTCGACTTGCCGCAGCCCGACGGGCCGATGAACGCGGTTACCTTGTCCATGTCGACGTCGATCGACACGTCCTTCACGGCCTGTTTCTGGCCGTAGAACACGCTGACGCCGCGGGCCGACATCTTGTGGGGAGCGGGGGGGAGGGCGGTCATTACCAGCGGGTCTCGAACTTGTTGCGGAGGTAGATGGCGAGCCCGTTCATCGCGAGCAGCACCGCGAGCAGCACCAGGATCGCGGCGCTCGTCTTCTCGACGAAGCCGCGGCTGACCTCGTCGGACCAGAGGAAGATCTGCACCGGCAGCACCGTCGACGGATCGGTGAAGCCGCCGGGCGCGGTGACGATGAAGGCGCGCATGCCGATAAGCAGCAGCGGCGCGGTCTCGCCCAGCGCGCGCGCCATGCCGATGATCGTGCCGGTGAGGATGCCGGGCATCGCCAGCGGCAGGACATGGTGGAACACCACCTGGATCGGGCTGGCGCCGATGCCGAGCGCGGCGTCGCGGATCGACGGCGGCACGCCCTTGATCGCGTTGCGGCTGGCGATGACGATGACGGGCATGATCATCAGCGCGAGCGTCACGCCCCCGACCAGCGGCGCCGAGCGCGGCAGCATCGGGCCGAACGTGTGGCCACCGATCTGCCAAGTGCCAAGGAATACCGCGAGCCCGAGCAGGCCGAAGATGATCGAGGGCACCGCCGCGAGATTGTTGATCGAAACCTCTATCAGATCGGTCCAACGGTTCTTCGGCGCATATTCCTCGAGATAGATCGCCGAGAGCACGCCCACCGGGAAGGCGATCAGGAAGGTGATCGCCATGGTGAGCAGTGAGCCCTTGAGCGCGCCCCACACGCCGACCGCGACCGGATCGGTCGAGTCGGACTCGCGGAGGAACGCCCAGTTGAAGCCGCGGTGGATCGCGCCCTGGCTGGTCAGCCGCGCGACGCCGGCTTCCATCGCCGGATCGCCGTCGCCGGCCAGCGCCTGATCGAAGCCGGTCGCGGCCGGGACATAGACGGTCGTGCGCCGTTCGAGCAGCGACGGATCGCGCTTCACTGCGCTGCGTACCGCCAGCCAGGCGCTGGGGGCAAGATAGGTCGGGCCGTCGGTTCCGAAGGCACGCGTGGCGGCATTGTCCACCACGTCCTCCAGCCCCGCGCTCGCCAGCGCGAGATCGGCAGCGGGGGTAGCGAGCTGCGCGCGCTCGATCTTGAGCCCGTCGGCTTTGAGATCGATCGGCAGCGCCAGTTCGGTGACGGTGAAGCCGCGCCAGCCCTGCGCTACCATGGTGAGCAGCAGGAAGCCGAGGAACGCCGCCGACAGGATCACCGCGCCCGCGCCGAGCACGCGGAAGCGCCGCTCGGCCGCATAGCGGCGGCGGATGCGCCGTTGCATCGCCGGGCTCTTCCAGTCGGTCGGCCGGCGCTCGGCCGGGGCGGCGGGCTTACTCATAGGCTTCGCGATACTTCTTCACGACGCGCAGCGCGACGATGTTGAGCAGCAGGGTGATGACGAACAGCGTCAGGCCCAGCGCGAAGGCGGCGAGCGTCTTGGGGCTGTCGAACTCGGCCTCGCCGGTCAGCAGGTCGACGATCTGCTTGGTGACGGTGGTGGCGCTCTGCAGCGGGTTGAGCGTGATCGTCGCGGCGCCCGAGGCGGCCATCACCACGATCATCGTCTCGCCGATCGCACGGCTGACCGCGAGCAGCACGCCCGCCACTACGCCGGGCAGGGCGGCGGGGACGAGCACGCGCGAGATCGTCTCGCTAGTCGTGGCGCCCATCGCCAAGCTGCCGTCGCGCATCGAGGTCGGCACGGCGGCAAGCGAATCGTCGGCCATCGAGGAGACGAAGGGGATGATCATCACGCCCATCACCAGCCCGGCGGCCAGCGCGCTCTCGGACGAGGCGAAGGGGTCGCCGAGCAGCACCGCGAGCTTGCGCACGGCGGGCGCAACGGTCAGCGCGGCGAAATAGCCATAGACCACGGTGGGCACGCCCGCGAGCATCTCCAGCGTCGGCTTCATCCAGCGGCGCGTGGTCGGCGAGGCATATTGGGTGAGGTACACCGCGCTCATCAGCCCGAACGGAATGGCGACCAGCATCGCGATCACCGCGCCGATGAAGAAGGTGCCCCAGAACAACGGCACCGCGCCGAGCGAAGCGCCGGGGTTCTTCGCGTCGATCACCTGCGGGCTCCAATGGGTGCCGAACAGGAACTGGGTGATCGGCACCTGTTGGAAGAAGCGCAGCGACTCCCAGAAGAGCGAGACGAAGATGCCGATGGTGGTGAAGATCGCGATCAGCGAGGCGACCAGCAGCCCCATCATCAGCGTGCGCTCCACCTTGGAGCGGGCGCGGAAATCCGGGCGGATGCGGCTGAGCGCGAAGGCGGCCCCGGCAAAGGCGAGCAGCACGGCGGCGGCCGTACCCGTCCAGGCGTAGCGGCTGCTGGCGGCGCGCACCACCGGGGCGAGCTGGCGGGCGAGGGGATCGGCCTCTGTCTCGTACGGGTTCTTCGCCACCGCGCGCGCCTGGGCGAGCACCGAGTCGCGCTCGAAGGCGAAGTCGGACAGGCCGGTGGCGGCGGGGCTCTGCAGCACGGTCTGGCGGACCAGCCCCGGGCTGATCCCCGACCAGACGACCAGGAACAGCAGCGGCGGCAGGATCGTCCACATGCTGACGAACCAGCCATGCTGTGCCGGCAGCGAATGGAGCCGCTTGGCGCCACCGCGATCGAAGCGCAGCGCACGGGCGCGCGCCGTCAGCCAGCCGATCAGCCCCAAGCCGAGTATCAGGAACAGTAACGCGAAGGGGTTCACCGGCGGAGCAACTCAGCGGAATGGGGGGCGAGGAACGGCGTCACTTGAGCGCGGCCGGATCAAGTGGGGTGAGATCGGCCACGCGCTTCGCCATCTCCGTGCGCATCGCCTCGGGTGCCGCGATCAGCCCGCGCTTCACCAGCGGGCCGCCCGGACCCCACAGCGTGGTGTAGAGCGTCAGGAAATCCTTGAGCCCCGGCACCGCCTTGAGGTGGCGCTTCTTCACATAGAGGTAGAGCGGGCGGGCACCCGGATACTGACCGTCGGCGATCGTCGCATAGGTGGGGGCGACACCTTCGATCGGCACGCCGTGCAGGCGGTTGCGGTTCTCTTCGAGATAGGAATAGCCGAAAATGCCGAGCGCATTGGGGTTCTGCGCCAGGCCCTGGACGATCAGATTGTCGTTCTCGCCCTTGTCGACATAGGGGCCGTCGTCGCGGATGCGGCGGCATTCGGCGTCATAGTGCGAGGGATCGGCCTCGGCCTTGAGCTTCGTGGCGTTGGGATCGGCCTCCAGGCAACCGGGCGCCAGCATCAGCTCGACGAAGGCGTCGCGGGTGCCGCTGGTCGAGGGCGGGCCCATCACCAGGATCGGGATCGCGGGCAGGCTGGGGTTCACGTCCTGCCAGGTGCGCGCGGTGTTGGGCTTGCCGAGCGGCTTGGCGGCGAGCGCCAGATAGACGTCGCGCTTGCTGAGCTGGAGCTTCGGGCCCTGATTCGATTCGGCGAGCGCCACGCCGTCCAGCCCGATCACGATCTCCAGTATCTCGCCGACCTGGTTTTCCTCGCAGCGATCATATTCCTTGCGCGTCATCCGGCGCGAGGCGTTGGCGATGTCCGGGAACTGCGCGCCCACGCCCTCACAGAAGCGGCGGAGGCCGGCGCCGCTGCCGATCGATTCCACCACCGGCGCCTTGCGGCCGCTGCGCGCGTTGACGAACGCCTCGGCCACGGCCGTGGTGAAGGGATAGACGGTGGAGGAGCCGACGACGCGGATTTCGCGCGTGGCGCTGCCGTCGCACGCCGACAGGGCGAGCGTGCCGAAGGCGATCAGCGCTAGACGACCCAGCATCGTCACTTCTTGCTCCCCGAGGATGGCGGTGTTTCGGATCGCGGAGTCTGCGCCTCGCTTCCCACCCACCGCCCATCCGGCAATCGCGTTACGACTTTATGACAGTCGGTTCGATCGGCAGCCGCACCGAGACGGTGGTGCCGACGCCGACGGTGGACGCGATATCGAACCGCCCGCGGTGACGCTCGACCACATGCTTGACGATGGCGAGGCCCAGGCCGGTGCCGCCCAGCGAGCGGCTGCGTCCCGAATCGACGCGATAAAAGCGCTCGGTCAGGCGCGGAATATGCTCGGCCGGGATGCCTTCGCCCTGATCGGCGACGGCGAAGCGGACCATCGTGTCGCCCTCGCTGCGCAGCGAGACGGTGACCGGCGTGCCGGCGCGGCCATATTTCATCGCATTGCCGATCAGGTTGTGGAGCAGCTGACTGAGCTGGGTGCGATCGCCGCGCACCGGCGGTACGCCCTCGATCTCGGTCACCAGATCGGCGGCGCGCGGGCTGCCCGAAAGCTCGGTGCAGACCTGGTCGATCAAATTGGCGAGCTGCACCGATTCCGCCGGCGCGCGATACTTCTCCGCCTCGATCCGGCTGAGCGAGATCAGGTCGCTGATCAGCCGGTCCATGCGCCGCGCCTCGTCGTGCATGATCTTGAGGAAGCGGGCGCGGATCTCCGGCTCCTCGCCGGCGCCGTCGGCCAGCGTCTCGACATAGCCGAGCAGCGAGGCGAGGGGGGTGCGCAGCTCGTGGCTGGCATTGGCGACGAAATCGACGCGCATCCGGTCGGCGGTGTAGCTGCCGGTGCGGTCGACGAGATGAACGACGCGCTCACCGGTCTCCAGCGTGCGGACGCGCATCTCCCAGCGCTGCTCGCGGGTGCCGAGACCGACCAGGTGGATCGGCGCGCTATGGTCCTCGCCCGGATCGAGCAGGCGCTCGGCGGCGGCGGGGTGGCGGATCGCGAGGCGGACATCCTCGCCCAGGATATGCTCGCCCAGCAGTGCACGGGCGGCGGCGTTGGCGGCGATCACGCGGGTGGCGGCGGTGACCAGCACCGGTTCGGCGATGGCCTCGATCACTTCGGCGAAGGCGGGGTCGCGGTCGGCTGCCGCGGCATCGTCGCGCGGGGCGGGGGCGGGATCGCCGCCGATCGCGACGATCAGCACCGCGGCGACCGCGCCGACCAGCAGCACCAGGGTCAGCTGCAGGTCGCCCCCGGCCAACAGTCCGACGACCGCCGACAGCGCGGCGACACCCAGTGCGAGGCTGATTCGGAAGCCATGGGCCGAAAGCATGGCGCCTTCTAGCGTGCAATCGTCCCAAGACGAGCCCGTATTTACGATTGCGAAATGGACGCGGGCGCAGAAGAAGAGGGCGATGGACGATCCCAAATCCGAAGACCTGCCGACCCGTCGGCGCGCGCTGATGCTGGGCGCGGCGAGCGCGGCTGCGATCGTCTCGATCCGCCCGGCGCTGGCGCAGACCAATGCCTCGGTGATGCAGTGCGATATCCCGGTGACCGATCCGGGCCGCGCGGGCAGCTATATCGCGCCCGACGGCCGCGTCGTGCCGGCGCGCACGCCCGGCGCCTTCCCGGCACCGGGGCGCAACTTCAAGGCGCAGGACGTCAAGCGCGCGCTCAATGGCGGCACGCTGCCGGGCACCGATCCCCAAGCGAGCCGCGCCTATACCAATTACATCCGCCGCCTGCAGCGTGGGACCAGCGGCTTCACCTGCTTCGCCTCGCTGCAGATGCCGCGCGGCTGAGGGCCGGGCGGTGTTCTATCGCGCTGCCGATCCCGCGACCCTGCGCATCGTACCGCTGGATGCGCTGACGCTCATCTATCATCGCGCCTCGGGCATCACCCATATCGTCGATGCGCCGGTGCCCGAGATCCTCGACATCCTCGGCGACGGCCCGCGTGACGTGGCGGGGCTGCTGGCAGTGCTGAGCGAACGCTTCGACCTCGCCGATCCCGATCCCGCCGCGCTGGCGGTGCGGCTCGACGAACTGGTCGCGGCCGGGCTGGTAGAGCGGACATGCGCCATCTGAAGCTGCTCCGCATCGGGCCGCTGGGCTTCCGCATCGGCAGCCATTGGCGCGCGCCGATCGCCGCGCTCGATGATCTGTACCGCGACTATCCGGCGCCGCAGGACGGCATCGCCGACTTCAACGTCCATCTGTTCGCGGCGCGGCCGTGGCGGCGGGTGTTGCGGCCTTCGGTCCATATTGCGGGCGACTTCGTGATCCCCGATGCCGCGCCGCTGCCGCTCGCCCAAGGGCTGCTCGCCGCCGAGATGGGGATGAACCTGCAGATGGCGCTGGGGCTGCGGCGCTATCTGCTGCTCCACGCCTCGATGGTCGAGCGGGACGGCCGTGCGGTGCTGATGACCGGAATCTCGGGCGCGGGCAAGTCGACGCTCGCCGCGCTGCTGATGGCGCGCGGCTGGCGGCTGATGGGCGACGAATTCGCGCTGATCGATTGCGCCACCGGGTTGGCGCATGCCTTTCCGCGGCTGGTGAGTCTCAAGAATGAAGCGATCGACGTGGTCGCGAAGACCCTGCCGGAGGCGCGCTTCGGGCCGCTGCTGGAGGGGACGCCCAAGGGGACGATCCGCCATCTGGTGCCAGATGCACGCGCCACCGCCGCCATGGAGGTGCCCGCCGAACCCAGCCTGATCCTCTTCCCGCGCTTCGGCTTCGAGGCGGCGGAGCGGCCGGTGCTGCCGAGCGAAGCGTTCGTCCGGCTCACCCAGGCCTCGACCAACTATGTCACGCTCGCCGAGCGCGGGTTCGAGGCGCTGACCCGGCTGGTGCAGACGGTGCCCGCGCGGGCGATCGACTATCCCGATGCGGCAACCGCGCTGGCGATGGTGGAGGCGCTGGCATGAACCCGGCGCTGCTGCTCGCCCGCGTGCTCCGCGAGCCCGGCGCGATCGATGGCTTGGCCGCGTCCGACTGGAATGCGCTCTGGGCGGTCGCGCGGGCCGAGCAGCTGGCGGGCACGCTCGCGCACCGCATCGCAGGGCTGCCGATGCCGACGGCCGCGGCGCGGCTGGTGGAGGATGCCATCGCCTCGGCCGAACAGGGCCGCACCGCCGCCTTGTGGGAGGCCGAGATGGCGCGTCGCGCGCTCGCCGGGATCGAGGCGCCGGTCGTGCTGCTCAAGGGCACGGCCTATGCAGCGGCGGGGCTGTCGCCTTCGACCGGGCGGGTGATCGGCGATCTCGACATCCTCGTGCCGCGCGACGCGATCGAAGACGTGGAGGCGGCGCTGCTGGCGGCGGAGTGGGAATGGGTCAAGCCCGACCCCTATGACGACGCCTATTATCGCCGCTGGATGCACGAACTGCCGCCGCTGATCCACCGTGACCGCGACAAGATGATCGACGTGCACCACACGATCCTGCCGCTCACCGCGCGCATCCGTCCGGATGCCGCAGCATTGCTGGCGGACAGCCTCGCGCTGGAGAACGGGCTGCGCATCCTCGGCCGCCAAGACATGCTCTGCCACGCCGCCGCGCATCTGTTTGCCGACGGTGATCTCGCGGGCGGGATGCGCAATCTTTGGGACATTCACTGCCTGCTCGGCGAGTTCGGGTATGACGGGCTGGCCGAACGTGCGGCGCATCACGGGCTGAGCGTCGCCATGGGCCGGGCGGTGCGGCAGGCGGTGCGGCTGTACGGCACCGAAGCGCCGCCGGCATGGCAGGGCTGGGACGGGCTGGACCCGCTGTTCCACCGCCGGCTAACCGCGCGCGACGCCTGGGGCCGCTCGACCCGCAAGGCGGTGCAGCTTGGCTTCTACCTCCGCTCGCACGCGTTGCGGATGCCGCCTGCGATGCTCGCCCGGCACCTGTGGACGAAATGGCGCAAGGGGCACCGGCCAGCCTGAACCGGCCGATGCCCGTCGCGATCAGAAGGTCGCGACCTTCACCATGAACCGCACGTTGCGGCCCGGCTGGATGACCAGATCCTTGTTGAGCGACGTCGCGCTGCGCTGGACTTCGTCGGTCAGGTTCTGGCCGACGATCGCGAACTCGATTCCCGGCTGCGACTTGAACGGCCGCCAGGCGATATTGGCGTTGAGATTGTTGTAGCCCGGCGTCGCGGTGTCGAACGCGCCGAACTTGTCCTGCTCGCCGGCATGGACGAACTGCACCGCCGCGTCGAGAGTGGGGCTCAGCCAGTTCACGCCGCCCCCTAGGCGATAGGGCGGGATGCGGGGGACATTGCCGCCATTGTCCAGCGTCGCGCGGGTATAGTCCGCCAGCGCGGTCAGCTGCAGCGTGCGATCGTTGGCATGGAACAGGTCATAGCTTGCCTTGCCTTCGAGCCCGCGGAAATGCGCGCCCTGCTGGCGATAGTTGAGCTCCTTCAGGTCGCCGTTGCCGTCCACCGCGCAGGTGCCGTCGTCGTCGCAGGTGCGGCCGGTGAGGTCGCCATAGATGTAGTTCTTGAACCAGGTCGAATAGGCGCTGCCGTCGAAGTGGAAGCGATCGACGTTCACCCGCAGCGTCGCCTCGATCGAGTTGGCGCGCTCGATCCTGAGGTTCGGGTCGCCGGTCTCGAAGGTGTTGGGCCCGTCGTGGCCGCCGCGGGCGAACAGCTCGGTGATCGCCGGGGCGCGGCCGGTACTGGAACCCGTGAAGCCCAGCTTCACATGGCTGCCGACGTCGAGCAGCGCGCCGATCGCGCCGCTGACCGGGGTGAATTCGCGCGCGGTAAACACGTCGCCCGCCGGCGTGCCTTCGCTGCGGACATGCTCCACGCGGCCGCTGGCTTGCAGGTGGAGGATGTCGGTCACCGGCAGCTCGGTGAAGAGATAGGCGGCTTCGCTCTGAGTAGTGGTGGGGAACAGATAGCTGCTGTCGTCGCCGATCGCAGAGAACTTGCGGTTCTGCACCTCGAAGCCGAGCGCCGAGTTGCGGATCGGGCCCAGAGGATTGAGCAGGAATTCGAGGTGACCGTCGAATTCCTTGTTCTGGAAGGTGGTGTCGATCGTGCCGTCCGGTTCCTTCTCGTCGTGCGTATAGTCGGCATAGCTGGCGTCGAGATTGATCGACTTGAGCGGGCCGGCGTTCACCGCGAACACGTCGCGCGACATCACCTTGGTCTGGCGCATGTCGATGTATGTGGTGTCGCTGGGGATGCCGTATTTCGAATTGTACTGGCTGATCGAGAGGCCGACATGGCTCGCATCGTCGCCGCCGAAGAAATAGGAGCCGCCCACCGACGCGCCGTGCCCGCGGAAGAAGCTGTTCTGCTGGACGCCGAGCGGCGTGTCGTAATCGCTCGCATCGCGGTAGAAACCGTCGGCATGCAGCGCGACCGAGCCGAGCTTGGCATCGACCAGCGCGCCGCCTTCGCCCACCTTGGCGGCGCTGCCATAGCTGCCCACCGCTTCGCCCGAAATCGGGGCGTCCGGCAGCTTCATCGGCACGCGGTTGTTGATCACGTTGACCACGCCGCCGATCGCCTGGCTGCCATAGCGCAGCGTGCCCGCGCCGCGGACCACCTCGATGCTTTCCGCCGCGAAGGGATCGACCGGGATGCCGTGGTCCGGCCCGATGTCGGACACGTCGGAGCTGCTGGCGCCATTCTCGAGGATGCGCACGCGCGTTGCGTCCATGCCGCGGATGATGGGCCGGCTGGCGCCGCTGGCGAAGCTGGTGGCGGCGATGCCGGGCTCCTGCGCCAGCGCGTCGCTGATGCTCGCGCCGCCGCTGCGCAGGATCTGGTCGCGATCGACATGGGTGACGATCGTCGGCACCTCGTCGCTGGACACTTCGTACGGGGCGGCGGTGACGATGATGACGTTCTTGTCGTTGCTCTGCTGCGGATCGGTGTCGGCAAAGGCATGGGGGACGAACGCGACGATCGCCGCGCCCGTGAGAAGGGCAGTACGCATGAAGGAAACTCCGTGAACCTGGGGTGCGCCGCTCGGGGCGGCGCCAATCGTTGGTCAGGCCCGGAGTTCAGGCGGCGCGCGGCTGCGCCAGGCGTGCGAGCGGACCAGGCGCGGCGCCGGATCGGCGGCAAGCGCTGCGTGCCATTCGCTTGCCGGCAGCGGCGGTGCGACGGTGGGCGGCAAGGAGGCGAGATAGGCGGAGGCCGACGCCACCTCGTCGCAGAGCGGGCAATCCTCGTCGTCGTCGCTCTGGTTGGGCGCATGGTGGGACGCATGCGTTGCGGCGGCCCAACCTTGTCCCGGATGCACATGTGCGCGGACGATCCCCGCCTGCCAGCACAGCGCGAACGCCAGCAGCAGCGTCGGCAGCAGCCGGATCAACAGGCCAGAGATGCGGAACATGCGCATCCGCAATGCCGTACTGCCGCATCGCGTATGTTTCAATATATCATTGGCCGATGGCGGCGATATCGATCCTTGCGATGGTGGCGAGCGTCAGCGGAGCCGGGCGGTGCGAGACGAGGACCAGGCCGGTGCCGGTCGACTGCAGCCAGGCATCGACGCGGCGGACCAGTTCCGCCTCTGTCGCTGCATCCAGCCCCTCGCTGGGCTCATCGAGCAGCAGCCAGGGGCGCTCCGCGAGCAGCGCGCGGGCGAGCGACAGCCGCTTGCGCTCGCCGCCCGAGAGCGTGCCGCCGGCCTCGGCCAGCGAGGTCTCCAGCCCCGCGGGCATCGCGCGCACGGTCGCATCGAGGCAGGCGGTGTGGAGCGCGTCCCACATCGCCGCCTCGGTGATGCCGGGGCGGGCGACGCGGAGATTGTCGGCGATCGAGCCGGCGATCAGCACCGCGTCCTGCGGCGCAAGCGCGCACTGGCGGCGGAGCATGTCGGCGCTGCACTGCTCGATCGACGTGCCGTCCAGCGCAAGCCGGTGCACGGGCGCGCGCAGTCCGGCCAGCGCCTCGATCAGCCGGCTCTTGCCGGTGCCCGAGGCGCCGGTGATCGCCACGCGGGCGCCTGGCACGAGCGTGGTGCTGCCGAGGGTGATCGGCCGGGCGACGGTGTAGGCCTGGGGTGCGGCGACGAGCTCGCCCGGCAGCTCGGCCAGTGTGGCGAGGCGGGCGAGGCCTTGTTCGACGCTCGCCTGGCGCAGCGCGGTGCGGGCGAAGGCGGCCATCGCCTCCACCGATGCGGCGGAGGCGAGCAGCGCCAGCGCGCGGAGGGGTGCGCTCGCATCGGAGAGGGCGAAGACGATCGCTGCGGTCAGCGCGCCATAGCCGGCGAGCAGCCCGGCCACCGCCCCGTCGCCGCGGGCGAGTGCGGCGCGGGCGCGGTCGAGCGGGCGAGAGAGCTGGGCGATCGTGTCCGCCACGCGCGGGGCGAGGCCATAGGAGATGATCTCGGGCCGTGCGGCGGCATAGTCGACGAACGCGGTGCGCAGTGCGCCGAGGGCTTCGGCCGCCTCGGCGGCCGGCCCGGCGGTGAGGCGGCGCGCGGCGAGCGTGAGCAGCGGCGGCAGCGCGGCGAGGAGCAACGCCAGGGCGAGCGCGGCCTTCCAGCCGGCCAGCGCGACCAGCGCCACCGCGAACAGCGCGGCGGTAAGGCTGGCGGGGCGGCTCGGACGGCGGACGACCAGGTCTTCCAGCGCTTCGATATCGCCGATCAGCCGGGCGCTGGCGTCGCCGCCGGCAAGGTCGGGCGCGGTGCGGCTGTCCTGCGCGGCGAGCTTGCCGAACAGCCGGCCGCGCAGGTCCGCCATCGCCGTGAGCGCGGCCTGGTGCGAAAGCAGGCGTTCGCCGTAGCGGCCACCGGTGCGCAGGATGGCGAGGCCGCGGATCGCGGCGCTGGGGATCAGATAGTTGAACGCGGCGACCGCGGCCGTGCCGCTCGCCCCGGCAATGGCGGCGCCGGTGAGGAACCAGCCGGACAGCGCTAGCAGCAGGATCGCGGCGAGCCCGGCGATGGTCGCGCAGGCGAGCGCCTGGCGGAGCGTGCGGCGTTCGGGGGCGGCGAGGGGGAAGGGGTTCACAGCGTCACCTCGGCATCGGCGGCGGCGATCAGGCGCGGATCATGGGTGGCGACGATCACCGCGCGCTCGGCGGCGACGTCGCGGAGCAGCGCGGTGATCGCGGCGGCGCTTTCGGCATCGAGATCGGCGGTAGGCTCGTCGGCGAGCAGCAGCGGGCGATCCGCCAGCAGCGCGCGGGCGAGGCCGAGGCGCCGCCGCTCGCCGCCGGATAGGCCGGAGCCGCGATGGTCGAGGGGCAGGTCCAGCCCGGCGCCGCGGCGGGCAAGCATCGGGGCGAGGCCGACGCGGCCGATCACGGCGAGCAGGTCGGCGTCGGAGGCGGCGGGCGCGGCGAGGGCGAGGTTGTCGCGCAGCGTGCCGGGGAGGATCAGCGGGTGTTGCGCGGCCCAGGCGATGGGGCTTTCGCTCTCCTCCCGCTTGCGGGAGGGGGCGGGGGAGGGGCTGACGTGGGAGGATTGCCGAGACGCCGTCGCCCGGCCTCCGACCATCCCCTCCCCTAGCCCCTCCGGCAGGCGGGAGGGGAACGCAGGGTGAAGGGAACTGGGCGCTTCTTCTAGCGGCAGGAATCGCAGCCTGCCCGCGCTGGGGACGATCTGCCCCCCGATCGCCGCTAGCAGGCTGGTCTTGCCACTGCCCGTCGGACCGGTCAGCGCCACGAGCCCCGTCGTGCCGATCGCCAGGCTGACCGGCCCGATTGTCCGCCCCGGCCAGGCGATGACCAGGTCCTTCGCCTCCACCCCCGCGAACACCCGCGGCGCAGCGGCAGGCGCCACCACTTCCGGCACCGCAGCGATGGCCTTGCGCGCGGCTTCGCCGAGCTGCTTGTCATGATACGCCGCCGCCAGCCGCCGCATCGGCAGGTAGAATTCCGGTGCCATTGCCAGCGCGAAGAACGCTTCGCGCAGGGTCAGCGTCTCGGGATCGGGGAAGGGGAGGAGACCGAGCAGGCCGAACCCGCAATACACCGCGACCAGCGCCACCGCGAGCGCCGAGAAGAACTCCAGCACCGCGCTCGACAGGAAGGCGACGCGCAGCACCGCCACCGTCCGCGCGGCGACTTCGCGCGTGGCGACGCCCACCTGCCGCGCGATCCGGTCCTCGGCACCGAAATGGCGCAGGATCGGCAGGGTGCGAACCCGGTCGACGAACAGGTCGGACAGGTCGCCCAGTGCCTCCAGCTGGCGCTCCGAGGCGCGCTTGGCGGCCGTGCCCGCGAGGATCATGCCGAAGATGAAGGGGACGAGGGTGCCGAGCAGGATGCCCGCCGCCACCACGCTCGCGCAGGCGATGATCGCCACCGCCGCCAGCGGCGCAGCGGCGGCCGCCATCCGGGCGGGCACGAAGCGCGTCTCATAGCCCTCGATCGTCGCGACATGGTCGATCGCCAGCACCGCCGACTGTCCACTGGACGGCGCGGCGCCGCTGCCGAGCAACCGCGCGACGAGCTTGCGGCGGAGCGGCGCGGTGGTCGCCTGCGCGCCGCGCACCGCCAGCACCGGCATGCCCCAGGCGGTCGTCGCGCGCACCAGCCCGCCGCCCAGCATCGCCGCGAATGCCGCGTTCGGCACCGCCTGCCCGGCGGCCGCCGCGGCGACACCGTCCGCAATGCCCCAGGCAAACAGCGCCGCGCCGCCCAAATCGATGATCCAGGCGAGCCCGGCCTGCTTCTGAAACGTCATATCGGCCAATGCTAAAACCTCGTTTCGGCGCCGACAGGAATAGGGGATGTTCCGCATAGGCGCCGTCCGCACCAACGCATAGGCCGCCGAACACCGGCTCTCTGCTGAGGACAAACTTATGGATATGGCAGTCGTAGAGCTGTCGCGCCTGCAATTCGCGCTGACAGCGATGTACCACTTCCTGTTCGTGCCGTTGACGCTGGGCCTTTCCTTCATCCTCGTGATCATGGAAAGCGTCTACGTCGTCACCGATCGCCCGATCTGGAGGGACATTACCCGTTTCTGGGCCAAGCTATTTGGCATCAACTTCGTCCTCGGTGTCGCTACCGGGCTGACGATGGAATTCGAATTCGGGACCAACTGGTCCTATTACTCGCATTATGTGGGAGATATTTTCGGGGCGCCGCTGGCGATCGAGGGGCTGATGGCCTTCTTCCTCGAAGCGACCTTCGTCGGTCTGATGTTCTTCGGCTGGGATCGCCTGTCGAAGCGCCAGCACCTGATGGTGACCTTCCTCACCGCGCTCGGGACCAACCTGTCGGCCTTGTGGATCCTGATCGCGAACGGCTGGATGCAGCACCCGGCGGGTGCCACGTTCAACCCCGAGACGATGCGTATGGAAGTCACCGACTTCATGGCGGTGATGTTCAACCCCGTCGCACAGGCGAAGTTCGTTCACACCGTCAGCGCCGGCTATGTGTGCGCCAGCGTGTTCGTGCTCGGCATCTCGGCCTATTATCTGCTGCGCGGCCGGCACCTGGAACTCGCCAAGCGCAGCTTCGCGGTGGCGGCGGCGTTCGGCCTTGCGGCTTCGCTGTCGGTGGTCGTGCTCGGCGACGAGAGCGGCTATGCGCTGACCGACAACCAGAAGATGAAGCTCGCCGCGATCGAGGCCGAATGGCACACCGAGGCGGCGCCGGCCGGCATCGCCGTGTTCGGCCTTCCCTCCAACTCGGGCCGCGAGACCTATTTCCAGGTCAAGGTGCCCTATGTGCTCGGCCTGATCGGTACGCGTAGCCTCACCGGCCAGGTGGAAGGCATCTATCCGCTGGTCGGCAAGGCGCGGCTGCGCATCGAGAACGGCCTCACCGCCTATGATGCGCTGCAGATGCTGAAGACCGACCGCCAGAACGTCGCCGCACGCGCGAAGTTCGAAGCCGCCAAGGGGGACCTTGGCTATGCCCTGCTGCTGAAGCGCTGGGTCGCCGATCCGCGTCAGGCGACGCCGGCGCAGATCGACCGGGCCGCCTGGTCGACCGTTCCCAACGTGCCGGCCGTGTTCTGGCTGTTCCGCGGCATGGCGGCGCTCGGCTTCTTCTTCATCGCCTTCTGCACGGCCGCGCTCTACTACGCCAACACGCGCCGCTTCCACCGCAAGTGGTTCCTGCGCACGGCGATGTGGATCATCCCGCTACCCTGGCTTGCGATCGAGTTCGGTTGGGTCGTCGCCGAAGTGGGGCGCCAGCCCTGGGCGGTGGACGGCGTGCTGCCGACCTTCCTCGCCACCTCGAGCCTGACCGTGCCCGCCCTATGGACCACGATCATCGGCTTCACCGCGCTCTACGGCGTGATGGCGGTGATCGAGTTCCGGCTGATGCTGGCGGCGATCCAGCACGGGCCCGAGACCTATGAGCCCTGGCAACCCCGCCACGATCCGGTGCCGAGCGCGCCCGATCCGCGGCCGCTCCACGCCGTTCCCGCGGAATGAGCGCGAGCAAGGAGAAAGAACATGTCCATCCCGCTCGATTATGAAATCCTGCGCCTCATCTGGTGGGCGCTGCTGGGGGTGCTGCTGATCGGCTTCGCGCTGACCGACGGCTTCGACCTGGGAACGGCAGCATTGCTGCCGTTCGTGGGCCGCACCGATGAAGAGCGCCGCATGGTGATCAACACCGTCGGGCCGACCTGGGAAGGCAACCAGGTGTGGTTCATCCTGGGCGGCGGCGCCATCTTTGCCGCCTGGCCGTTCGTCTATGCGGTCAGCTTCTCGGGCTTCTACCTGGCGATGTTCCTGGTGCTGGCGGCGCTGATCCTGCGTCCGGTCGGCTTCAAGTATCGCTCCAAGCGCCCCGACGCCGCCTGGCGTTCGCGCTGGGACTGGGCGCTGTTCGTCGGCGGCTTCGTGCCCGCCCTCGTCTTCGGCGTCGCGGTGGGCAACGTGCTGCTGGGGGCGCCCTTCCGGCTCGATAGCGATCTGCGCTCCTTCTACGAAGGCACGCTGCTCGGCCTGTTCACCCCGTTCAGCCTCGTCGCCGGTCTGCTCTCGGTTGCGATGCTGGTGCTGCACGGCGCCGGCTGGCTGAGCCTCAAGGCCGAAGGCGCGGTGGTGGAGCGTGCGCAGCGCTTCGGCACCGTCGCGGCCATCCTCGCGATCCTGCTGTTCGCGGTGGGCGGCGTGTTCGTGGCTTATGGCGACATGGGCTATCGCCTGGTCGGCGCGGTCGATCCCAACGGCCCGTCCAACCCGCATCTGATCCAGACGGTGAAGGCGCCGGGCGCATGGCTCAGCAACTATGGCGCCCATCCGTGGATGCTGATCGCCCCGGTGCTCGGCTTCCTCGGCCCGGTGCTGGCGCTGGTCGGGATCCGCGGTCGCAACGGCACGCTGGTGTTCGCGGGTTCGTCGCTGGCGAATGTCGGCATCATCGCCACCGTCGGCCTGTCGATGTTCCCGTTCATCCTGCCGAGCGCGATCGACCCGGCTTCCAGCCTCACCGCCTGGAACGCCTCGTCGAGCCACCTCACGCTGTTCATCATGCTGGGCTGCACGCTCGTCTTCCTGCCGATCGTGCTCGCCTACACCGCCTGGGTGTACAAGGTGATGTTCGGCCGCGTCAGCGGGGAAGAGCTGCGGCTCAACCCCGACCTCTACTGAGGAGTACAACCCATGTGGTATTTCGCCTGGATCCTGGGGGTCTGCTTGGCCGTCGCCGCCGCCGTGCTCAACGGCATCTGGCACGAGTTCCATTCGGATCCGAACTCGGACCTGACGGTCCTCGACTGAGCACAAGGAAAAGGGGCGGCCGCACCGCGACCGCCCCTTCTGCCCCAGAGGCCGGCGATCCTGACAAGGGATCCGCCGGACTTTTCCGTTAGATCCTAGACCGGTCCGCCCTCGGCACGGCGCTCGAAGATCGCTGCCAGTTCCAGGTGCAGGCGCTTGTGCCGTTCGTTGGGCGCGTGCGTCGCTCGGTCCCGCTCCTGCTCGGCGCGCAGGCGGAAGTGGTTCGTAAGCGGCGCCTGGTGCATGGTGGACATCGACCCGATCTCGTTTTGGGTTTTGTGCATTGCCTGCCTAATGTCGTATTTATTGTCGTCTGCGGCCATTCCGTAGAAGTCACGGTGTGTATCGCAATGAGACTAGGCACTTGCGCTTGACGCACGCCGGGTCCGGCCCACCGCGCGGCGCGACTCGCCCGGAACCGAGTACCGCCGCCTCCCGTTACCCCGGCATAGCCATAGCGATAGGAGCATGATTTGGAGCGGTTGATCGCCGACCTTCCCAGCTGGGTGACGAGCATCGCGCTGATCGGGGCGGCCATCGCGATAGCGCTGCTGGTCCATCGCCTCGCCCTCACCCTGGCGGTCCGTGCCGCGGCGCACACCAAGGGGCAGCTGGACGACATCGCCATCCGGCGCCTTTGCCGGCCGGGGCGATGGTTGCTGGTCGCAATCGCGCTTTCCTTCGTACAGCCGGGGCTCGATCTGGGCGCGAGCGGTACTCGTGCCTGGGCGCAAGCGGCGGGGCTGCTGGTGCCGGGCTTGATCGGCTGGATGCTGGTGGCGTTGCTCGGCGTGGTGTTCGACTGGATCCTGCTGCGCGCCGATGTGAGCGTGGCGGACAATCTCCGCGCGCGTAGGCGGCGCACCCGCGCCTCCATCCTTCATCGCGTCGTGGTGTTCGTCATCCTGGCGATCACCTTCTGCCTGATGCTGATGAGCATCCCCAGCGTGCGCAGCATCGGCGTGACGCTGATCGCCTCGGCCGGTCTCGCCGCTCTCGCAGTGGGTGCCGCCGCGCAGCCGGCGCTCAAGAACCTGATCGCCGGGGTCCAGATGGCCTTTTCAGAGCCGATCCGGCTCGACGACGTGGTGATTGTGGAAGGCGAGTGGGGCAGGATCGAGGATATCCGTCTCACCTATGTCGTGGTGCGCATCTGGGACGATCGCCGGCTCGTCGTGCCAGTCTCCCAGTTCCTGGAGAAGCCCTTTCAGAATTGGACGCGCGAGACCAGCCAGCTGATGGGAAGCGTGTTCTGGTATCTCGATCCCGCCGCCGACATTCCCCGGCTGCGCGCAAAGCTGGAGGAACTGGTCAAGGCCAATCCGCGATGGGACGGCCGCTTCTGCAACCTGCAGGTGACCGACACCAAGCCCGAGGCGATCGAGGTGCGCGGGCTGATGACGGCCAAGGATGCCTCGACCGCCTTCGACCTGCGCTGCGATATCCGCGAGGGGCTGCTCGCCTATATCCGGCAGGAGATGCCCGAGGCGCTGGTCCGCACCCGCGGGCTGCTCGACTTCACGCCTCGACCGGAAGCCGGGTTTCCGTCTCCATGGGGACATTCCTGAGCTCGTCGGTGAACTTCTTGAGCCACCACATCACGTCCTGTTCGTCGACGCCCTGCTTCAGCGCCTGCCAGCGCTCGATCCGCTCTTCCAACGGCATGTTGAGCGCCAAGCAGATCGCGTCGGAGACCTCCTCGGCGCTGTAGGGATTGACCAGCAGCGCCTGCTCCATCTGGATCGCCGCGCCGGCGAACTTGGAGAGGATCAGCACGCCGGGGTCCTTGGGGTCCTGCGCGGCGACATATTCCTTCGCCACCAGGTTCATCCCGTCGCGCAAGGGGGTGACCAAGCCGATCTTGGCGGCGCGGTACACGCCCGCCAGCACATCGCGCGGATAGCCCTGGTTGACGTAGCGGAGCGGCACCCAGTCGAGATCGGCATGCGCGCCGTTGATCTTGCCTGAGAGCCCCTCCAGCGTGTTGCGGATGCGCTGATAGGTCTCCACCGTCGCGCGCGACGGCGGCGCGATCTGGAGCAGATACACTTCCTTGCGCTGCTCTGGGTAGGTCGTGAGAAAGCGCTCGTAACCAAGGAACCGCTCCTCCAGCCCCTTCGAATAATCGAGCCGATCGACGCCGACGATCAGCGAACGGCCGACCGAGCTGGTGCGCATCTGCTCGAAGGTCTCGCGCGCGGAGTCGCTCTCGGCGAGGGCGGCGAATTCCTTGGCGTCGATGCCGATCGGGCAGGCGACCAGCTTCACGCTCTTCAGGCCGATGCGCAGCACGCCGTCGGGCTGGACCACCGCCTCCATCTCGGCACGCGCGAAGTCGATGAACGATTCCATCCATTCCTGCGTGTGGAAGCCGATCACGTCATAGGCGAACAGTGTCTCGATCAGCTCATGCGCCTTGGGCAGGCTGGAGAGCAGTCGGCGCGGCGGCCAGGGGATATGAAGGAAGAAGCCGATGCGGTTCTTGCAGCCGCGGCGGCGCAGCTCCTGGCCGAGCGGGAACATGTGGTAATCCTGCACCCACACGACGTCCTCGGTATCGATCAGCGGGCGCACGGTCTCGGCAAAGCGTTCGTTGACGCGCTGATAGCCGCCGGCGAAGCCGCGCTCATATTCTGCCAGGTCGATCCGGTAGTGGAACAGCGGCCACAAGGTCCGGTTCGCATAGCCATTATAATATTCGTCGATGTCCTGCTCTTCGAGGTCGACGGTCGCGGTGGTGACGCCCTCATTCCGCTGCATGCTGATCTGGCCGGTGAACTGGTCGGTCTGCTCGCCGGACCAACCGAACCAGATGCCGCCATTCTCGCGCAGTGCCGCGGCGAGCGCGACGGCGAGGCCGCCCTGCGCCCCCGAATTGGAGCCGTTGGGTGCGGTGACGCGGTTCGAGATGACAATGAGGCGGCTCAACGGATCGAACTCCAGGGCTTGCTCAGCAGGACGGCGCAATTGATCATGCCGACCAGCGAGTAGGTCTGGGGATAATTGCCCCACAATTCCCCGGTGACGGGGTCGATATCCTCGGAGAGCAGGCCGGCGGCAGTCCGCCTGCCCAGCATCTCTTCGAACAAGGCGCGCGCTTCGTCGGTGCGGCCGGTGATGTGCAGTGCCTCGATCAACCAGAACGTACAGAAGTTGAACGCGGTTTCGGGCAGGCCGAAATCATCCTCGGTATCGTAGCGCAACATGGTCGAGCCGCGGCGCAGGCCTTGCTCCACCGCCTTGAGCGTCGAGACGAAGCGGGGATCATCGGGCGCCAGGAACCGCATCTCCAGCAGCTGGAGCAGGCTGGCGTCGAGATCGTCGCCCGAGAAGGTGGCGGAGAAGCGGTCGGTCTCCTCGCGCCACGCCTTGTCGAAGATCGTCGTGCGGATCGTGTCGGCCCGGTGCTGCCAGAAGTCGCGGCGCTCGGGCAGATTGAGCACGTGCGCGGCGTTGGCGAGCCGGTCGCACGCCGCCCAGCACATCGCCACCGAATAGGTGTGGACGCTCTGGCGGGTGCGCAGCTCCCACAGGCCCGCATCGGGGGAGTCGTGATATTGCCAAGCGCGTTCGCCGACGCGTTCCAGCGATTCAAAGTCCTCGACGCTGGCGGTGCGGTACAATCGCTGGTCGAAGAACGCCTGCACGTTGGACAGGACGATCTGGCCATAGGCGTCGTGCTGGACCTGCTCATAGGCCTGGTTGCCGACGCGCACCGGCCCCATACCGCGATAGCCGGCAAGATCGGGCGCCTCGCGCTCCTCCAGCGTCGCCTCTCCGAGGACGCCGTAGAGCGGCTGGATATGCCCGCCGCGCGGCTCGGCGCGGGCGTCGTCGACGATGTTGCGGAGATAGCCGAGATAGGTCTCGAGCACGTCGAGCGCGCCCAGCCGGTTGAGCGCCTGCACGGTGTAATAGGCGTCGCGAATCCAGCAGTAGCGATAGTCCCAGTTGCGCTGCGAGCCCGCATGTTCGGGGATCGAGGTGGTCAGCGCCGCGACGATCGCGCCGGTTTCCTCGTGCTGGCAGAGCTTGAGGGTGATGGCCGAGCGGATCACCACTTCCTGCCACTCGAGCGGGATGGCGAGGCCGCGCACCCAATGCTGCCACTCGGCGATGGTGTTGAGCAGCATGTCGTCGACCGTCTCGGCAACGTCGCCGCTGAAGCTTTCGTCCGGCCCGAGGAAGAAGTGCAGCGGCTTCTCGACGCGGAACAGCCGCTCCTCGTCCACCATGCCAACGGGCGCGGTGGTGGTGAGGCGCAGCGTCATCGGCTCGACGAGATAGCGCAGATGGTTCGAGCCGCCGATGCGGGTCTTGCAGCCCTTGCCCCAGCCGCAGGTGGGGCGCAGCTTCACCCGGATGCGCGGGCTTCCCGCGACCGGCTTGACGATGCGCGCGAAGGCGACCGGGCGATAGACCCGGCCCAGCCGCGAGAAGCGCGGGCAGAAATCGGTGACTTCGATCGCGTTGCCGGCCGCATCGGTATGGCGGCTGACCAGGATCGGGGCATTGCGCAGATAATGCTGCTCGACCGAGACGACGCCTTCCAGCGCGATGTCCCAATAGCCGCCCTCGGGTTCCTCGCCGCCGACCAGCGCCGAGAAGAGCGGATCACCGTCGACGCGCGGCACGCAGCCCCAGACGAAGCGGCCGGCGCGATCGATCAGCGCGCTGACCTGGCAGTTGCCGATCGGCCAGAGGTCGAGGGTGGTCATGCATGTACTCCGGCGGCAGTGGCGAGCCAGGCGAGGACGCCCGATACGTCGTCGAGGCGATAGCGGGCGTCGGTGGGGCGGGGGTCGCCGACGAGAACGCCAGCACCGCCGAGCAGGGCGACGGCGGAAAAGCCGGGCTCGTCGGTCACGTCATCGCCTAGGAAGACCGGGCGGCCGGCGGAGAAACGCGGATCGGCCATCAGCGTGCGAATCGCGCTGCCCTTGTCGCCGCCCGCGGTGCGCACCTCGACCATCATCTTGCCGTGCTGGAGATACAAATCGTGCTCGGTCGCGAGCCGCTCGCCCAGCGCAATGGCATCGGCCTCCAGCGCGGGGTTGAGCCGGTAGTGGACGGCGGCGCCCAGCGGCTTGTCTTCAAGGATCGCGCCGTCCTTGGTCTCGGTGAACGCGCGCATCGCGTCCAGCGCCGCGATCAGCCCGGCGGGGCGCTCGGCCTGTTCGCGGCGGCCGTCGGACCAGTGGAATTCCATGCCGTGGCTGCCGACGACGGACGGGGCATGGTCGCTGAACAGGGTGGTCAGATCTCCGGCCGGGCGGCCGCTCACCAACGCCAATCGGCCGTCCAGCTTTTCCTCCAGCGCGCGGATCAGGTCGACCAGCAGGGGAGCGACCACCACGCCGTCGGGGCGGTCGGCGAGTTCGACCAAGGTCCCGTCGAAATCGAGGAACAGGCTGGCAGAATCGAGCAGATCCGCCGGGGGCGGCATCAGCAGAACGGGGTCCCGGTCGGGCATGCAACTCCTCATCGGGGCGCCAAAGATGGGCGCCCGCCACAGGATCGTTACGCGCGCGGGACCGATCCGTTCCCCGCCTCGTCGGATTCATGCTGCACCTGCGTGGTACCGAAGCGCAGCGACAGGCCGTGATAGAGCCGTTCCTTCGAGACCAGCTGCGCGGTAAAGTCGGCGATCAGCGCGGCGGCGAGCAGCGGCAGCATCAGGCCGCGGCTGGCGGTGGTCTCGGCGATGATGATCACCGCGGTCAGCGGCGCGCGGACCACGCCGGTGAAATAGGCGACCATGCCCAGCAGTACGATCGTCCCGCCCGGCGCGGTGGGGAACATCGGGCGGACGAGATCGCCGACGCCCGCACCCACCGACAGCGACGGCGCGAAGATGCCGCCGGGGATGCCGGCGATCGCGGTGGCGAGCGTCGTCGCGAACTTGGCGGGGCTGTACCACCAGGGGATTGCGCCGGTGGTGATCGCGGTACGGGCGGCGTCGTAGCCAGTACCCCAGGTGAGCCCGGTCGTCACGCCGAGGGTGGCGACGACCAGCCCGCACGCGGCGGCGAAGAGCAGCTTGTGGCGGCGCACCGCGATCAGAGGCCGCCAGTCCGATCCGCCCACTGCCAGCATGAGGCGCGCAAACAGTCCCCCGGCGAGCCCGCCTACCACGCCCGCGACGGGGGCGGCGAGCACGGCCTGGGCGAGCGGCAGCGTGCTCCGCATCGCGCCGAAATAGACATAGTCGCCGGCGATGCCGAGGCTGGTCATGCCCGCGATCAGCACGGCGGCCATCACCAGCACCGCCATGCGCTGCTCATAGGCGGCGGCGAGTTCCTCGATCGCGAAGGCGACCCCGGCAAGCGGCGTGTTGAACGCCGCCGCGACCCCCGCCGCGCCCCCGGCGATGAACACCGAGGCGCGGATCGGCACACGGGCGAGCCGGTGGGCATAACCCATGATCGACGCGGCGACCTGCACCGTCGGCCCCTCGCGTCCGGTCGAGGCGCCGACCAGCACCGCGCCGATGGTGAGGATCAGCTTGAGCACCACCGTCCTGGCCGCGGTGAGGCTGGTCATCGCATGCTCGGGATCGCGGGTGGCGGCCATCACCTGCGGGATGCCCGAGCCGGTGGCGTCGGGGGCGAAGCGGCGGGTCGCCCAGGCGAACAGCGCGAAGCCGGCAGGGGTGAGGAGGAGGGGGAGCCACCACCAGGTCTTTTCGAGGCTGGTAAATCGGCGCGCGGCCCAGTCGGCGGCCTCCGCGAAGCCGAACGCCACGAGGCCGATGACGATGGCACCGCCGAGAAAGGCGACGCGGCGACGCCAGATCTGCGCGGTGGGTCCATGCCGTCGCACGATCGCGCGGACGCGGCGGGTGGTGTTGCGGTGGTCCATGCACTCCCTCAGCCCGGCCCCCGCCGCGGGCGCTGTAGCGGGGAGGTGGGCGATGCGCCATCCTTAGATCCTCCCCGGAACGGGGAGGGGGACCGCCGCCGAAGGCGGTGGTGGAGGGGGGCTTCCAAAAGGGACGTCCCTCGCTGCGATCCCCCTCCACCAAGCCGCTGCGCGCCTTGGTCCCCCTCCCCGTTCCGGGGAGGATCTAGGTCACACGAACGCCGGCATCCCCGGCAGCAGCTTGTCCAGCGTCACCGGATAGTCGCGTACCCGCACGCCGCAGGCATTGTGGATGGCGTTGGCCACCGCGGCGCCGACGCCGCACAGGCCGAGCTCGCCCACGCCCTTCGCCTTCATCGGCGACGTCGTGGGGTCCGTCTCGTCGAGGAAGATCACTTCCTGGTGCGGGATGTCGGCATGGACCGGCACCTCGTAGCTGGCGAGATCGTGGTTGACGAAATAGCCGAAGCGCTTGTCGACCGCGAGCTCCTCCATCAGCGCCGAGCCGACGCCCATCGTCATCGCCCCGATCACCTGGCTGCGCGCCGACTTGGGGTTGAGGATGCGCCCCGCCGCGCAAACTGCGAGCATTCGCCGCACGCGCACCTCGGCGGTAGCGGAATCCACCGCGACCTCGACAAAGTGCGCGCCGAAGGTCGACTGCTGGACCTTCTTGGCGAGGTCGCCATAGTCCATATAGTCCTCGGCGACGAGCTCACCGCCCTTGGCCGCATCGGCCAGCGCCACGCTGCGATTGCCCGCACGCACCTTGCCGCCCTCGAAGACCACATCGGCCGAGTTGAAGCCGAGCGCCGCGGTCACCTTGTCACGCAGCATCGAACAGGCGGCGTAGACGCCCGCGGTCGAGCTGTTGGCGCCCCATTGGCCGCCCGAGCCGGAAGAGGCCGGGAAGCTGGAATCGCCGAGCCGCACCACCACCGTATCAAGCGGCACGCCCATCATCTCCGCCGCGGTCTGGGCGATGATGGTATAGGTGCCGGTGCCGATGTCGGTCATGTCGGTCTCGACGGTGACCACGCCCTTGCCGTCCAGCCGAACCCGCGCGCCGGACTTGCCGTTGATGTTGTTGCGGAACGCCGCGGCCATGCCCATGCCGATCAGCCAGCGGCCTTCACGGATGGCGCCCGGCGTCTTTCCACGTTTCGCCCAACCGAACTTCTCCGCGCCGATCTGCATGCACTGGACCAGCTGGCGCTGCGAGAAGGGGCGGTTGGCCGCTTCCGGGTCGACCTGGGTGTCGTTGAGCGCGCGGAACGCCACCGGGTCCATCCCCAGCTTCTCCGCCATCTCGTCCATCGCGATTTCGAGCGCCATCAGGCCGGGTGCCTCGCCCGGCGCGCGCATCGCATTGCCTTCGGGCAGGTCGAGCACCGCCAGCCGCATCGACGTCAGCCGGTTTTCGCCGGCATAGAGCAGGCGCGTCTGGCTCACTGCCGTCTCCGGCCCGCCGCCGGGCAGGTCGCCCGACCAGCTTTCATGGCCGATCGCGGTGATCTTGCCGTCCTTGGTGGTGCCGATACGGATGCGCTGGATCGTCGCGGGGCGATGGGTGGTATTGTTGGCGATCAGCGGCCGCTGCAGCGACACCTTGACCGGCCGCCCCGCCGCCTTGGCGCCGAGCGCCGCGAGGATCGCGTCGGTGCGGACGAAGAGCTTGCCGCCGAACCCGCCGCCAACGAAGGGCGACATCAGCCGTACCTTCTCCTTGGGCAGGCCCAGCGTGCGCGCCACGTCGCCCTTGCCCCAGTTGATCATCTGGTTCGAAGTCCACAGCAGCAGCTGGTCGCCTTCCCACTTGGCGGTGGAGGCGTGCGGCTCCATCATCGCGTGCGAATGGTCGGGCGTGGTGTAGCGCGCGTCGAGCTGGACGGGGGCGCTGGTAAAGGCGCCGTCGAAATTGCCTACCTTGCTCTCGGCGGGACCGCCAAAGCCTTCCTTGGGCAGCGTCGCACTGCCCATTTCGGTCTTCAGGTCGAACCGGCCCTTGCCGCGTGCATAATCGACGCGGATCAGCGAGGACGCGGCGCGCGCCTGCTCGAAGGTCTCGGCCACCACCAGCGCGATCGCCTGGTGATAATGCTCGATCTCGGGCCCGCCCAGCAGGTTGGCGGTGTTGAAATTGCCCTTGGTCAGCTTGCCGGCATTCTCGGCGGTAACGATCGCGAGCACGCCCGGCGCTGCCTTGGCTGCGCTGAGGTCCATGCCGGTGATCCGGCCCTTGGCGATCGCCGAGCCGAGCACATAGCCGTACGCCGCGCCGGGGGCGACATCGTGTCGCTCATAGGCATAGGGCGCCCGCCCGGTGGTCTTGAGCGGACCGTCGATCCGGTCGGTCGCCTTGCCGACCACCTTCAGGCGGTCGATGGGGTTGGTCGTGGCGGGGGTATCGAACTTCATGGCTCAGCCCCTTGCTTCGCTCAGCACCGCGGCGAGCGTGCGCTCGGCCAACTGGAGCTTGAAGGCATTGTCGTGCGTCGGCGTCGCTCCGGCGAAGGCGATCTTGGCAGTAGCCGCCGCCCCCTTGGGCAGCGCGGCCTCGGCCGCTTCGACCCGCCACGGCTTGTGCGCCATGCCGCCGAACGCGACGCGGCCGGTGCCGTCCTTCTGCACCACCGCCGCCACCGAGACGAGCGCGAAGGCGTAGGACGCGCGGTCGCGCACCTTGTGGTAGAAATGCTTGCCGCCCAACGGCTTGGGCAGCGTGACCGCGGTGATCAGCTCGCCGGTCTGGAGCGTGTTGTCGATATGCGGCGCATCGCCCGGCAGGCGATGGAAGTCGGCGATGGCGATCTTCCGGGTGGCGCCGTCGGGCTTCACCGTCTCCACGCTCGCGTCGAGTAGCCGCATCGCGATGGCCATGTCGCCCGGATAGGTGGCGATGCAGGCCTTGCTGGTGCCGATCACCGCGAGCTGGCGGCTGAACCCGCCGATCGCCGCGCAGCCGCTGCCGGGCTTGCGCTTGTTGCAGGGCTGGTTGGGGTCGTAGAAATAGGGGCAGCGGGTGCGCTGGAGCAGGTTGCCCGCGGTGGTCGCCTTGTTGCGCAGCTGGCCACTCGCGCCCGCGACGATCGCGCGGGTCAGCACCGCATAGTCGCGGCGGACGCGCTTGTCGGCGGCGAGATCGGTGTTGCGCACCAGCGCGCCGATGCGCAGCCCGCCGTCGCTCGTCTCCTCGATCCGGTCAAGCGCGAGCTTGTTGACGTCGATCAGATGCGCCGGGGTTTCGATCTCGAGCTTCATCAGGTCGAGCAGATTGGTGCCGCCGGCGATGAACTTGGCGCCGGGGGTCTTGGCGGCAAGTGCCGCGGCGTCGGCCGGGCTGCTCGCACGAGTATACGCAAAAGCCTTCATGCCTGCCTCCGCCCCGCGGCCTCGCGGATCGCCTCGACGATGTTGGAATAGGCGCCGCAGCGGCAAATATTGCCGCTCATCCGCTCGCGGATCTCCATCTCGGAGAAGGCGGGGCTGGCGGCGACGTCGGCGGCGACATGGCTGGGGATGCCGGCCTTGATCTCGTCGAGCACCGCTACGGCCGAGCAGATCTGCCCCGGCGTACAATAGCCGCACTGATAGCCGTCATGCTTCACGAAGGCGGCCTGCATCGGGTGCAGATCCTCGGGCGTGCCCAGGCCTTCGATCGTCGTGACGCTGTCGCCGTCATGCATCACCGCCAGGCTGAGGCAGGAGTTGATGCGGCGGCCGTTCACCATCACCGTGCAGGCACCGCACTGGCCATGGTCACAGCCCTTCTTGGTACCGGTCAGGTGCAGGTGCTCGCGCAGCGCATCGAGCAGCGTCGTGCGGGTGTCGACGGTCAGCTCGGTTGCCTTGCCGTTGACCTTTAGCTGCACGGGCAGGGTGGGAGGCGTCTCCATCGGCGCGACCGGTTCCTTGCTGCTGGCGCCGGCGCTGGCCGGCAAGGCGGTCACGGCGGCGCAGGCTGCGCCGCTCGTCAGCAACCCCCGTCGCGATACGCCGATATCGCTTGGACTATCCATCTGGGCATCCCCTATTTGCATGCTCCCGCAGCGGTATCGCCCGAATAGCCCGGTTGTTCCGGTGGCGATGTCGGCGGTGGCGCGATTATGGCACGTATGTACCCGGTTCGGTCCGCGGCGGCAATTGTCCGCCGGGGAAGCGCGGCCAGCGCGACTTAATCCGGCTGGTCGGACAGATCCATGAAGTTGCGCGCGGCTTCGCGATCGGCCTCGTCCTCGAAGGTCACGTCGAGATCCGGGGCGTTGCCGAGCATGAACAGCAGCGCCCACAACGCGAAGCGGCGAGCGCGATCCGTCTCGAGGCCAAGATCGACCTTCATCTTCTCGATGCCCGAGGCGAGCGCGGGCGGGGTGAGGGCGCCGAGATCGGCAGTGCCGAAATAGCGGACTAGCTGGTCGTCGAGTTGCATGGTCTTCCGCCTACGCTCGCGCGGCCCGGGCGGCAAGGATACGGGACATTCCCGAGCGACGTGCCCCAGCCTGCAGTGCATGCGCGGGGCATGTGGACCTATCACCCCGATCTGCTCGCCACGCCGGTGCCGCGCTACACCAGCTATCCTACCGCCGCTGAATTCCATGCGGGCGTAGGCCCGGCGGACCTCGCAGCGGCGCTCGACCGGGTGGCGGCGGATGCCGAGCTGTCGCTCTATCTCCACATTCCCTTCTGCCACCAGATCTGCTGGTATTGCGGCTGCAACACCGGTGCTGCCAACCGCACCGCCCGGCTTGACGGCTATCTTGCGCGGCTGTCGGAGGAGATCGAGCTGGTCGCGCGGCGGCTCGGCGGGCGGGGGCGGGTAGGCCGGATCGCGTTCGGCGGGGGCAGCCCCAACGCGATCACGCCCCAAGCGTTTCTCCGGCTGGTGGGCCAGATCAAGACCGCCTTCGGTGCCGCTGCGCCGGTGCTGTCGGTCGAGGTCGATCCGCGCGGCTTTGATGCCGCCTGGGCTGCTGCGCTGGCTGAAGCCGGCGCGGCTCGCGTCAGCCTCGGCGTGCAGACCTTCGATCCCGCCATCCAGATGGCGATCGGCCGGGTCCAGCCGCGCGCCGAGATCGCCGCCACGGTCGATCTGCTGCGCGAGGCCGGCGTCGAGTCGATCAATTTCGACCTGATGTACGGCCTGCCGGGTCAGACGGACCAGGCGCTGGACGACTCGATCGGCGAGAGCGTGGCGATGGGCGCCGATCGCCTTGCGGTGTTCGGCTATGCTCATGTGCCGCACCTGATCCCGCGCCAGCGCCGCATCGATGCGAGCGCGCTCCCCGACGCCGAAGCCCGCTTCGCCCAGGCAGCACTGGCACACGAGAAGCTGGTGGCGGACGGCTATGCCGCGATTGGCTTCGACCACTTCGCCAAGCCCGGCGACGCTATCGCGGTGGCCGCGCGCGCGGGTCGGTTGCGGCGTAACTTCCAGGGTTTTACCGAAGACGAGTCGGAGGTGGTGATCGGGCTTGGCGCCAGCGCGATCAGCGAGTTTCCGGACCTGCTGATGCAGAACGAGAAGAATGGCGGACGCTGGCACATGGCGGTCTCCGCCGGCCGCTTCGCTGCGGCGCGGGGCGTGCGGCGATCGATCGATGATCAATGGCGGGCGGCGGCGATCGAGGAACTGCTCTGCCAGGGGCGCGCCGATCTGGGGGGCATCACCGACCGCTCGGCCATCGCGCTCCGGCTGGCGCGGTTCGCGACGCACAAGCTGATCCGCTGGGAAGGCAGCGTGCTGCTGCTTGCGCCCGAGTCACTGCCCTATGCGCGGGTGATCGCCAGCGCGCTAGACGCCTATCGCGGCCCGGCAGTCATGCGTTTCAGCAGCGCGGTGTGAGATCCTCGGATATCCGGGAAACTACCCAGCGTTCGGTGTATAGCTTCGGTTAATACGGCTCTTTATAAGGCGCGGGCCCGACACGCGCCGGGGAGCTATTTGCGCGTATCGAAAGAGCACCGATGTCGCGTCCCGTATTTTTCGACCCCACCGGCAGCCGCAAGCGCTGGACGATGCGCACGGTGTTCGCACTGATCGGCGGCGTGCTGCTCGCCGCGGTGGTGTTCGCCGCCACCATCGTCAACGTTCCGCCCGCGCAGGACCTGCCGGTGCGGTGGGAAAATGCCAAGCCGGCGGCGCTGCGCTCGCTGAGCGCACGCGGCCAGTCGCGCGCGCAGCGCTGGCTGCCGGGGGGGTCGGCGAAGAAGCCGGGTGCCCCGCTCACCGTCGGCTTCTACGTGCCCTGGGACCCGGCGAGCGCCGATTCGCTCCGCCGCAACATCGGCGATCTCGACTGGGTGGTGCCGGCCTTCGTCTCGGTGACGGGGGCGAACCACGCGATGCAGCTGCTCGACGATCCCAAGTTCGCGAGCATCGTCGCCGCCGCCCCGCGCCGTCCGCGGGTGCTGCCGATGGTGCAGAACGTCTCCGACGAGGCCTGGGATACCGTCGGCTCGGCCAGGCTGATGGCGAGCCCGGCCGCCCGCGCGAAACTGGCGCGCGATCTCGCCGCGATGGTCAAGGCGCGCAACCTGCCCGGCCTGGTGATGGACTTCGAGAGCCTGCAGCCCGGCTCGTTGCCCGGCTATGTCCAGCTGCTCGACCAAATCAACAAGGCGATGCCCAAGGACAAGCTGCTCGCGGTCACCGTGCCGGCGGGTGACGGCAACTGGGATCTCAAGCGCTTCGCCGCGGTCACCGATCGCGTGATCCTGATGGACTATGACGAGCATTGGCAGGGCGGCACCGCCGGGCCGATCGCCTCGCAGCCCTGGTTCGTCGAGGAACTGCGCAGCGCGGTAGGCAAGGTGGGTGCCAGCAAGCTGATCGTCGCGCTGGCCAGCTACGCCTATGACTATCACGGCGATGGCACCGAGGCGATGAGCATCGAAGAGGCCTGGTCGGCGGCGCGCGACAGCGACGCCAAGGTCACCTTCGACAAGACCAGCGGCAACAGCGCCTTCGCCTATGACGAGGGCGGCAAGCATCACGAGATCTGGATGGTCGACGCGACGGCCACCTGGAACCAGTTGCAGGCGGTGCGCGCCGCCGGCGTCGGCAGCGTCGCCCTGTGGCGGCTCGGCACCGAAGACGCCGGCGTGTGGACCGCGCTGCTCGCCTATCGTCACGGCGGCCGGCCGGACTTGAGCCGCATCGTGCCGGCGACCAATGTCGACGTGGAGGGGCCGGGCGAAATCCTGCGCGTGACCTCGACGCCGACCGTGGGCCAGCGCGCGATCGGCTTCGATGCCGCCAACATGATCCGCGACGTGCAATATCCGGTGCTGCCGACGCCCTATGTCGTAATGCGCACCGGCGCCTCGAAGAACGAGATCGCGCTGACCTTCGACGACGGCCCCGATCCCACCTACACGCCGCGCATCCTCGACATCCTCAAGGCCGAGCATGTGCCGGCGACCTTCTTCATCATCGGCGAGAACGGGCTGCAGCATCCGCTGCTGCTCCGCCGGCTGGTGGCCGAGGGGCATGAGCTGGGCAACCACACCTATACCCACCCGAACCTCGCCACCACCTCGGCGGCGAGCACCGCGCTGGAGCTGAACGCCACCCAGCGGCTGGTACAGGCCTATACCGGCCGCGGCATGCGGCTGTTCCGCGCGCCCTATTTCGGGGACGCCGAGCCGACCACGCCGGACGAACTTGATCCGGCGGTGGTGGCGCAGAAGCAGGGCTACACCGTGGTCGGCCTCCACGTCGATCCGGACGACTGGAAGCGGCCCGGCGTCGATGCGATCGTGCAGGGCGTGCTCGACGACGTGGCGGGGGCTCAGCCCGACCATTCCACCAATGTCGTGCTGCTCCATGACGGCGGCGGCAATCGCGAGCAGACGATCGAGGCCCTGCCGCGAATCATCCACGAGCTGCGCGCGCGGGGGTACAGCTTCGTGCCGATCTCGAAGCTGGCGGGCCTTTCCTATGATGCGGTGATGCCGCCGATCCGCGGCAGCGACCTGCTGGCGGTGCGGGCGGACGTCGCGATCTTCGTCGCGCTGGCGGCGATCGCCTCAGGGCTGCGCTGGATGTTCTTCATCGCGATCACGCTGGGCATCGCCCGCGCGGTGATCCTAGCCGGGCTGGCGCTGCGTCAGCGGTTGCGCGAGCGCGGCGAACCGCCGGTGTTCACGCCCAGCGTTTCGGTGATCATCCCCGCCTATAACGAGGAGCGGGTGATCGAATCCTCGGTGCGCCGCGTGCTTGCCAGCGACTATCCGGCGATCGAGCTGATCGTCGCTGACGATGGCTCCAAGGACCGCACCAGCGAGATCGTCGCGGCGGCGTTCGGCGACGATCCGCGGGTGACGCTGCTCACGCTGGTCAACGGCGGCAAGGCGGCCGCGCTCAACCGCGCGCTGCAGGAAGCCAAGGGCGAGGTCATCATCGCGCTGGATGCCGACACCCAGTTCGAGCCCGAGACGATCGGCCGCCTCGCGCGCTGGTTCGCCGACGGCAAGATCGGTGCGGTGGCGGGCAGCGCGCAGGTGGGCAACCGGGTCAACCTCGTCACCCGCTGGCAGGCGGTGGAATATATCACCGCGCAGAATCTCGAGCGGCGCGCGCTCGCCGGGTTCAACGCGATCACCGTGGTGCCGGGCGCGGTCGGCGCGTGGCGGCGCGCGGCGCTCGACGCGGTGGGCGGCTATCCCGAGGATACGCTGGCCGAGGACCAGGATCTCACGATCGCGATCCAGCGCGAAGGCTGGCGCGTCACCTATGATCCCGAGGCGGTCGCCTGGACCGAGGCGCCGGAAAGCTTCAAGGCGCTCGCCAAGCAGCGCTACCGCTGGGCGTTCGGCACGCTGCAGTGCCTGTGGAAGCATCGCGGCCTGTACCGCGACAAGCAGGCGCGGGGGCTTGCCTGGATCGGGCTGCCCCAGGCCTGGATCTTTCAGATCATCTTCGCCGCGATCTCGCCGCTGATCGATCTCGCGCTGGTCTCGGCGACGATCGCCACCGGCGTGCGCATCGCGCAGCATGGCTGGGAGCAGACCCGCGGCGATGTCGGCACCATGGCGCTCTACTGGGTGGCCTTCACCGCGATCGACGTGGGCTGCGGCTGGGTGGCGTACCGGCTCAACAGCCGGCGGATCCGCTACCCCGCGCTGCTGCTGGTGGCGCAGCGTTTCGTCTATCGCCAGCTTATGTACTGGGTGGTGCTGCGCGCGATCAGCTCGGCGCTGGGCGGCTGGTTCGTCGGCTGGGGTAAGCTGGAGCGCACCGGGCGAGTCGGTGCCGCCGGCGCGGCCGCCGCCGAATAGGGGCGCGCACCGCCTTCAAGAATGCGGGATCGTACCGCCCGCCTTGCCGCAAGGGCGAGGCGGGCGGTTTGCGTTCGATGGCATCGAACAGGTTCGGCTGGATGCAAATCGACCTGTGCTATTTCTGCTACACTTTTGATTTTTTCCGCGTATCGCCCACAAGCGGGCATAGCTTAACCAAGTCGAATCCATCGAATGACAGCGTGGATACGCTAGGTTTTCCGACGTTCGTCTTTTAGATGAACTGAAGATGATTTAACGGAGAATTTTATAAGGCGGTTGCTGTAACAATCCTGCCAAATCCTGTGCCTAGGGGCGCCCCCGAACCAAAGTGAACACCTCGGGGTACCTAGAATGTCAGATCGCTCTACTATCCGCCTCGCGCTGCTGGCTGGCGCCACGTCGCTCGTCCTCGCCGCCGCCCCGGCCATGGCGCAGGCCCAGACCGCCGATGCACCGGCCGCCGGCACCGAACAGCCCGAAGGCCTGGCCGACATCGTCGTCACCGCGACGCGGCGCGAGACCAACCTGCAGAAGACGCCGATCTCGATCAGCGTGCTCAGCACCGAGGCCCTGCAGGACCGTCACGTCCAGAGCCTGTTCAACCTCGCCGACGGCACCGTGCCGTCGCTCCGCGTCGCGACCTTCGAGGCGCGCCAGTCGGCGCTGACGATCGGCATCCGCGGCATCGTCCCCTACGACCAGAACCAGACCGCGCGCGACGGTGGCGTCGGCGTGTACATCGACGGCGTCGCCCTGGGTAAGACCCAGGGCCTCAACGCCGCGCTGTTCGATATCGAGCGCATCGAAGTGCTGAAGGGCCCGCAGGGCACGTTGTTCGGCCGCAACACCGAAGGCGGCGCGCTGTCGCTCGTCACCCGCGCCCCCACCGGCGAGTTCGGTGGTCGTATCAACGGCGGAGTCGGCAATTACGGCAGCCGCAGCGTCGACGCGCACCTCGACCTGCCCGCCTTCCACGACGTCGCGCTCAAGCTCGACGGCGTCTACCAGCACCAGGATCCGACGGTGGACAACCCGCTCACGGGTTCGACCGGCTGGAACTATTATGATCGCAAGGGCGGCCGCGTAGCGGCGCGCTGGAAGCCGATCGATGGCTTCACCGCCGACTTCGCCTATGATTATGCGAAGGACGAGAACACGCCGCAGTTCAGCCAGCTGATCAGCTACAACCCCAACAACTATGCGGTCGGCACGTTCAACAACGGCGCGCTGCAGCTGAACGGCGTCAATTGCGGCGGCACGATCACGACAGCCCAGGCGGCCGCCGGTCGCCCGGTCTGCATCGCACCCAAGGCGCCGCTGGTCGGCGTCCATCCGAATCGCCAGCGCGTTGCCGATGTCGGCGTGCCGCAGCAGCCGAGTGTCGACATCACGCACGGCGTCTCGTCGAACCTGAAGTACACCGCCGCGCCGTGGCTCGAACTGCGCTCGATCACCGCATGGCGTGGCGTCAGCACCGACCAGTGGGACAATTCGGGCGGTCCGGAGCGCAGCTCGTTCGCGCCGTTCGTGCCGAACACGGCGAACCCGGCCGCGATCAACACCACCGGCACCTTCAGCCGCTACAGCCTGTCGTTCCTGCGCCAGCACCAGTTCAGCCAGGAATTCCAGGCGGTCGGCAGCGTGCCGCAGTTCGACTATGTCGTCGGTGCCTATTACTTCACCGAGCGGGCCACGGAATATGCGGCGACGCCGCTCACCAACCAGTGGAACGCGGACGGCACCGCCTACACCATCCGCAGCCCGATCCCGGGCAATGCCAGCGCGATCACCGGTGCGAACTCGGGCTATCAGCAATATGATCCGTCGTGCAACAACACGCTGGCGGCGACGGTGCCGCAGTTCGCCAACAGCTGCCAGTTCATCACCCGCGCCAGCCAAGCGACCGACCACAACTATTCGCTGTTCGGCAACCTGACCTTCACCCCGGATGCGCTGGGCGACGTGGTGCATGTCACTCTCGGTGGCCGCTGGACCAAGGACAAGCGCCACGGCACGCTCTATGTCGTCAACAATCGCGCCGACCTCGTCGTGGCGGGCCAGGTGTCGCCGTTCGGCTTCAGCAACAGCGTCAGCCGCTTCGATCCGATGATCAACGTCGCGCTCGATGCGACGCAGGACATCCATCTCTACGCCAAGTACGCGACGGGCTTCCGCGCCGGCGGCGCCAACGACCGGTCGCTGCAGTTCAATGCCTTCGGTCCGGAATCGGTCAAGTCGTATGAAGTCGGCGCAAAGATGGACTTCTGGAACCACAAGGCGCGCCTGAACCTGGCGGGCTATATCATGGACCGTTCGAACACCCAGTTCGACTTTGACTATTTCGACACCAACGGCGCGAGCCCGACCAACGGTAGCCATATCGAGCAGACCACCAATGCCGGCGACAGCAAGATCCGCGGCGTCGAGGCCGATCTGACCGTGGCACCGGTGCAGGGCCTGACGCTGACCGCCTCCTACGCCTATACCTACTGGCGTGCGCCGTCGGCGGTGAACCCGCTGACTCCGGGCGCGCCGGCCCAGCAGTTGTACATCGTCTACACGCCGAAGAATGCGGCGTCGGGCTCGATCGACTATGCCCTTCCGATCGGTGGCGGCGACGCGACCCTGCGTCTGCACCTGGATGGCAATTATTCGAGCAGCCAGTACAGCTTCCAGCTCGAACCGACCAAGACCGACGCTGCCTTCATCATGAACGGCCGCATCGCGATCGCGGACATCGCGGTGTCGGATCACAACAAGGTCACCTTCGCCGTCTGGTCGCGCAACCTGCTCGACCACACCTATATCTACCGCCGCTCGTCGGCCAACTCGGCGCCGGTGCTCAACTATGGCGCGAACGGCCAGCTGGTCTCGACCAGCTATGGCGGCATCCTGGGTGATTACGCCAACTTCAACCCCCCGCGGACTTGGGGCGTGGAAGCCAGCGTCAAGTTCTGATGCGATGGTCCCGCCGTTCTGGCGGCGGGACGGTCAACCGGTGCGGCCTGGGCGGGGATCCCCGTCCGGGCCGTCCTGCGTCTGACGTCGGCCCAGCGCGGACAGGGCGCGGAACGTGATCGACCAGCGCGGTTCCGCCATGGGCGCGATGCTGTGCTCCCAGGCGTGCCGCACCTCGCCCGCAAGCAGGTAGATCGAGCGCGGGGGTAGGAATTGCTCGGCGCGCTCGAAGGCACGGGGGCCCGTCCGCCGCCGGAGGCGCAGCGTCGCGGGGGCGCCGAGCGAGATGCCGACCACCTCCTCGAACACCGGTCGGTCCCGGTGCCAGCCGATCCCGGCACCGATCGGATAGTGGATCAGCAGTGCCTGGACGAGGGTCCCCGGGGCAAGACCGGCAAAGGTCTCGGCGCGGTCGCGCAGCGGCACCAGCCATGCGGGGAAGGGTTCGGCGCGCGCAAAGCCGCTGTCTTCGAAGTCGTAGCGCCAGCCATAGCTGGTGGTGCGGCGATTGCCGGTCCAACCCTGGAAGCGGAACGGCTCGAGCCCGGTGGAATCGATCGCGGTGATCGCGGTGGATTCCTCGATGGCGTTCAGGAACTTGGGTTCAAACCGCAGGCCGGAGGGGCCGGGAATGTCAAACAGATCCGCCTGGCGTGCCGTCATGCTGGCTCAACCTTCGAAGCGCTGGTATGCTCCCTGTCGCGGCCTCCCGGCGAGACATATGGCAGCAAACATGCATATATATGATGTCTCATATTGATCCAGGTTTATGAATTTCCTGGTTTTTTTGAAGCGTGACGGGTTGCTTGGCATAGGATACACTCATAGCCATGGTCGCCGTGAAGAACGATATGATCGAGGTAATCGACCACGCGTCGCAGTTTTTGAAGGCGCTGTCCGGCCGCAGCCGTTTGCTGCTTCTCTGCCACCTGGTAGATGGCGAGAAGTCGGTAGGGGAACTGGCCAGGCTGACGGGCGCACGCGACACGGCGGTCTCCCAGCAACTCGCCTTGCTGCGCCGCGAGGGCATGGTCTCGGCCCGGCGGGCCGGGCAGATGATCTTCTACTCGTTGGCCAGCCCCGAGGCACGCCGCATGCTCGAGGCACTGAACGATCTGTTCTGCGCCAATGACAGCGTCAGCGGCATCCTGCTCAAGCCAGAGGTGGCCGAGACCGTTTGAGACGGGTCGGCGGGTGCGGCCCGCCGGGCGCGCTCAGCGGCGGGGGCGTTCGATCGCGGTGCGTGCCGCCGGGACGATCCATTCCATCGCGCGGTTGGCCCGCATCCGGTGCCAGCCGAACAGGTCGCCAACCGAGCGGCGCGCCTGATCGCGCGCGACATCGGCGGTCGCGTCGGAAGCATCGCCGGTACGCGCGCTGACCCGGGCGATGCGGTCGCGATCGGGCGCCTCCAGCCAGATGCCGGTAAACGGCACCCGGGCCTGCAGCGCCACCGCTTCGGCGACTTCGCGCTCGCTACGGTTCAGGAACACCGCGTCGAGGATCACGGTCGAGCCGCAGGCGAGGTGATCGTCCGCCGATTCGAACAGCGCCTCATAGGTCTCGGCGTCGTTGCGGCGGGTGTAATGCGAGGGCGGCAGGCGTGTTTCGGGCGGTAGTCCCGCGAGCCGCTTGCGAAACACGTCCGAGCGCAGCACGCGGGCGCCCGGGCGGCGGCCATAAAGGCCACCGAGCAACCGCGACAGGCTCGACTTGCCGGTGCCGGAAAGGCCGCCGATTACGATCAGCTGCGGTGCCGCGGATTCCAGCAGTCGATCCGCCGCTTCGGGATCGTTGGTCTGGAGCGAAAGCATCAGCGGGAGCAGCGCCCAGCCTGTGGCACCCTGGGGCGACAGGTCCAGATAGCGATTGGCGAGGATGCTGGCGTCGGTCGTCCGCCCATCCGCCAGCAGTGCCGCCAGCGGCCCGGCGAGATCGAACAGGATGTCTGCCGGCGTGCCGTCGTCGATCCGCCGAACGCGCCCGGCCCGGGCACGGCGTTCGATGTCGCCGCCGAGCAGGGCAAGCGCGCTGCGCTGGGCACCGGTGCGCGCGCGATCCATCAGCATCTGGCGGAAGGCGGCCCCGGCGGAGGTCACCGTCGCATTGCCATGGGCCCGCACCATTGCCTCGGCGACGCCGTACAGCGTCGCGACGTCGGTCGTGCTGGGGAGCGGTGTCTCTCCGCCCGGTCCTTGCCATCTCGCGGCCGCTGCAGCCATTGCCCTGCTCCCTGGTTCCCACGGCGACTCAGCCACTCGCGACTACACCTATACGCGCAAAAACTGAACGGGAGCGTACCGAGGTCAGCGCCGCGTGGCGGTTTTCATCAATTTCGTCGCAACCATAGCGTGGAGCGGTGTGGGCTGGAATTCGCGGTCATACGGTGCCACCCGCGGCGCGCTGCCGTCCTTGCGCGGCTTGAAGCCGTTCAGCCAGCTATATTTGTCGCACATCCCCCAGAACAGCATGTCGCGCAGCTGCGGATAGCCGAACAATATGTCGAGATAGACTCCGGCATAGTCGGCCACCTGCCGGTCGCGCGCGGTGATGTCGGTGGGCAGATGCTGGTCGGCGACGTCGAACTCGGTGATCAGCAGCGCATAGCCCATGCCGGTGACGGCATCGAGGAAGGCACGCCACGGCTTTTCCTGCCGCGCGGCGAGCACGCCCGCCGGGGCACCGCTGATCGGCTCGATATGCGACTGCACGCCCAGCGCATCCACCGGCACACCGCGCTTGCGGAAGCCCTCGAGCAGGCGGAGCACACCGTCGCGGTGTGCCTCGTTGCCGGGCTCCCAGCTCATATAGTCGTTATACACCAGCTGGGCGTGCGGCGCGGCGGCACGGGCGGTGTGGAAGGCGTGGTCGAGCATCGGCACGGTGCCGCCAAACGCGCGCGACAGGCTGGTCTCGCGCAAGCCACCCGTCTTCTCGTCCACCGTCTCGTTGACCACGTCATAGCTGTGGATGCGGCCGGCATAGCGGTGGCAGACCGTGTCGATATGGGTGGCGAGCAGCCGCTCGGCCTCGCGCCGCGGCGTGGCGCCGAAGTTGTAGTCGTTCAGCCAGCGCGGGAAATATTGGCTCTTGTGCCAGAGCAAAGTGTGGCCGCGCATCGCCATGCGGTGCGCCTCGGCCCAATCGAGCATCGCGTCGAAATGGGTGAAGTCGAACTTGTCCGGAGCAGGGCGGGTTGCCTGCCACTTCAGCTGGTTCTCCGGCACAAGCAGCCCGCAATCGCGCTGGAGCAATGCGGCATAGCGCGGGTTGGCGAAGGAGCCGGCATCGGCGCCCGGCGGGCTCCAGCCGAAGGCGGAGCCGATCCGCATGGCCTTCTGCCCGGCGATCGTGTTCAGCCCTGGCAGCTGCGAGGTCGCGCGGGCGGCTAGCGGTAGCGCGGCGGTGGCGGCGGCGCCGGCGAGCAGCGCGCGGCGGTCGATGGGAAATCCGTTGGCCATGAAACCCTCTCCTGATCGCGCCTCGGGGCGTCGCTTGCTTGGTAGCGGTACCATCTCCGGCCTGCTACACGCTTGTCAACAACGCGAACGATCGCGGCAGAGAGAGGGCGCAATGCAGGCGGCATATCGGGCGATTTTGTGGATTCTTGCGGCGTTTGCCTTTGCGAATCAGGCGCATGCCGAAACCGGGTATGATCTGTGGCTGCACTACCAGCCGCTCGATGCGGGTACCGTGCAGCGGGTGGCGCCCAAGCTCCGCTATGTGGTGGCGGACGGCAGCCGCCCGACGGTGCGCGCCGCGCTCGACGAGCTGGACCGCGGGCTTGCCGGGCTGATCGGATCGGCGCCGGCGCATGCCAGCGCGGTGCAGGGCGAGGGCGGCGTGGTGCTCGCCACCGCCGGCTCGCCGCTGCTCGCAGGGATGAAGCTGCCGCTCGCCGCGCTCGGCCGAGAGGGCTTCCTGCTCCGCACCGCCACGATCGGCGGCGCCAAGGTGACGCTGATCGCCGCGAACAGCGACACCGGGCTGCTCTATGGCAGCTTCCGCCTGCTCAAGCTGCTTCAGCTGCGCGCATCCCTCGACGCGCTCGACGTGCAGGATGCCCCCAAGCTGCAGCTGCGCGTGCTCGATCATTGGGACAATCTCGATCGCTATGTCGAGCGCGGCTATGCCGGCCAGTCGCTGTGGGACTGGCAGAAGCTGCCGGGCTACAAGGACCCGCGCTACACCGATTATGCCCGCGCCAATGCCTCGATCGGCATCAACGCGGTGGTGCCGAACAACGTCAACGCCAATGCCGACATCCTCACCGCGCCCTATCTCCAGAAGGTGAATGCGCTGGCCGGGGTGTTCCGCCCCTATGGCATCCGCATCTACCTGACCGCGCGCTTCTCCGCCCCGATCGAGATCGGCGGGCTCAAGACCGCCGACCCGCTCGACCCGGCGGTGCGCGCCTGGTGGAAGGCCAAGGCGGACGAGATCTACGCCGTCATCCCCGATTTCGGCGGCTTCCTGGTCAAGGCCAATTCGGAGGGCCAGCCCGGCCCTTCCGACTACAAGCGCAGCCATGCCGACGGCGCCAACATGCTCGCCGATGCGCTCGCGCCCCATGGCGGCGTGGTGATGTGGCGGGCGTTCGTCTATTCCGAGCATAACGACGCCGATCGCCACAAGCAGGCGAACGACGAGTTCGTGCCGCTCGACGGCAAGTTCCGCGACAACGTGCTGCTCCAGGTGAAGAACGGCGCGATCGACTTCCAGCCGCGCGAGCCCTTCCACCCGCTGTTCGGCGCGATGCCCAAGACGCCGCTGATGCTCGAGGTGCAGATCACCAAGGAGTATCTCGGCTTCGCCACGCACCTCGCCTATCTCGGCACGATGTGGGAGGAGGTGCTGGAGAGCGACACCTTCCGGCCGCGTGCCGGCAGCACCGTCGCCAAGCTGCTGGAGACGCCGGTCGCCCCCAAGGCGCTCACCGGCATGGCGGGCGTCGCCAATATCGGCACCGATATGAACTGGAGCGGTTCGCTGTTCGATCAGGCCAACTGGTACGCCTATGGCCGGCTCGCCTGGGATCCCGACGCCAAGGCCGCGGACATCGCCCGCGACTGGGCGCGGCTGACCTGGAGCCCCGATCCGGCGGTGGTCGATCCCATCGTCGCGATGATGCTGGAATCGCGCGAGGCGGTGGTGAACTACATGACGCCGCTCGGCCTCGGCCATGTGATGGCGACGGGTCACCATTACGGCCCGGGGCCCTGGGTGTCGGACCTTGCCCGCCCCGAATGGAACCCGGCCTATTATCATCGCGCCGACGCAAACGGCATCGGCTTCGACCGCACCCCCACCGGCACCAACGCGCTGGGCCAATATGCGCCGCAGGTGGCGAAGCGCTGGGGCGACCTGAAGACGGTGCCGGACAGCCTGCTGCTCTGGTTCCACCATGTCCCCTGGGACTATCGGATGCGCTCGGGCGAAACGCTGTGGGACAGCCTGATCGCGCATTACGACACCGGCATCGCCACGGTGGAGGACATGCAGCACCGCTGGGCCGGGCTGGAAGGCAAGGTCGATGCCCGCCGTTGGTCCGAGGTGCGCGACTTCCTCGCCATCCAGCGCGAGGAGGCGCAGTGGTGGCGCGATGCGTCGATCGCCTATTGGCAGTCGCTATCGAAGCGCCCGCTGCCGGCCGGCCATCTGGCCCCGCCGCATCCGCTCGGCTATTACGAAGCGATCCGGACGCCGCACGCGCCCGGCAACGGCAAATAACGGGGGCAGGATGCGCAAGCGGAACGGGTGGCTGCTCGCCGGCATCGTGCTGGCGAGCCCGGTGGCCGCGCAGCAGCGGCCAGCGATCGACGTCAACCAGATCGGGTTCGAGCCCGCCGACGTGAAGCTGGCCGTCGTGCGGGGCGCAGGGACGACAGCGCTGTCTTGGCTGCTGCTGGATGCCGACGGCAGGCAGGTCGGCCAGGGCCAGACGTTGGTCTATGGCCCCGATGCGAGCTCCGGCGCAGCGGTGCAGCGGATCGACTTTTCGGGCTTTCGCCACGCGGGGAAGGGCTATCGGCTGTCGGTCGCGGGGGTGACCAGCGATCCGTTCGCCATTGCGCCGAGGCTCTACGCATCGCTCGCACGCGACGTCGCCAACTTCTTCTACCAGCAGCGCGCCGGCACTCCGATCGACGCGAAATATGCGGGCGCGGCCTGGGCGCGCCCTGCGGGGCACGTACGGGAGTTCGCCGGCTGCTTCGCCGGCGCGGACGAGCGCGGCACGAACTGGCCGGGTTGCAGCTACACGCTCGACGTGACCGGCGGCTGGTATGATGCCGGCGATCACGGCAAGTACGTCGTCAATGGCGGCATCGCGCTGTGGACGCTGCTCAACGCTTATGAGCGCCGCCCCAAGGCCTTCCCCGACGGATCGCTGCGCATCCCCGAAAGCGGCAACGGCGTGAGCGACCTGCTCGACGAAGCGCGCTGGGAGATGGAATTCCTGCTCCGGATGCAGATCCCGGACGGTGTCCGCACCCGCGTACCCTCGGGCCCGCTCGGCGCGCCCAAACCCGGCCGTCCCGCCTGGGAGCGGAGCTTCCCGCCCTTCGCCGAGATCGATGCCGGGGGCATGGCACACCAGAAAGTCGCCGATCGCAACTGGACGACGCTGCCTACCCCGCCGCAGGACGACCGGGAGGAGCGGCTGCTCTACCCGCCGACCACCGGCGCGACGCTCAACCTGGCGGCAACCGCAGCGCAGTGCGCGCGGCTTTGGCGCGGGGTGGACGATGCCTTCGCCGCCCGCTGCCTAGCCGCCGCGCGGCGCGCCTGGGCCGCAGCGCAGCGCAACCCGCAGGTCTATGCCACCAGCAGCTTTACCGGCAGCGGCGGCTATGGCGACAACGCCTTGCGCGACGAATTCTACTGGGCCGCCGCCGAACTCTACGCGACCACCGGCGAGGAAGCGTTCCGCAAGGCGGTGACCGGCTCGCCGCATTTCGGCGAAGCGGTTCGCGCGCCCGGCTGGAGCTTCACCGCCCCACTCGGCACAATCACGCTGGCGACGGCGAAGACGGGCCTGCGCGATGCCGAGGTCCAGAAGCTGCGCGCGACGCTGATCGCGGCGGCGGACGGCATGCTCGCGCAGCGTCGCCAGAACGGCTATGCGATCCCCTACAAGGCGCAGGGCTATCCCTGGGGATCGAACGGCGACCTGATGAACCAGGCGATGCTGCTGGGCGTGGCGGGTGACCTGACCGGCGACGCAAAGTACCGCGCGGGCATCGTCTCGGCGCTCGACTATCTGCTCGGGCGCAACCCGATGGGGACGTCCTATGTCAGCGGCTACGGCACGCGGTCGCTGCAGCACCCGCACCACCGTTTCTGGGCGCACTCACTGGACGCCAAGCTGCCGGGGCCGCCGCCGGGCGTGCTCTCGGGCGGGCCCAACGACACGGCGATGGCGGACACGGTGGCGATGCACCTGAAGGGCAAGTGCGTCGCCCAGACCTGCTGGGCCGACGACATCCACGCCTATGCGCTCAACGAAGTGGCGATCAACTGGAACGCGCCGCTGTTATGGGTGGCAGCGTGGATGGATGATTGAGGGCAGCGCATTGTATCGCCAAGCGTCCCAAGTGCGGACGTTCGGAAATTTCCCCGGCCGGGCAGGATGCCGACGGGCCGGGGAGATCTGGGCTGGCGTCTAGCCGATCGCGCGGGCGAGGCGCGCGCGACGTCGGACGGCAGAGCCCATTAGGGCAAAGCCGCCCAGCATCATTGCCCAGGTCGCCGGCTCCGGGACGGCGCTGTCGCCCGTCAGCGTGAACGCCATGTCGTACGATTGCGGCCGGACGATCCCGACGAAGTTCTGGAAACTGGCGCCATCGCCGCCTTGCGCTGTTGCCCAACCCCATTGGGACGAACGAGCGGCGTCGGGCACGATCGACATCCAATATGGGGTGCCGCCCGTTGCCGCGAAATTCAGGGCAAGGGTATAGGTGCAGATCGCAGAAGCGTTGCAGCTCTCGTTGCCGTCGCCGGGAATCGAAAAGGTCGAGAGCGTAGGGCCGACTTGGCCGGCATTATTGGAATAGAATTTGACGGTGAACTGAGAGATCGGGGAGGGCGTTGCCGGATTGAAATACCTTCCGACAAAGCTCAGGCCGGTTACGGTGCTGGATCCGAAAAGCGTGAAATTATCAAAAACGGTCGCATAGTTGCCAACGCCTTGGCTGTCGTTTTGGCTGGCAAATGCGCTCCCCGAAACATCGAACGTCTGCGTATAGAGTGTTGCGGCGCTGGCTGGTCCCGAAGCCATTACCGCGATGGCCACTGCAACCGCCTTGAATCCATGAACCGTCATTGTTGATCCCCCCTAAAATGTGAGCGTTTCGCTCATTGTAATTGGGGTAATCACGGGAAAGCGGCTTCGCAAGGTTATGCTTAGAAGTGGTGTCCAAATCGGCACAACCGGCGATGCGCAAGTTCACAAGGCGGTCTTGTGACCCGGTGGCCCGCATCTGCTTTTCACCTGGTCCTGGGACATTCCCTGCACTCGTCGGTCGCACCGCTGACCACAGAACCGCCGCCTTGTGACCGGGTCTGTGTTCCCTATATGTACTGGCATGCCTGCCTTCGAGCAGCCGCTCTTTGATCGCGTTTGATCCCTCCCTTTTACGCGTGAAGCGACATGCTTCGGCGCCTCGATCTGTGTTCGGGCGTTGCATGCGCTGAAATTGCACGAGCCTAAACTTCGTAAACTTTGCAGCGCGGGTCGGCGCGTAGGCCAGACTCGACGAAACGCGCGCGGGCCTAAACTTCCTGAACTTCGGTCGGTGGCAACAGCGCCGCTCGGCGGTGCGCCACGATACGCAGCTACGAAAAATCGGCCGCCGGAAGCCGTGGCTTCGCGGACCGTCTGTCGCCAAAACGGGGACGTCAGGCTGCGGCGGTCCGCAGCCTCCCCAGCATCACCGCACCGTCAGCGTCGTGCTCTTCAGCGTCGCCGAGTCCGGGCCCGACGAGATGGTGAAGGTGCCCGGCTCGACCACGTGGCGCATCTGGCTGTTCCACAGCGCCAGATCGTCGGGCGTCAGTTCGAAGCGCACCGTCTTCTTCTCGCCCGGCTTGAGCGTCACGCGCTCGAAGCGCTTGAGCTCGAGTACCGGCCGCGTCACCGAGGCCTCGTCGTCATGGACGTAGAGCTGCACCACCTCGTCGCCGGCGACCTTGCCGGTGTTGGTCACGTCCACCTCGACCGTCGCCTTGTCGGCGATGCCGATCGTCGACGTACCCAGCCGGGGCGCTGCGATGTCGAAGCTGGTGTAGCTCAGGCCATAGCCGAAGGGGTAGAGCGGGCTGGTGTCGCCGAACAGATAACCGCGGCGCGCGCTCGGCTTCTTGTTGTAGTATATCGGCAGCTGGCCGACGTTGCGCGCCACCGACACCGGCAGCTTGCCGCCCGGATTGTACCGGCCGAACACCACGTCGGCGAGCGCGGTGCCGGTCTGCTCGCCCAGATACCACCCCTCGATCAGCGCCGGGGCCTTCTCGGCGAGGTAGTTGACTGCATAGGGGCGGCCGTTGAGCAGGATCACCACGACCGGCTTGCCGAGCGCGATCAGCTCCTGCGCCAGCTGGTCCTGTGGCCCCGGCAGATCGAGCGTCTCGCTGTCGCCGAGATGGTTATCGGCCCAGGCCTCGCGGCTCACCGCTTCGTTGCCGCCGAGCACCAGCACGACGACATCGGCGTTCTTCGCCGTCTCCAGCGCCTGGGCGCGGAGCTGGTCGTTCACCGAGGCCGGAACCTGCTTCACTTCGTCCTTCGACCATTCGCGATGGTCGGTGATGCGGATGCCCTCGGCATAGTCGACCGCGAACTTGCCCTTGCCCTCGGCCTGCATGCCCTCGAGCACGCTGACGACATGGTTGGGCAGGTCCGAATAGCCGCCGATCGGGGTATCCTTGGCGTGGGTGCCGATCACCGCCATCCGCTTGATGCCCTTGGCGTCGAGCGGCAGCAGGCCCTGCGCATTCTTGAGCAGGACGATCGATTCGCGCGCCGCCTGGCGGGAAAGCGCGATCGCTTCCGGCGTGTTGGTGCGCGCGGCCGCCAGCTTCACTTCGGGATAGGGGTTCTCGAACAGCCCGCCCTCGAACTTCATCCGCAGCACCCGGCGGGTGGCATTGTCGATCTCGCCCTGGCTGACCCTGCCTTCCTTCACCAGCTCGACGAGATGGGTGTAGGCCTCGCCGTCCGGGGTCTCGACATCCACGCCCGCGTCGAGCGCGCGCTGGGCCGCGTCCTTCGGATCCTTGAACATGTGGTGGCGGGTGATCAGCTCTCGGATCGCGAAATAGTCGCTGACCACCGCGCCTTGGAAGCCCCATTCCCCGCGCAGCACGTCGGTCAGCAGCCATTTGTTGGCGTGGCTGGGGATGCCGTCGATCTCGTTATAGCTGGCCATCACCGACATCACGGGCAGCGTCTTCACCGCCTGTTCGAAGGGCGGAAAGAAATCCTCGCGCAGCGTCCGCTCGCCGAGCGAAGCCGGGCCGACATTGGTGCCGTTCTCGGGCTGGCCATGGCCGGTCATGTGCTTGAGGGTGATGAACACTTTGTCGGACTTGAGCGGCAGCGTGGTGCCCTGGAAGCCGCGGATCGCAGCGAGGCCCATCTGGGTGACGAGATACGGGTCCTCGCCGTACGTCTCCTCGATGCGGCCCCAGCGCGGGTCTCGGGCGACGTCCACCACGGGGGCGAGCACGAGATTGGCACCGCGGGCACGGGCTTCCTTCGCCGCCATCGAGAAGATGGTCTCGACCAGCTTGGGGTCGAAGCTGCTGGCGAGGCCGATCGACTGGGGGAAGCTGGTCGCGCCGGGGGCGACCAGGCCGTGGAGCGATTCCTCGTGCATCAGCATCGGGATGCCGAGCCGGGTCTTCTCCATCGCCCATTTTTGCGCGGCATAGACGTAGCGCGCGGTTTCCTCGGGGCTGCGGTTGACGGCGCCTGCGACCGCCCCGGCCGCGCCGCCCTGGGCTGCGACGACGCCGCGGCGGTCATAGGGGCGCGAGATCATGCCGAGGCCGTTGGGGAAGCTGGCGCTCGCCTTGGCGGGATCGAACTCGCCCTTGGCGTCCTGGACCATCGCTTTGTTGAGCCACAGCGCCTGGAGCTGCTGGACTTTTTCCTCCAGCGTCATCCGCGCGAGGAGATCGTCGATGCGCGCCTCGATCGGCTGGCTGGCGTCCTTGTACAGCGGCTTGCCGGCGCGCTCGGTCTGGGCGGCGGCGGGCGGTGCGGCGACGAAGGGGGTCAGAGCGCTCGCGGCGATGGCAAGCGCGGCGACGCGACGAAAAGAGCGCATGTTCCTCTCCCTGAAGGCGGGCGACGATTCTGCCATCGCCTCTTGCCATGGTGGTAGCGCTATCAGCTATAAGGGAGCGCGACGACGCCGGTCAACCGGTGCGAGGGAGGGGGCCGCGAACGATTGCAATCGTGGTAGCGCGCACTTAAGCGTTCGTGCAGGAGGGGGGATGACCAAACCAAGCCGGCGCAGTCGGGGCAGCATTACCGTACAGGATGTGGCGCGGGAGGCAGGCGTCTCCGCCATGACCGTGTCGCGCGTCGTCAACGGCGGCACCAATGTGCGCGACGCGACTCGGGAAGCCGTGCTCGCGGCGATCGCCAAGCTCAACTATTCGCCGAACAGCGCCGCGCGCAGCCTGGCTGCAGGGGAAGCGACCCAGATCGGGCTGCTCTACTCCAACCCGTCGGCCGCCTATCTCTCGCAATTCCTGATCGGCGCGCTGGCCGCGGCGCGGCGGGCGGGGTGCCATCTCGTGCTCGAAGCCTGCGAAGGCGAGCGCGCCGAGGAACAGGCCGAGGCGACCCGCGGCTTCGTGCAGACCCATGTCCAAGGCGTGATCCTGCCGCCGCCGCTCTCCGAAGTCGGCGCGGTGCGCGACGAGCTGGAAGCGGCGGGCATTCCCTGGGTCTCGGTGGCGATGGGCCTGCCGCCCGAGGGCAGCCTCAACGTCCGGATCGACGATTTCGCCGCAGCCTGCGCGATGACGAAGCACCTGATCGACATGGGCCACCGCCATATCGGCTTCATCCGCGGCAACCCCAACCAGACCTCCAGCGCCGAGCGCTACCGGGGTTTCTGCGCCGCGATCGAGGAGGCGGGGCTGGACCTCGCCGCAATGCCGGTGGAGCAAGGCTATTTCACCTTCCGCTCGGGCATCGTCGCTAGCGAGGCGCTGCTCGACCTGCCCACCCCGCCGACCGCCATCTTCGCCAGCAATGACGACATGGCCGCAGCCGCCGTGGGCGTGGCGCACCGCCGCGGCTTGCACGTGCCGCAGGACCTGAGCGTCGTCGGGTTCGACGATACCGCGCTCGCCACGACCATGTGGCCCGAGCTCACCACTGTCCGCCAGCCGATCGCGGCGATGGCGGAGGCGGCGCTGACCATGTTGCTCGACGAGCTTCGGCCCAACGGCAAGATCGACGAGCCGGAACAAGTGCTTGCACATCAGCTCATCGTGCGCGAATCCTGCGCGCCGCCACCCCGGCGATAGGACAACGCTGGCAGAAAGTTGCGCATGCGCGCCTGCCGGCTTGCTTTTCCTGGTTGCACGGGCCAGCGTTACCGCTAACAAATCGCTCCATATTGCTGGGGTGCCTAGGAGAGGGATCGGATGAATCAGACGGCGGAGCGGGCCAATATCGGCCTGATCGGCGCCATCGTGGCCGTAGCCACGATCGGCGGATTGCTTTTCGGCTATGACAGCGGCGCGGTGAACGGCACGCAGCCGGGCCTGCAGGCGGCGTTCAACCTCGACGAGGCCGGGCTTGGCTTCACCGTCGGCTCGCTGCTGATCGGCTGCGTCGCGGGCGCCTTCTTCGCCGGCACGCTGGCGGACCAAATGGGCCGCCGCAACGTGATGCGGCTGGCCGCGCTGCTGTTCCTCGTCGGTGCGCTGGTCCAGGGCTTCGCGCACGATCACACGATCTTCGTCATCGCCCGCATCGCCGGCGGTATCGCGGTCGGCGCCGCCTCGGTGCTGTCGCCTGCCTATATCTCCGAAGTCGCCCCTGCGAACATCCGCGGCCGCATGACCACGGTGCAGCAGATCATGATCATCTCCGGCCTCACCGCCGCGTTCGTGGTCAACTATTATTTGGCAGGCGCTGCCGGTACCTCGACCAACAAGTTCTGGGCGGGCCTGGAGGCCTGGCGCTGGATGTACCTGATGCAGGCGCTGCCGGCGGCGGTGTTCCTGGTCGCCTTGTTCTTCATCCCTGAAAGCCCGCGTTTCCTGGTCGCCAAGGGGCGTACCGAGGAAGCCACCAAGGTGCTGACCGACCTGTTCGGTCCGCAGACCGCGCGCACCAAGCTGGAAGAAATCCGCGCCAGCTTCACCGCCGATCACCGCCCGAGCTTCCGCGACCTGATCGACCCGCGCACCGGCAAGATCCGCACCATCCTGTGGGCGGGCCTGGTGATCGCGGTGTTCCAGCAGCTCGTCGGCATCAACGTGATCTTCTATTACGGTTCGACGCTGTGGCAGCTGGCGGGTTTCACCGAAGCGGACTCGCTGCTGATCAACATCGTCTCGGGCGCGGTCTCAATCGCGGCCTGCCTCGTCACCATCGGCCTGGTCGACAAGATCGGCCGCAAGCCGCTGCTGCTGATCGGCTCGGCCGGCATGGCGGTGACGCTGTTCGTGCTCGTCTATGCCTTCGGCCATGGTTCGCTCGACGCGGCCGGCAAGCTGGTCCTCTCGCCCGATCTCGGCAAGACGGCGGTGATCGCCGCCAACCTGTACGTGATTTTCTTCAACGTCAGCTGGGGCCCGGTGATGTGGGTGATGCTCGGCGAGATGTTCCCGAACCAGATCCGCGGCTCGGCGCTGGCGGTGTGCGGCTTCGCCCAGTGGTTCGCCAACTATCTGATCGCGCAGAGCTTCCCGGTGATGGCATCGAAGCTCGGCCTTGCCGCCAGCTACACCTTCTACGCCGTCTGCGCGGCCGTCAGCTTCTTCCTCGTCCTGAAGTTCATCAAGGAAACCAAGGGCAAGGAACTGGAGGCAATGGAGGGGTAAAAGCCTCCAAACCCGTCCTTCTGCGCTCCCCTCCCGCTTGCGGGAGGGGCTGGGGGAGGGGATGATTACAGGCGGGAGAGGCCCGTTTCAGCCCCTCCCCCGACCCCTCCCGCAAGCGGAAGGGGAGTTTGGTTTGGGAGAATATCGTGACCCGCACGCCCGTCCGTCCGTTCCGATCGCGCGAATGGTTCGCCGCCCCCGGCCGCGCCGACATGGCCGCGCTCTACCTCGAGCGCTTCATGAACTACGGCATCACGCCCGCGGAGCTGACCTCGGGCAAGCCGATCATCGGCATCGCCCAGTCGGGCAGCGACATCGCGCCGTGCAACCGCATCCATCTGGAGACGGTGAAGCGCGCCCGCGAAGGCATCCTGGCGGCCGGCGGCATCCCGATGGAATTCCCGCTCCACCCGATCTTCGAGAATTGCCGCCGCCCGACCGCGGCGCTCGATCGCAACCTCGCCTATCTGGGCCTGGTCGAGATCCTCAACGGCTATCCGATCGACGCGGTGATCCTGACGACCGGCTGCGACAAGACCACGCCCTCGTCGCTGATGGCCGCCTCCACCGTCGACATCCCGGCGATCGTCCTGTCGGGCGGGCCGATGCTCGACGGCTGGCATGAGGGCGAGCTGGTCGGCTCGGGCACGGTGATCTGGCGCTCGCGCCGCAAGATGGCGGCGGGCGAGATCGACGAGGCCGAGTTCCTCCGCCGCGCGATGGAAAGCGCGCCGTCCTCGGGCCATTGCAACACCATGGGCACCGCCTCGACGATGAACAGCATGGCCGAGGGGCTGGGCATGAGCCTGCCCGGCTGCGCGATGATTCCGGCGCCGTACCGCGAACGCGGCCAGATCGCGTACGCAACCGGCAAGCGCATTGTCGAGATGGCCTATGAGGACCTCCGCCCCTCGAAGATCCTGACCAAGCAGAGCTTCCTCAACGCCATCAAGCTGCTGACCGCGATCGGCGGCTCGACCAACGCCCAGCCGCACCTCAACGCGATGGCCGCGCATGCCGGCATCACCATCACCCCCGAGGACTGGCAGACCGGCTATGACCTGCCGCTGATCGTCAACATGCAGCCGGCGGGGCAGTATCTCTCCGAGCGCTTCCACCGCGCCGGCGGCATCCCGGCGGTGCTCAAGCTGCTGGTCGAGGCGGGGATCCTCGACGGCAGCGTCGCGACCTGCACCGGCCGCACCATGGCCGAGAATGTCGCTGAGGCCCGCGTGCTCGACCCGGACGTGATCTTCCCGCTCGACAAGCCGCTGATGGAAAAGGCGGGGTTCTTGGTGCTCACCGGCAACCTGTTCGACATGGCGATCATGAAGACCAGCGTGATCTCGGAGGATTTCCGCGCGCGCTATCTGTGCCAGCCTGGGCATGAGGGCGTGTTCGAGGTCCGCGCGGTGGTCTTCGACGGGTCGGACGACTATCACCACCGGATCAACGATCCGGCGCTCGCCATCGACGAGAATTGCATCTTGGTAATCCGCGGCGCCGGCGTGCTGGGCTGGCCGGGTTCGGCGGAAGTCGTTAACATGCAGCCGCCCGATGCGATTCTGCAGAAGGGCATCCAGAGCCTGCCGACGCTGGGCGACGGCCGCCAGTCGGGCACGTCGGACAGCCCGTCGATCCTCAACGCCTCGCCGGAGAGCGCGGCGGGCGGGGGGCTTTCCTGGCTGCGCACTGGCGACGTGGTCCGGATCGACCTCAACCAAGGCCGGGTGGACGCACTGGTCGAGGCGGACGAGATCGCCCGCCGCAAGGGCGAGCCCGCGCCGCCGATCCCGCCGAGCAACACGCCGTGGGAAGAGCTGTACCGGGAGAAGTCGGGCCAGCTGCACGAGGGCGGCGTGCTGGAGTTCGCCACCAAGTATCGGGGTACCGGGCTGAAGGTGCCGCGGCATAATCATTGAGGCTGGGTGGGGTGGGGGCCCTGACTCACCCTCACCCTTCCGGCGCTGCGCGCCTCCCTCCCTTTCCCGCCTGCGGGAGAGGGAGGGGCCCGCTGCCGAAGGCAGTGGGAGGGTGAGGGTGACTGATGCCAGCGAAACCTCCGGCCCATTCCGGATATGGCAAGTGTCACCCGTCAGTGATAGTTAACCATCGCCAACAACGGGGGATGGACGGGGTGGACGAGACGGCACCGGCAAAGCGGCCGCGCAATGCGGCGAATACGCGGGGCGTGATCCTGGCGGCGGCCAAGACGCTGCTCGCCGAAAAAGGCTTTGCCCGCTGGGGCGTGAACGCCATCGCGCGCGCTTCGGGCTATGACAAGCAGCTGATCTACCGCTATTTCGGCGGCATGGACGGCCTCGCCGAGGCAATCGCCGCCGATGTCTCCGCCTGGATGGAAACCGCGCTGGCGCGACCGGAAAACGTGCCGCCGCCCGCCACCTATGCCGAGATGATGGCGCGTGTGGCGGTAGCGCTGCTTGATGCGCTGCGCAGCGATCCGCTGGCGCAGAAGATTCTCGCCTGGGAACTCTCTGCCCCCTCCAAGCTCGCCACCGCCTTCACCGAGGCGCGTGGCAAGGCGCTAAGCGCCTGGATCGCCCGCGAGCGGGGCACGCTGCAGCGACCGGCGGGAATCGACGCACCGGTGCTCAATGCGCTGCTGATCGCGGCGATCCAGCAGCTGGTGCTGTCGGGGGCGCAGAACGGGCGGTTCCTCGGGCTGGACCTCAGCGAGGCAGCCGGCTGGGAGCGCGTCCGCACCGGCATCGCCGGGCTGACCCGGGCGATGTTCCAATAGAGGAGGGGGCGCCTCAGCTCTTTGGCGGGGGCGCGATGCCATATTTGGCGGCGCGGGTGGCAATGTGCGGCGCGATCGCGGTCGCTGCTGCCATATCCTTCGCCGCGGCGTCGCTCTGGCCCGCCTGCGCCTCGATCACCCCGCGCAAGTAGAGCGTCCAGGCCTGGCGGGGTCGGATCGCCAGTGATGCATTGAGATCGGCGAGCGCGCCTGCCCGATTGCCCTCGCGGAACGCTACCAGACCACGGCTGTCGAGATAGGTGGCGTTGGAGGGGAGGGCGCGGACCGCCGCGTCACAATCGCTTCGCGCGCGCTTCAGGTCGCGATTGGCGAGTGCCAATGCCCAGCAGCGCCCGTTCTGTGCCTCCGCGCGATGGCCATCCTCGCGGTGGGAGGCAAGCCACAGATCATATTGGCCGATTGCCGGATCGAACGCGTCTAGCGCGGTGTAGAGATGTGCAATGCGCAGCCGCTGCATGTCCTCGCGCGGCAGTTGCCCGGCGACGAGGTCGAGGTCCTCCATTGCCCCCCGGGTATTGCCGGCACGTTCCCGCACCGCCGCGCGGGTCAGGCGTGTAGCGCTGTCGGCGGGGTCGAGCGCGAGCGAGGCGTCGAGATCGTCCATCGCGAGGATCGGGCGCCCCGCCGCCAGATAGACCAGTGCCCGCTGCCGCAGATAGCGCGAATCCTTCGGCGCCAGCCTCACCGCCTGCGAATAGGCTTCGATGGCGTGCGGCAGGTCCCGCTGCGTCTGGTACATCGCGCCGCGTTGCGCATAGCCTTCCGCGTCCAGCTGCGCGCCCGCATCAGGCGCACCCTGGGTGCTGAAGCCGCTTGCGGTATCGAGCTTCGCGGTCGTGTCGAACAGGCGGCCGCCGGTATAGGTGAAGTAGATCCGACGCTGGGCATTCGACACATAGACGCGGTGCGACACGAAATAGTCCGCGCCCAGCAGCATGTCGGTGTCGAGGTCGCCCATATCGGCGATGCGCAGCCGCACATTGTGCAGTTCCTCATTGCCGATCTTGAGCAGCTTGAAACTGGCTATCCAGCCCTGCTGCGCGCGTTTGCCGATGCCGAACGACCGCCCTGCCTGCTGCACCCCGGGATTGCCCGGCTTTACCCCCGCGCGCGCGGCCGCGCGCAGGGAGATTACCGTGCGTTCGGCACCGGTGTCGAAGATCGCCTTCAGTTTCGCACCGTCCAGTTCCACGGTGCCCACCGTGTGGTTGCGCGCCTCCTCCGTGGACTGGATCGCAAGCTCGAAGAAGGGCTTGCCTTCGGCCCAATAGGCGAAGGCGGTCTTGCCGCAATTCTTTGGCCGGAACAGCCGGACAGCGCCGCCCGGGAAATCATATTCGACGTCGGCGAGGCCAAGGACGTTCTGCCCGAGCAGCCCGGTCTGGCCGCTGTCGGACCCGCCGACCAGGAATTGGATGTTCGGAAGGTCTGCACCGGCAAGGCCGAAATGCGCGACGCGGGCTATCTGGGTGTCGGTGCTGCCGCCGATGCCGCGAAGCCGGAAGTCCGGCGGCGCGGGGGAGAGGGGAAGGTCGAGTGCCTTGGCCACCGGTTGCGGGATCATGCTGAAAAACGCACCGCTGTCCAGCAGGAAAGGCGCGGACCTGCCGTTGACGGTAGTGTCGAGGATCGGTTCGAGACCTTTCATCGTCACCTTCAGCTCGGCGATCTTGGCGAGTTGGCAGTCGCCGGCAAGTGCTGGGCTGGCACAGCTCGTCGCCAGGAGAGTGGCAATCCACAGGCGTGCGAGACGATGACCATGCATCGACAATCCCCCCCCTCGAAGCCCGCGCACGCGCGATCCTGTTTCCGGCAGGGAATAGCCTAGATGCGCAAGATGACGCGAGCCTTACACCGCACGAAGTTGGTCGCGATTGTTGCCAAGGGTGCGCGTGCGGCATCTGCCCTCCCCAGAACGGTCCCGGGGAGGAACAGGGTGGTCAGATGCCGACGCGGATCATGGGGGTCGGCTGGCCCGCCACCGTCACCCGGAAGCTGAACAGGTCGCCCGAGGTCGGCCGGGCGGCCTTGTCCTCGGCCGAGAGGTGCTTGTTGGCGGTGGTGGCGTAGACCGTCTTGAGGTCCGGGCCGCCGAACGCGATCTTGGTGATCGCATCGACTGGGAACGGCACAGTCTCCACCAGCTCCCCCGCCGGCGAATAGCGGCGCACCGCGGAGCCGGCGTAGAGGCTCACCCACACATAGCCTTCGCTGTCGACGCACGGGCCGTCCGGGAAGCCTTCGCCCTCGGCGATGCGGACGAATTCGCGGGGATTGGCCAGCGTGCCGTCTGCGGCGATGTCGCAGGCATAGATGACCTGGCCCAGCGTATCGACATGGTAGAGAATCTTGCCGTCGGGGGAGACCGCCGGGCCGTTGGTGATCGAAACCTTGGGGGTCGATGCGACACAGGTCCCGTCCGCGGCGAGGCGGTAGATGGCGCCGCTGGCGTCGCTCTCGCCATCGTCCATCGTGCCGAACCACAGGCGGCCTTCGGAATCGACGGTGCCGTCGTTCAGGCGGTTGCCGGGCAGGCCGGGTTCGGGATCGACCAGCGGGGTGAAGCTGCCGTCAGCGGGGTCGAACTTGGCAAGCCCGGTCTGCAGCCCCGCGACAAAGCCGCCGCTCGCCGCCGGGAGCGCGAAGCCCACCTGGGCGGGCGCATCCCAGCTCTGCTTGTCGCCGGTGGCGGGATCATAGCGGTGGATCTTGTGGCTCTTGATGTCGACGAACCACAGCGCGGCGTCGCGCTCCACCCACACCGGGCCTTCGAGAAGCGGGGCAGCGAGCCCCCACACGCTCTCCGGCGCCGAAACCACCACCTTGTCGGTCATCTTATCTCCAGCCTGCATCCACGAAGAACTCGTGGCTCGTTATCAGGCGTGCATCGTCGGATGCAAGGAACAGCGCCAGCGCGGCGATGTCGTCCGGCACCAGGCGGCCGGGCAGGCACTGCGCCTTGACGATCTCGGCCTCGCCCTCGGGCGTGTACCACTTCATCTGACGCGGCGTCTTGACGTTGCCGGGGACGATGCAGACCGAACGGATGCCGTCCGGGCCCAGCTCGCGCGCCAGGCTGCGGGTGAGGCCCTCGATCGCCGCCTTGGCGGTCTGGTAGAGCGTGAGTTCTTCCAGCGCGAGGTGCCAGGAGATCGAGCCGAGGTTAATGATCACGCCCGCGCGCTTGGCCTTCATCGCCGGGGTCACCGCCTGCGCCATGAAGAACTGGTGGCGCAGGTTCACGTTCATGCGATTGTCCCAGTACTCCGGGGTCACCTGCTCGATCGTGTGGCGGTCGTCATTGGCGGCGTTGTTGAGCAGCACGTCGAAGCCGCCCTCGGCCTCGATCAGCGCCTGCACCTGCGCCTGCGCGGCGCGGATGTCGGTGAGGTCGACCTTGTGGAAGCGCGGTGCGATCGCCGCGTCCGACAGGCTGGCGACCAGCGCCTTCGAATCGTCCTCGGCGATGTCGAAGAAGGTCACGTCCGCGCCCTGGCGGACGAACCCTTCGACCAGCCCGGCGCCGATCCCCGAACCACCACCGGTGATCAGGACCCGCTTGGCCCTAAGGCTCGGATAGACGGCACGCTCAGCGGCCGGAATCGGGCCCTGCTGGAGATCGGCTTGGGACATGGACACCCTTATGCGTTGGAGAGAAGGCCGCGGGCGGCGAGATTGCGCATCAGATCGCGGATGCCGAACGTCCAGGGCGCGGCGGCCTTCGACGTGGTGACGCGATTGACGAGCGTGCCGAGCTTCGGCGTCGAGATGCGGACGACATCGCCCGGCTTGTGGGTGAAGCCGCGGCCGGGATGGTCGCGATCCTGGACCGGCGCGAACAGCGTGCCGAGGAACAGCGCGAAGCCGTCCGGATACTGGTGCTCGCTCAGCGTCTGGCGGACCAGCTCGGTGGGATCGCGGCTGATCTCGCTCATCTTGTTGGTGCCGGAGAGACGATAGCCCTCCGGCCCGTCGATGGTGAGGTCGACCACCGCGCTGCGCACGTCGTCCATGGTGAAATGATCGTTGAACAGGCGGATGAACGGGCCGATCGAGGTCGAGGCGTTGTTGTCCTTCGCCTTGCCGAGCAGCAGCGCGCTGCGGCCCTCGAAGTCGCGCAGGTTGACGTCGTTGCCGAGCGCCGCGCCCTTGATGGTGCCGTTCCGATCGACGACCAGCACGACTTCCGGCTCGGGATTGTTCCAGTCGCTGTCCGAGCGGATGCCGATCTCGGCGCCCCAGCCCATCGCCGACAGCACCGGCGCCTTGGTGAACACTTCCGCGTCCGGCCCGATCGCCACTTCGAGATATTGCGACCACATGCCGGCGTCGATCAGCGCGGCCTTGAGGCTGGCGGCCTCCGGCGTGCCGGGGACGACCGAGCGGATGCCCGAGCCGACCTTGGCTTCGAGATCACCGCGGATCTCGGCGGCCTTGGCCGAATCGCCGCGGGCGCGTTCCTCGATCACGCGCTCCAGCGCCGAGACCGCGAAGGTGACGCCAGCGGCCTTGACGCATTGCAGGTCGATCGGCGCCAGGATCTGCGGTGCCGAATCGGTTCCGAGCGCGTCGACGCTGCACAGCGTTTCACCGCTGAGCGTAGCGATGTCGTCGCGCTCGAGAAGATCGGCGACGGTGGGCGCCGTTGCGGATACGTCAATCACCTGGCCATCGCGGAGGACGACCGGGCTTGGCCCGGCAGCGGTCTGCACGCGACCGATCAGGATCGCCTGCGCATGATCGGCAGGCAGCATGTCTCTAAGCGCTTCCAAGGGACCTCTCACCAATTCGTTTCGGATTGTGATAGCGCTACCATTGGCGCGCCGGCAAGGCAAATGTCAAGAAGAGCATAGCCGGGTTCCGCGCGGTTTCAAATATAAGATAAAATTTCGGCGACAATCGCGCCGGGGGGCCGCATCGCGCCGTCTTCGCTGGCGCGAACTACCTTCCACGGCCCCAACAGGTCGGCCGCGACGATCGCTTCATAATTGCCGCGGACGCGCTGCTGGAGCGCGATGTCCGCCTCATATTCGTCGAAGCTGCGGGTCGTATAGCTGCGCTGCGCCTTTTGCAGGATCATTTCGCGGGCAAGGTCCCAGGGCGTGTCGAGATAGATCGACAGGCGCGGGCGGGGGAGGGCGAACTGCCCGGTCTCGAGCGCGAGGATCCAGTCCATCAGCGCGCGGCCCTCTTCGCCGCCCAGCTTGGCGCCCTGATAGGCCATGTTCGAGGCGATGTAGCGATCGAGCACGACCACGTCATGCGTTGCCTGCGCCTCGCGCAGCGCGTCGCGCCACTCGAACCGATCGAGCGCATAAAGCACGGCGGCGGCATGCGGGGTGACCGGGACGGGGAGTTCGCCCGCGAGCATCTTGCCGATCGTCACGCCGGCGACGGTCTCGCCATAGCGCGGGAAGCCGAGCACGGTGGCGGTGCGGCCCGAGGCCTGTAGCGCCGCGCAAAGGCCGCGCGAGGCGGTGTTCTTGCCGACGCCGTCGGCGCCCTCGATCGCGATGAGTTCACCCATAGGGGCGCCATAGCATCGTGGCGGGGAATGTCACCGGGGAAGGGTGCGAAGATCCTCCCCCGGAGGGGGAGGGGGACCGTCGCCTGCGGCGGCGGTGGAGGGGTGTCCCGGCCGAAGTGATCTCCTCCGCTCCAGCGTGGACACCCCTCCGTCGCGCTTCGCGCGCCATCTCCCCTTCCAGGGGAGGATCTATCGGGTCAATGAAACGACGCCGTCTCCGGCGGGGTGCAGAGCAGCGCACAGGGGCCCTCGCCATCGAGCGGCAAAATGGCGGTGAGCGCAGCCTTGCCGCCGGCATGCTCGATCAGCCAGCCGGGCTCGGCCACGGCGGGGCGCTCGGGCGAGAAGGCGACACCGGTACCGTCGGTGATCACGCCCAGGCGGCGCGGCGGGGTGGGCCAGCGGCCCGAGAGATAGGTGATGCAGGCGCTTGCTGCGTCCTGCAGCGCGCCTTCGTCGCTGTCCTCGGGGCAGAAGCCTTCGGGGGTGGCGTCGATCTCGGCGATCAGGCGGAAATCGTCGCCGCGCCACCAGATCATCCGTAGCGAGCCATCGGTCTCGAGCTGCAGACCCAGAAAAAGCCGACCGCCGGCCGGGAGCAGCGGCTGCGCGCAGCGCACCATCTCTTCGGCCAGTTCGGTCAGCTTGTAGTTCGACCGGGGTAGCATCTGCATCGCACCTCGGCCGAGTGTCTGGGAGTTTCGGGACATTAGCGTTGTTCCGGGAAAGGGTACCCTTGCCTTATAGAACGCTTTTGCCCCGATCGGGTATCAATGCAGCGCTGCGCTGTTCGGAACCGGCGCGGCGGCGATCACGATGGCTTCCACGGTCTCGCGGTTCGCCTCGGCGGCAACCACCGTGTCGATGCTGGCGGCATCGATCGCGACGACGCCGGAGAGCAGGTTGTGCGGCAGGCTGGCGTCCGGCAGGATCGGCGTGGCGGTACGGGCAGCAGCGGCCGGCTGGCGGCGCTTGGCGGTGGCGGGCTCGCCATATTCGGCCATCACCGAGAAGCGGGGATCGGCAGCGGCGATCTCGGCGATCACCTTGGCGGCGCGCTTGGTGATCTGGCGGACGCGCTCCTTGGTCACGCCGGTCTCCATCGACAGGTCGTCGAGCGTGGCGGTCTGGAACACGCGGCGGGCGACGATCTCGCGGTCGCGCTCCAGCTTGGCTTCGAGCTTTTCCAGCTCGGCCGGATCGATGCCGTGGGTGGCGGTGCGGAGACGCGGGCCTTCGCGGCGCAGCGCGGCTTCTTCCCGCTTCGGGCGAGGACGGCGGCGGAGCTGCTCGATACCCACCTTGCGGAGGTGATCGACATAGGCCTCGATCAGCGAGGAGATCGCGCCATCGGCGAGATAGTCCGACGCGGCGCTCTCGGTGCGCTCCAGCGCGTCCTCGTCCTCGATCATCGCTTCGGGCGACATTTCGTCGCCGTCCGCCGAGGTGACCATCGCGCTGAGCGAAACGGTGGTGGCTTCGACCTTCTTCGCCGAGGGGCGCTGGTCGGTCATCAGGCGGAAGCGCAGGCTCTGCAGCTCACCGCGGATCTGCCAGTTGACGAAGGTGGTGAACTGGGCCTTTTCCGGCTCGTAGGCCTGGATGGCGCGGTGCACGGCGATGGCGCAGCACTGCTCGGCGTCGTCCCAGTGCGCGGTCAGGCCGTACTGGCGGATGAAATGGCGGATGCGGGGAGCGATCAGCTTCAGGATACGGGCGAAGGCGCGATCGATTTCCGCGCGCTGACGGTTGGTCTGCTTGCCGTCCTTGGCCGCGTTCTCGATGACGGTTTGGACTGCGGCCTCGAGAGCGATCGTGATCTTCGACATCTGTATTCCCCTGGTTCAGCGCCGGTCCGATCGTTGCGGCGCCGTCGACAGGGAGACATTTCGTCTGAAACCTTTAAAGGAGTGCTAATCCGGGCCTTAGGTAGTTTCCCGCAAAGGCACTCCCAAGCTTTATAGCACCGCCGAGTCGCGAGGTGCGACAAGTGCCGAAAAAATGATGGTTAATCTCCGTTCAGCATGGCTGAAAACGGCCAAGAAAACGGCCTAAATGGCGGTTCTACGAGGAAAATTTTTCCGGCTGGACGTGGCGATCGATAAAATCGAGTAACCATTGCCGGTGTGCGCGGGTGGCATCGCCGGCGTGCGCGATGCGCTGCTCGGCCGCGGATCCGCCGACCTGGGCGGCAAGCAATGTACGCGCCCGCTCCGCATCGATATTTCCGGCAAGAAACTTCTTTGCATCCCCCAGCCCCAAATGGTGGCCGAGATAGGCTGCCTTGGCGAGAGTTTCCGAATCGGCGCGGACATTGAGACCCGCCGATTCGAAATGTTGCAGATTGTTCTTCGCCATGTCGGCGACGCTCAGGATCGAAGCCTGGGGGTTATAGCGGAGCGCGAGCAGTTCGCTGCGGCGGGAAGGATCCACCTTGCCTTTTTCGGTGAGCCAACCGCGCGCCCTGGCGACTTCGTTCAGCCAGGTGCCGCCCTGTTCGGCAAGCGTCTGCCACGTGCCGCTGAGGAACTGGCCCAGTCCGGCCGCGCTCGAACGCGGATTGCGCGACAGCGGATTCCAGCTGCCGTCCTGCCCCTTGCCGGCTTCTGCATCGACGATCGCGGCGATCGCAGCGCGGGGGATGCCGCTGCGCGCCTCGGCAGCGGCGAGGGTATCGGCATAGCGGGCATTGTTGCCGAGGCCAGACCCGCCCGAAAGGCTACCCGCCTTGGGAAATCCGTTCGCTCCGGCCAGCGCGCTGACCACCGAGCCCGAACTGGGGAGGCCCGCGCGTTCGGCGACGGCGGCCGTGCGGCGAGCGCCGAGCGCGTCCTTGGCGCGCGCGACGATGTCGTCGGGCGCATTCTCGTCGTCGTTGCACGAGCAGGCACATTGGCACTTGCACTTGCCCTTGGCCGATTTCGGCGCCTGGGTGCCGAGCAGTTCGAGCAGCGAATCCATCGCCATGTCCGATCCGCCGCCCAGCGGCGAGCGGGTCTTCTCGCCGTCGCGGTCGCTGTCGCCGATTGCGGCGCGCCACAGCCGGGTTGAGAGCTCGGACTGTGCCTGCGCGTAGATCACGTTGGCGCGCTGCGCCGGCGTCATCGCGGCAAGGTCGGTACGGTGGATCATGCGGCCTTCACCAGCATTCGCTTGCGCTCGCGCAGAAAGCGCGCCGCGGCGATGTCATCGATTGCAGCCTGCTCGGCGGCTTCGGCTTCGCGTTCGGCGTCGGCGCGAAAGCGCTCGGCGGCGCCTTCGATCGCACGGCACGTGCCATAGGCCTCGCGTGCCAGTTCGCGCAGGTTGAGCAGGCGGGCCTGCTCGGCCACGACTTCCTCGGCGATGCGGGTCTGTGCGTGCTTGGCGGTAACGAGCCAAGCATCCGAGGCGAAGGGGAGGGCATGCGCGAGCACGCGCTCCTCGCGGACGCGAGCGACGAGGTCGCGGGCCTGATGCTCCAGTTCGGCAATGCGCTCGATCGCCGCGCCGATCTTGACCTTGAGGTCGTCAACGGTGCGTTGCTGCATGCGCAGCGCGGTATCGAACGGCGTCCTCATGCGGCGAGACCCACGTCATGGCCGTGCCCGGGATCGCCCGATGCTTCGCCGGAGAGGATCGCGGCGAGCTCGGCAAACGCCGCATCGGCATGACCCTGATCGTTCTTGCCCTGGTTGAGCAGCGCCTCGATGCGCGGCGCCAGCGCGACCGCGCGGTCGACATCGGGCGAGGACCCGGCCTTGTACGCGCCCAGCCGCACCATTTCCTCCATGTCGGCATAGGTCGACAGAAGCTTGCGCGCGGCGAGACGGACCTCGTTCTGCTCCTGCTCGAGGCAATGGGGCAGGGTACGCGACACCGATTTGAGGATGTCGATCGCGGGATAGCGGCCGCGTTCGGCGATCGCGCGGCGCATCACGACGTGGCCGTCGAGGATGCCGCGCACCGCGTCGGCGACAGGCTCGTTGTGATCGTCGCCGTCGACCAGCACGGTGAACAGGCCGGTGATCATGCCTGCGCCCGGCGCACCGGGGCCGGCGCGCTCGAGCAGGCGCGGCAGCTCCGCGAAGACGGTGGGGGTATAGCCCTTGGTTGCCGGGGGCTCGCCCGAGGCGAGGCCGATCTCGCGCTGCGCCATGGCGAAGCGGGTGACCGAGTCCATCAGGCAGAGCACGTTCAGCCCCTGGTCGCGGAAATGCTCGGCGACGGCGAGGGTGGTCCAAGCGGCCTGGCGGCGCATCAGCGCCGGCTCGTCCGAGGTGGCGACGACGACGACCGAGCGCGCCATGCCCTCGGGCCCCAGATCGTCCTCGATGAATTCCTGCACTTCGCGGCCGCGTTCGCCGATCAGCCCGATCACCGCGACGTCGCACTGAGTCCAGCGGGCGAGCATCGAGAGAAGGACCGACTTGCCGACGCCCGAACCGGCGAACAGGCCGAGCCGCTGACCGCGGCACAAGGGCACGAAGGTATCGAGGCAACGCACCCCGGTCTCGATCCGCTCGGCGACGCGCGAGCGGCCGGCGGCGGCGGGGGGCGAGGCTTTGATCGGCTGCGGATCGGCGCCGTTGACCAGCGGGCCCTGCCCGTCGACCGGGCGGCCGAGGCCGTTGATCATGCGGCCGAGCCAGGCCTTGGAGGGGCGGACGGTGAACTGGCCCGCGCCGAGCTCGGCGACCGCGCCCAGGCCGACGCCCTGCGGGTCGACGAAGGGCAGGCAGAGCGCAACGCCGCGATCGAGCGCGGTGACTTCGGCTTCCACCTTGCCGCTGGGGGACTGGATCTCGACGCGGCTGCCGATCTGCGCGACGCCGGTTAGGCCTTCGACTTCGATGAGCGCGCCGCGCACCGCCACCACGCGTCCGAAGCGACGGTCGGGGACCATCTCCTTGATCGCGCGGGCGGCACTGGCGAGCGTCTGCATCGAGGGGGCTCCTTCAGGCGGCCTGCGTCGTGGCGGTGTCAGCCGCGGCAGCAGCGTCTTCCATCGCGATCAGCTCGCGGGCGGCGGCGAGCGCCTTGTAATATTCGCCTTGCGCGAGGTCGTTGGCGAAGCGGATGCACAGTTCGCGCGCGGCGGCGGTGCCCAGGCCGGCGATCAGCAGGCTGAGCAGCTGCACCACCGCATCGTGGTGCGCATCGCGCCCGTCCGGATCGATATAGGCGAGCATCGTCGCGAAATAGAGCTGGCGGGCAGGCGTGGTCGCCTCCTCGGGCCGCATCACTTCGCGACCGCGCAGGATCGACACCATATTCTCGACGGCGATCTGGGTGCGGCCGACGGCGCGCAAGACAGCCCCGTTGACGATCGCCTTCTCACCGTCGCGGAGCGTAATGCGAAGCATGGAACGGGCCTTTCGATAAGCGTTCCTCAACTTATAGGTGCGTTCCATGCGCGGGTGGGCAAACACCCGGCAAATTTTGCCGCCCCATGCGCGGATGCGGCAAAAATCGCCCCGTCGATTTGGGCGTTGCCCGCGCCCCTCTACAATGAGGATGTCGCCGGCGTGGTATCGCGCGGGCATCTCGAGGAGTTTTGAACTTGAGCCTCTATTCCGCTCTATACGCTGGCGTTTCCGGACTGAGCGCGCAGTCGAGTGCCATGGCCACCGTCGCCGACAACATCACCAACATCAATACCGTCGCCTATAAGGGCGTCGAAGCCCAGTTCCGCACGCTAGTGACCGATGGTCGCACCTCGGCGAGCTACTCGGCAGGTGGTGTCGCGGCCGCGCCGCTCGCACAGGTTTCCAAGCAGGGCCTGCTTCAGGCTTCCGGCAGCAGCACCGATCTCGCGATCGACGGCGGCGGGTTCTTCATCACCCGCAGCGGCCTGAACCCGAACGACCCCGTCGCCTATACCCGCGCGGGTTCGTTCAAGCCGGACGAGGAAGGCTATCTTCGCAACTCCGCGGGCCTGTACCTCTATGGCTGGCGCCTGGATGCCACCGGCGGCTACACCAACACCGGCAATCTCGATACGCTGACCCCGGTCCGCCTGACCGACCTGGTCGGCACCGCAGCGCCGACCAACAAGCTGCAGGCGCACATCAACCTGCAGTCGAGCGCCGACGTCTACACGCCCGTCGGCACGCAGCCGGCCTATGCCGCCGGGAAGATGGCGGACGGCACCATCACGCCGCAATTCTCGCGTTCGTTCACCGTCTATGACTCGCAGGGCAGCAGCCACGAGGTCAAGATGTCGTTCCTCAAGACGAACGCGAACGAGTGGCAGATGGAAGCCTATGCGGTTCCGGCCACCGACGTCACCGCTACCAATGGCCTGCTGCGGTCCGGCACGGTGAAGTTCAACGGCGACGGCAGCCTCAACCTGGGTGCGTCCAGCGCGGGTCTCTTCGATCCGCTGAGCATCACCTATACCAACAGCTCCAGCTCGGTTCCGATCACGCTGGACATGGGCAAGGACGGTGCCACCAACGGCCTCACCTCGTTCGGCGATCCATCGTCGCTCGTCACCGGCGGCACCAACGGTGGCACGCTCGGCAACATCGCCGCGACCGAAGTCTCGAAGGACGGCGTGGTCAGCGCGATCTTTGACGATGGTGCGAGCCGCCAGGTGTTCCAGCTGCCGATCGCAACCTTCCCGAACCCCAACGGCCTCACCCGCATCTCGGGCAATGCCTATTCGTCCAACCGTGCGTCGGGCTCGATGACGATGAACCCGCCGGGCCAACTCGGCGCGGGCAAGGTATCGTCCAACACGCTGGAGGCCTCGACCGTCGATCTGGCGGGCGAGTTCACCAACATGATCCGCTTCCAGCGTGCCTACAGCGCTTCGTCGAAGATTATCACCACCGTCGACGACATGCTGCGCGAAGTCAGCGATCTGAAGCGCTGACGACGACTGAGGCCGGGGGACGCACGACATGGCGCTGAACGATATCCTAGGAACCGCCGCTTCCGGCCTGGCTGCTGCCCAGGCCGGATTGAAGGCGGTATCGAACAACATCGCCAATGTCGGCGTCGCCGGCTATGCCCGCGAAAAGGTCAACCTGACCACCTCGGTGATGTCGGGCAACGTCACCGGTGTTTCGGTCGGCGAGTTCGAACGCGTCGCCGATCGCTTCCTGGAAGCCACCGTCTATCGGCGGGCGGGCGACTATGGGAAGGCGGAAGTCACCTCCGGCTATCTCGACCGGCTGCAGTCGCTGCTCGGGCAGCCTGGCGCAAAGTCGGGCCTGCCGGCGCGACTGGACGCGATCAACGCCTCGGCGATCGCGATGACGGGCTCGCAATCGTCGGCCCAGACCAGCGCCGTGTTCATCGGCAACGTGTCGGACGCGATCTCGTCGATGCAGCAGATCACCAAGGACGTCGACGGGCTGCGCAGCGATGTGGAGTCCGAAGTCGGCTACTCGGTCGACAAGATCAACACGCTGCTGCAGCGCATCTACGATCTGAACGGCACCGTGTCGCAGGCGACCGGTCTCGGCCGCAACGCCAGCGGCGCCGCCGACCAGCGGATGAGCGCGATCGAAGAATTGAGCGGCATGCTCTCGGTCAACGTCCGCGACCAGCCGGACGGCCGGGTGATCATCGAAACCACCTCGGGCCAGATGCTGCTCGATACGCGGCTTCGCCAGCTCGATTACCCGAACAAGGGCTCGGGCGTCGGCAACGCCCAGGCGACCTATCCGGACATCTCGATCCGCTTCTCGGACAAGAACGGCAACCAGGGCGCGCTGACCGGCGAGAAGCTGGATTCGGCAGCCGTCGGCGGCAAGCTGGGCGGCCTGCTCGATCTGCGCGATCGGGCCCTGCCTTCTTTCTCTGAGCAAATGGGCGTCGTCTTCAGCGGCCTTTCCGAAGCGCTGAACGCTGTGTCCAATGAAGGTACCACCATGCCGCCGCCCGCCAGCCTCACCGGCCGGCAGACGGGTCTGGTGAGCACTGATCGGCTGGGCTTCACGGGCAAGGCCACCTTCGCGGTAGCCAGCGCCTCCGGCACGCTCGTCGCCAAGACGGAGATCGATTTCGACGCGCTCGGCCCGGGCGCGACGGTGAACGACATGGTCACCACGATCAACGCCGGGCTGGGCGGTGCCGCCACCGCCAGCTTCACCGACGGCGTGTTGAAGCTCACCGCCGCGGGCGCAGGCAACGGCGTGGCGATCTCGCAATCGGCAACCACGCCGAGCAGCCGCGCCGGTGTCGGCGTGTCGCAATATTTCGGCATGAACGATCTGATCCGCAGCGACAGCAGCACGCTGGTGCCGACCGGCTTCACGGCGGCGGATCCGCATGGTTTCACTACCGGCCAGAGCGCGCAGGTGATTCTGCGCGATTCCTCGGGCCTCGCGCTGACCAGCTACACGATGCAGCCTACCACCGGCGGCACGATGGGCGACGTCATTACCGAGCTCAACGGCAGCGATCTCGGCAAGTTCGGCGCTTTCTCGCTGGATAGCCGCGGGCGTGTCCGGTTCGCGCCGGCGAGCGGCCTCTCCGGCGCTTCGCTGCAGATCGCCACCGATTCGACCGATCGCTTCGCCAGCGGGCGCACCTTCTCCTCCTTGTCCGGTCTCAGCGGGATCAATAGCGGACTGGACGTGGGGCAGGTCCGCAACGACATCGTCAACAATCCGTCGCAGCTGCCGCTGGCGCGTATCGACACGAGCGTCGCTGTGGGCACCAAGGCAGTAGGCTCGGGCGATACCCGCGGGGCCACCGCCTTCGCTGACAAGCTGGCGGCCACGCTGGACCTCGGGAAGGATGGCGTCGTCACCGTGGGACGCTTCTCGACCGCGCTGCTCGGCCGTGCCGGCCTGGAAGCCAGCCAGGCCCAGAACCGCTTTGACGATGCCGGCGCGCGAAAGTCCGACGCGGTCAACCGCCGCGACAGCTATTCGGGCGTCAACATCGACGAGGAACTCTCGCAGATGGTCGTCTTGCAGAATAGCTATTCGGCCGCGGCGCGCGTGATGAGCACCGCCACGCAGATGTACGATACGCTTCTTCAGATGGTCCGTTAAGGGGAGCCGACCCATGACCCGTGTTGCCACCATTCCGCTCCAGCGCACCATGGCCAGCGCCATCTCGAGCGCGCAGGAAAAGCTCGCGATCACGCAGAAGCAGCTTTCCACCGGCAAGAAGGCGACCGATTTCGCGTCGCTGGGTACCGAAGCCGTGCGCAACCTTTCGGCGCATACGCTGCTCGAGCAGCAGAAGGCGCAGTCGAACGTGTCCAAGCGCGTTGGCACCACCATGTCGCTGTACCAGGGCCACATCGAGGGCGTGCAGACCGCGAACACGGCGCTGCGCCAGCAGATTCTGACCGCGATCGGCACCGGTCAGTCGTCGGGTCTGCAGCAGGCGATGGAAAGCGCCTTTGCGCAGATGCGTTCCTCGCTGAACGCCACAGAAGGCGGCGTGCCGCTGTTCGGGGGCTCGCAGACGGACGGCGCGCCTTTCTCGGTCTCAACGCTCGCCGATGCCGCGACCGTACCGGCCGATCAGGCGTTCCACGACGACAACGTGCTCGCCACCGCGCGCGTCGCCGATGGTCTCGACGTCCAGTATGGCGTCAACGCCAGCTCGTTCGGCTCTGGTCTGTACGATGCCTATCGGGCGATGGCGCAGATCGGCCCGATCGGCGACAAGCTCACCGACGCGCAGGTCACCGCGCTCCAGGGCGTCGTGACCAAGATGGACTCTGGCCTGAAGCAGCTCGGCGCCGTCAACGCGGACAACGGCCGCAAGCAGAGCCAGGTCGAAGATCTGACCAAGCGCGGTGAGGAGCGTTCGCTGTTGTTGCAGCAGGTGATCGAGGACAATGAGGACGCCGATCTTGGGCAGGTCGCGATCGACCTGTCGCAGCAGAAGACCGTGCTCGAAGCGAGCTATTCGGTATTCTCGCAGCTCTCCAGCCTGAGCCTCGTCAAATATCTCTGAGCGCGATCGCGCGCTCGAACACCGCGGTCAGCATCGGCTCGGTCAGCCGGCCGATGCTCTGATTGTACCGCGACACGTGATAGCTATCGAGCACCGTCTGCCCCTTCGGCAGGCGGTGCTCGCCGCCGTGCGCGAAGCGTGCCTTGGGCAGCTTGCCGCCCAGCGCCTTCACTGCCGACTGATGGGCGATCTCGCCCAGCGCCACGACGATCGGCGCGCGCAACTGGCCGGCGAGGAATGGCCGGCAGGCATGGATCTCGGCCGGGGTAGGGCGGTTCTCCGGCGGCAGGCAGCGGACCGCGTTCAGAATCTGCACGCCCTTGGGCTCCCCGGCCTCGGCCAGCCCCAATTTTTCCAGCACCGCGAAGAGCAATGTACCGGAATCGTCGCCGGTGAAGGCGCGGCCCGTGCGGTTGGCACCCGTCCGTCCCGGAGCCAGGCCCACAATGGCGATGGTCGCTGCCGGATCGCCGAGCATCGGCACCGGCGCGTTCCACCATTCCGGCTGTTCGGTCCGCAATTGGGTGCGCAGCGCGACGAGGCGGGGGCAGAGCGGACAGTCGCGATCGGGTTCGGGGCTTGGCGTGGACATAAGGTGGCGATAGGCGCGGGGGCGTGCCCGTCACAAGCTACATCGTCGCCCTGGGATCGAACCGTCGCGGCCGCCATGGCGGCCCGCGAGACGAGGTGCGCGCGGCACTGGCGGTGATCGGCGGCGTGCAGGCGGTTTCACGCATCCACGAGACGGCGCCGCTGGGCCCCTCGATCCGCCGCTTCGCCAACGCGGTAGCTGCGATCGAGACCGACGAGGCGCCCGACGATCTGCTGCGCAGGCTGAAGGGAATCGAGCGCGCATTCGGCCGCCGGCGCGGCCAGCGCTGGGCGGCGCGGGTGGTCGATCTCGACATCGTGCTGTGGTCGGGTGGCTGCTGGACCAGCCCGACGTTGACGATTCCGCACCGCCTGTATCGCGCGCGCCGTTTCGTGCTGGCCCCGTTGGCAGAGGTGGCACCGCGCTGGCGCGATCCGGTGACAGGTCGCACGGCGCTTACGTTGCTGCACGCGGTTGACCGGCGGCGCCCCTGCGCCTAGGTGGCGGAATGTGGGTCCGTAGCTCAGTCGGTAGAGCAAGCGACTTTTAATCGAGAGGTCATGGGTTCGAATCCCATCGGACCCACCACCGAAGCCTCGAAATCAACGCGTTGCACCGCTCGGCATCTCTCGGTTGCCAATGGCGCGGCTGCGCCTTGCTCGCCTTCGGCTCTCCGGGAATGTCTAGTCGAATCCAGGAAGCGAATCCGCGGCATCGCAGCATATCCCCCTTGATACTATATATCATCCCCGATACATGCTCGCATCACGCTCCTATCAGAAAGTCGAATCTTGATGCGTCGTGTCCTTCTCGTCTCTTCCTCGCTCGTGCTGCTGCCGCTTACGGCGTTCGCGGATCCCGGCCCCGCTACGCCCGCGCCGTCGGAGACCGAGCAGGCGAAAGACCAGGCCGCGCAGCAGCCGCCGGCGATCATCGTCACCGCGCCCTATCGGCAGAGCGAGACGGACGTGCTGTCCGGCACCTCGGTCGTCACCGGCGAGGAACTCACCCGCAACCTGCGGCCGACGATCGGCGAAACGCTGGCGCGCCAGCCGGGCGTGTCGGCCAGCTCGTTCGGGCCGAACGCCTCGCGGCCGATCCTGCGCGGTTTCCAGGGCGAGCGGGTGCGCGTGTTGACCGACGGGATCGGCTCGATCGACGTGTCAAACACCTCGGCCGACCATGCGGTGATCATCGATCCACTGCTGGCGGAGCGCGTCGAGGTGCTGCGCGGCCCCTCGGCGTTGCTGTTCGGCTCCTCGGCGATGGGCGGTGTGGTCAATGTGATCGACAGCCGCATTCCGCGCAGCGTGCCCGAGAAGGGCTATCGCTTGAGCGGCATCGGCACCTATGGCTCGGCTGCGGAGGAACGCTCGGTGGGCGGGGCAGGGGACGTCGCGGTGGGCAGCCACCTCGTGCTGCACGCCGACGGTTCCTATGCCAAAACCAGCGACCTGAAGATCGGCGGCTATGCGCTTACCGCCGACAAGCGTCGCCAGGCGCTGGCGAGCGCAGCGCTGCCCGTCGATCCCAACGACCCCGAGCCGATCGACTTCGCCGCCAATGCCGCGGTGAGGAACCGCCTGCCCAACAGCGCCGCCGAGACCTGGACGGCGGGCGCGGGCGCCGCGATCATCACCGATACCGGCACGCTCGGCATCGCCTACAGCCATTATGACAGCCTCTACGGCGTGCCGATCCGCTTCGCCACGCAGCCGGGCGAGGGCCAGGAAGCGCCGCGGCTGAGCGTCGTCCAGAACCGGCTCGATCTGCGCGCCGAGGCGGAGACCGGCGGCGGCTTCCTCCAGAAGGTGCGGCTGCGCGCGGGCTATGCCGCCTATCGCCATTTCGAGCTGGAGCCCGATGGCGGCGTCGGCACCGCCTTCTACAACAAGGGCCTCGAAGGCCGGCTCGAGCTGGTCCAGGCCGATCACGGGGCCTGGAAGGGCGCGAGCGGCGTGCAGTATTTCGCGCGCGACTTCGACGTGCAGGGCGACGAGGCGTTCCTGCCCAAGAACAAGACCCAGCAGGTCGGGCTGTTCACGCTCCAGCAGTTCGACATGGGTGCGCTCAAGGCGGAGGCCGGGCTGCGCTATGAGTTCACTGATCTCTCGGCTAACCCGGTGCTGGACGACACGCGCTTCTTCAACGGCAAGCGCAGCTTCCAGGCGCTGTCGGGCTCGGTCGGCGCCTCCTACGGCGTGGCCCGCGACCTGCGGATCGGCCTGAACCTGTCGCATACCGAGCGTGCACCCTCGGCCGAGGAACTGTTCGCCAACGGCGCGCATGCCGGCACCGAGGCCTATGAGCTGGGCAGCCCCGATTTCCGGTTGGAGAAGAGCTGGGGGCTGGAGGCGACGCTGCACGCGCATGGCGAGGGCTACAGCTTCGACGCCTCGGCCTATTACAACTGGTTCTCCAACTATATCAGCGATAACCAGGCGCCGCAGGCGGTCTGCGAGGCGGCAGCGGCACCCAGCGGGCGCACCGTCGACCTGCCCTGCTTCCAGTTCACCCAGCGCGATGCGCGCTATTACGGTTTCGAGGCGGAAGGATCGGTGAAGCTGGCGCAGTTGGGCGACTATAGCGTCAACCTCGATGCGCTGGGCGACTATGTCCACGCCAACATCGTCGACGAGGGCCCCGCGCCGCGCATCCCGGCGCCCCGCGTGCTGGGGGGCATCGAGGCGCAGTCGGAGCAGATCACCGGCCGGGTGGAGGCGGAGCATGTCTTCGTGCAGAACCGTATCGCCGCGTTCGAGACCCGGACCGCGCCCTATACCATGGTCAACGCCACGCTCAGCCTGAAGCCGTTCCCGACCATGCCAGGCACGACGCTGACCTTGTCCGCCAACAATTTGTTCGACGTCGAGGCGCGCCGCGCGAGCAGCTATCTGAAGGACTATGCGCCGCTCGCAGGCCGCGACCTGCGGGCGACGCTGCGCTTCAGCCTGTAGTCGTCGCGTCCATAAGGTCCCCGATCGCGCCCGTCGGGCTCGCTTCGGGGATCGCCGCCATTGCCGCGCTGATCCGCGCCGGGTCGACCGTCGGCGACGGCTGGGTCAGCAGGTCGAACGCCTGGGCGCTCGGCAGCGCCTTGAACGCGGCGCCGTAGCGGGCGCGCAGCGCCTGCAGCTTGGCTTCCTGATTGAGCATCGCCAGCGCCACCGCCTGGCGGAGCACGATCGCCTGGGCGGGTGGGGTCATTGCGCCGGGGGCGGGCAGGGTGGCTTCGTTCTCGGTGATGAACGAGCCCCAATTGCGGGTGCGCCAGTGGATCTCGCTCCGCACGCCGCTGCCGCCGGGGACGCCGTCCAGCGCGGCCATCGCCGCATCCTCGCGGCCCAGCTTGTAGAGCGCCACCGCCTCGATCCGCTTGCGATCGAAGCGCATCGCGTCCGAATAGCTCGCCTGCTCGGTGGCGTGAAGCGTGTCGAGCGCCTTCACCGGATCGCCGGAGAGGATGAACAGCGACGCCACCTTCACCGAGAGCGGCCCCTGCGCCACGTCCTGTCGGCGCTGCATCAGCTGATACTGGAGCAGCTCGGCCGCGCGCGGATAGAGGCCGGCGTCCTGCAGCCGCTGGGCGAGGCGCAGCGCGAGCGCGTCGCCCTCCGCACCGGCGGGGCCCAGTTCCTTGTAATCCCAGTAGAGACCGGCGGCCTCGGGCAGCGGGGTGCCGCTGTCGGGCGCGAGCATCTCGGCGAGCCAGGTCTGGATCTGCTTGAGCATCGGGCCGGAATCGCCGTCCGGACGATAGAAGCGGAACAGCGTGGCGGCGCTGCGCAATGCCGCGCGGCGGTTGTTGGTTTCCAGCGCCAGCTGATATTCGAGGCGGAGCGCGCCCGCCTCGATCTCGTCGCCGCGCCAGCCATAGCGCAGCGCTTCGAGCTGCTTGACGCCTTCGACCGGATCGATGCGATGAAGCTTCAGATCGCCTTCGATGCGCGCGAGCTGGGCTTCGGCCTGGATTTCGGGGCTGCCGCTCAGCGCGGCGCGCGACAAGCGGAACAGCCCCTCGGCGGGATCGCCAGAGGCGAGCAGCGCCTTGCCGCGCAAGAGATTGGCTTGTGGGTCCTGGTCGCCGAAGAGCTTGAGCCAGGCGATCGCCGGCTTGCCCTGGCCGATGGCGATCGCGCCACGCGCGGCGGCGAGGGTGAAGGGCTTGCGCTCCTGCGGCGGGCGACCGTTGATCGCGGGCACCGCGCAGTTGATCTGGCGCGCGGCGGCCTTGGCGTCGCCGGTACCGGCCAGTGCGCGCACGCGCCAGGCACAAGCCTCGGCATTGCCTTCGAGCTCGGGCAGCGACAGCGCTTCGACCGCCTCGCGGTTGTGGCCGATCATCACCAGCGCAGCGCCGGTGGCAAGCTGGAACGGCGCGACGAGCGCGAGATCTTCGTCGTCGGATTCCATCGTCTCCAGCACGCCCAGCGCCTCGGCGCCCAGGCCACGGCGGATCAGCGCGCCCGCGTAACGCCAGCGGGCGAGCTGGCGCGTTTCGGGCTTGGCGTGGATGATCTCGTCCCACGCCGCGTCTTCGGTCAGCTCGGGCCAGTCGCGGCTGTCGGTGACGATCGGCATCTGCGCGAGGGTGGCGGCGAAAGGCGGCAGCAACGGCCGGCCCGCGGCGGGCGACGCGGGGGCCGGAGCGCCGGCAGCAGGTACGACGGGCACGGCGCCATGATCGGCCGGGGGGGGCGCCGGGTCGCCGGGCGGAGCGGCGGCCGTGCTGGCGAGTAAGGCGACGATCAGCAAACGGCGCATCAATGGGCTCCCGCCATGAGATAGGTGACGATGGCGCCGCCAAGGATGCAGGCGATGACGAAGATCATGGCAGGCACGATCGGCAGTCCGTCCGCCGCGACCTTGGCCTCGGTGACTGGCGCGTTCTGCTGTTCGCTGGTGTCGACGGCGTTCCCGCGCGCGCCTGCATCGGCGACGACGCGCATCCGGCTGGGGCGTTGATCGTGGCTCATTGGTAATCCGTTAAGTGCTTGTCCCTTATTTATAGGACGTGCGTGGCCGCAGCGGCGGCCGCGCCCATGCGATTAACGGGAGAAACTTGGTGCGCGGCAAGCAGGGGCTGGCGATGCTCGGATTGGTGGCGATTGCGGTTTCGCCGCTGCCGGCGGGGCGTGCGCTTGCCTCCGGCGGCGGTGGCGAGGGCGAGAGCCTGCATCTGGTGAAAATGGAGCCCATCGCGGTCCCGATCGTCGATTCGGACCGAGTCGCCGGCACGCTCAATTTTCAGCTGGTGCTGGAAGCGCACGACACCGTTACCGCCGAAAAACTGACCGCGGCGATGCCCAGCCTGCGCATGGCGGCGATCGCCGGCGGCGTGGAATTCGCGCGACTCGATGCCTCGGCGCTGCGCGCGGTGAACGTCGCCGATCTCGACAAGACGCTGACCGGGGCGCTCAAGGGCGTGGCGCCGGATCTGGATCGCGTGCTGATCGTAGAAGTGAGCGCGTCGCAGAACTGAATGTTCGCGCAGCGTTGCGCCGCCACTCTACCCATCCACCCACGAAAGCCGTCATCCCGCACTTTTGCGGGATGACGGCTTTCGGGGCGATCGAGCTTCAGCCCGGCTTGCGGGTGGGGCCGGTGGGGCCGGCAACGGCCGGACCTGCTTGCGCCGCAACCGGCTTGGTCGCACTCTTGCGTGCCAGCGCCATGCTGAGCGAAGCCGCGCCCTTGGGCGACATCGCCGCGAGGATCGCCGCAGTGGACGCCGGGCGCATGCGCTGCGCTACCTTCATCTGCACTTCCATATCGAGCTGTTCGAACACCGCCGCTGCCTTGGCCGGCTTCATCGCCTGATAGATGCGGGCGAGCTCGTCGAACTGGGCTTCGGCCGGCGAGGGGGCCCCGGGCGCGCCTGGCGTTCCTGCCGATGCGTCCTTCTGCTGCGCCTCGACGCTTGCCGCAAGCCGCTGCTCGGCGGCCTTCGCCGCCTGCTCGCGCAGGTCGAGCGCGCGCTGGCGCTTGGCGGCGTCCTGATCGCGCGCGCTGAGGTCACGCTCGATCGAGTTGCCGAGCCGGGTCTTGTTGGTGCCGTCCTGGTCGCCGGTGGCGATGCTGGCGGCATTGGCCACCGCGGCGATCGCGGAAGCCGCCGCCATCAGCACGAGCAGGGAGGGACGCGCCATTACGCTGCCTCACGCGTGGCAGGCGCCTCGTCGACCGGGGCTTCGATTTCGGCTTCCTGGGCGGCGGCTTCGTCGCTTGCAACACGCAGTGCATTGGCAAGGCTCACGGCCGAGACGATGCGCTCGCAGGCGCTATCGGCGATGCCGATCATGTCGGAAAGCTCGTCGCGCAGGTCGCGGGCCTGCTCGACCAGCCGCGCATGGCGCGCGCAATCGGTGCCCAGCGTCTGCTTCATGTCGGAAAGCACCGAGCGGGCCTGCACCGTCGCATGATCCAGCGCCTTCACCACGTCGGTAAGGGCGCCGTCCTTCACGGCGCGCAGGCTGCGCATCATGCGCATGCTCTGCACGAGCACGGCCACGCACAGGATGATCGTCAGTACATTGGCGAAAAGCGCGATACTCATGATAGTTTCTTCCTCGTGCGGGAAACGTCGTTGACCAGGCGCACGGCGACGCGGCCGCTGCGCTGGCCGATCTGGGCCTGGGCAAGCTTGATGTCGCCGCACGCCATGTCGAGTGCGTCGTCGGGGCTCTTGTCGAAAGCGATGGTCTGGCCGACCTGCAGCTCTTCCAAGTCGGAGAGCGGTAGCGCCTTTTCGCCAAGCAGCACGTTGACGGTCACATTGGTCTTGCGGATCTCGGACGCCATGTGCGCCTCCCAGATGCTGTCGCGGCCGCTCTTTTCACCCATGAAGCGCTGGAGCAGCTTGTGGCGCACCGGCTCCAGCGTCGCATAAGGGAAGACCATCGTGATGCAGCCGCCGCGCCCGTCCATGTCCACCCGGAAGGTGGCGATGGCGCAGATGTTCGAAGTGGCGGCAATCGCGGCGAAGCGCGGATTGGTCTCGATACGCTCGAGCCGCATCGTTACCGGCTCGATCGGTTCGAACGCGTCGGCGAAATCGCGCAGCGCCGTTTCCAGCACCCGCGAGACCAGTGAGGTCTCGATCGGAGTGAAGCCGCGACCGTCGATCACGTTGGGCGTGTTGCTGCCGCGGCCGCCGAGCAGCGCGTCGACCACCGAATAGATCAGGCCCGATTCCACCGTGATCAGGCCGTAGCTCTCCCATTCCGCAACCTTGAACACGCCGACCATCGCCGGCAGCAGCACACGGTTCATGAACTCGCCGAAGCGAGCCGAGGTGACCTCTTCCAGGCTGACGTCGATGGCGTCGGATGTCATGTTGCGCATCGAGCTGGCGAAGCTGCGCACGACGCGGTCGCACACCACTTCGAGCATCGGCAGCCGTTCGTGGCTGATGACCTTCGATTCCAGAACGGCGCGCAGGCCCTTCTTTTTCAGAACCGGTTCGCCGCCGCCGAACAGCGCGTCGATGTCCGCCTGGCCGAAATTGCCGATATCGTCGCCGAACGGAGCCGCGGGCGGATCGGGAAGGTCGAAATCGTCTAGATCGATCATTGCTGGATCAGGTCCTGAATGAGAACTTCCTTGACCATGCCGGGGCCGAGCACGCGGGTGGCGCGCACCATCAGCTCCTCCTTCAGCCGGTACACCGCCGCCGAACCGCCCAGATCCTCTGGGCGAAGTTCGCGCAGGAAGGGCTGATAGGCGTCGAGTACCACCGGCAGCTTGTCCTTGAGCGCGGTGTCGGTCGTCTTGGGGCCGGGAACCAGCATCAGATGCAGCTTGAGGAAACGCGGCGCGCCGTCCGGCGAGCGCAGGTTGACCGAGACGGCGGGCACGTCAACGAACTTGCCCTTGCCTTCGCCGTCCTTGCCGCCTTCGCCTTCCTTGGCATCGCCGCCGCCGTGCCCCTCGTCCGCCGCGGCGGTCTCGTCGCCATGCGCTTCGGTCTTGGCCGCGCTCTTGCCGCCCATGAAGAAGGCCGCGCCGCCGCCACCCAGCGTCAGCGCGGCCACGGTGGCGGCGCCGATGATGATCAGCTTCTTCTTCTTGTTGGGCGCCGGGGCCTCCTGCGCGCTCTTATCCTCGACGATCTCGGCCGACATAATAACCCTGGACCTTCCGATTTATCGGCCGCGGCGTCCGCACGTCCGATTTCCCTCTATTATAGAAGCGTCACCCGGCAATTTCTGCCTAGTGACCATTTTTCGAAGGACGGTCCGGTGGACATCTCCTCTTACGTGCTCCTCAGCCAGGAGCAGGCGCTCAAGCGCCGGATGGATGTGGTGGCGAACAACATCGCCAACATGAATACGGTGGGGTTCAAGCGCGAGCAGCCGGTGTTCCGCGAATATGTGGAGCAGACCGACGGCGCGGTGAAGGCCGCCGAGAAAACCTCGTTCGTGCTCGATTACGGCGCGGTGCACGATGCCTCGAACGGCGCGTTCCAGCCGACCGGCAATCCGCTCGACGTGATGATCGACGGACCGGGCTATCTGGCGGTGCAGGCTGGCGACGGCACCACTGCCTATACGCGCGCGGGCTATGTGAAGGTGCTGGAGAGCGGCGAACTCGCTACTTCGGGCGGCCAGATCATCCTGGGCGAGGGCGGCAAGCCGATCAAGATTCCGCCGGAGGAGGCCGGTAAGGTCAACGTCAACCCCGATGGCACGGTGATGGGCGAGAACGGCCCGCTCGGCCGCATCGCGGTGACGGTGTTCGACAGCGAGGCGGTGGTCGATCCGCGCGGCAACGACATGTTCACCGCCACCGGCGGGCGCGAACTGCCCGCCGCGCAGACCAAGCTGGTGAGTGGCGGCGTCGAAGGATCGAACGTCAACGCGATCGTCGAGACCACCGACATGATGCAGATCCTGCGCGCCTACCAGACCAGCCAGAGCCTTTCCAACTCGATGTCGGAAATGCGCAAGAGCGCGATCGACAAGCTCGGCCGCGTCAGCTGAATTTCACGAAGGGATAATTTCCATGCGTACGCTTTCCATCGCCGCGACGGGCATGCTGGCCCAGCAGACCAATGTCGACGTGATTTCGAACAACATCGCCAACATGAACACCACCGCGTTCAAGAAGCAGCGCGCCGAGTTTCAGGACCTGTTGTACCAGCAGGTCTCGCGTCCGGGCTCGTCGACCGGCGGGGACACCAAGGTGCCGGCCGGCATCCAGATCGGCTCGGGCGTGAAGACCGGCGGCGTGTATCGCATCAACCAGCAGGGCTCGCTGCAGCAGACCGACAATCCCTACGACATGGCGGTGCAGGGCAAGGGCTATTTCCAGGTCACGATGCCCGATGGCACCACCAGCTATACCCGCGACGGTTCGTTCCAGATCTCCGACCAGGGCGAACTGGTGACCCAGGACGGCTATCCGGTGCAGCCTGGCATCACCATTCCGCAGGGCGCGCTGGACGTCAGCATTTCCAAGACCGGCCTGGTCGAGGTGACCGTCGCCGGCAACACCCAGCCGCAGCAGCTCGGTCAGCTTCAGCTCGCCACCTTCATGAACGAGAACGGTCTGGAAGCGAAGGGCGGCAATCTGTTCCTCGAAACTGCCGCTTCGGGCCAGCCGACGGTCGGCTCGCCCGGCGACACCGGCATCGGAACGCTGACCCAGGGCTTCATCGAAGGCTCGAACGTCAACCCGGTATCGGAGATCACCTCGCTGATCACCGCGCAGCGCGCCTATGAAATGAACAGCCGCGTGCTCAAGACCGCGGACGAGATGCTGGCGACGACCAGCCAGATGCGCTGATGTCCGCGCTGCTGGGCCTGTTGCTGCGCGTGGCGATGCCTGCCGAGGACGTGCCGGTGGCGGTGGTCCAGCAGCCGGTCGCGCGCGGGGAGCGGATCGAGATGGGCGACCTCTCGATCGAAACCCGCCCCGAGGCGAGCGCGCGCGGCGCGCTCCGCCCGCAAGACGCCGTGGGCATGGACGCGGCGCGCGCCCTTACCCCCGGGACGCTGCTTCGCCGCGGCGACGTGATGAAGCCGCAGCTGGTCAAGCGCGGCGAGCCGGTGACCGCCAGGATCGTCTCCGGTGCCATGGTCATCACCGCTGCCGGCCGCGCGCTCGGCGGCGGTGCCCAGGGCGATCCGGTGCGGATCGTCGTCACTGCCACCAACCGTACGCTCGACGGCTTCGTCGACGGATCGGGCACGGTGCGGATCTCCACTCCCTGAGGGACAGGTACATGCGTAAGATCATTCTTGCAGTGGCGCTTACCGCCACGCTTTCGGGCTGCGGTGCGGTCGGCCGGCTGAAGACGGTGGGCAAGGCGCCCAGGCTCTCGACCATGGATCCGGTCGATGCCCCCGATGTCGAGCCGTCGCTTGCCTCCCCGCTGGATCGCTCCAATCGGGTGCGACCCGAGCAGCCGGCCAATGCGCCGACCGCGTCGCTGTTCCGCACCGGCGCCGGCGCCTTCTTCCGCGACCAGCGCGCGGGGCGGGTGGGCGACATCCTGACGATCAAGATCGCGATCGCAGACAAAGCCGATATCGGCAACAACACCTCACGGACGCGCGGCGGCTCCGAAACCAGCGGCATCTCCAGCCTGCTGGGCCTGCAGACGCCGATCAAGAAGCTGACGGGCACCGATCCGTCCAAGCTGGTGGACACCAATTCGGGCTCGAAATATTCGGGCGGGGGCACCACCGTGCGATCGGAGACGATCAATATGACGATGGCCGCCATCGTCACCCAGGTGCTGCCCAACGGCAATCTGATGATCCGCGGCCGTCAGGAAGTGCGGGTGAATTTCGAGATGCGCGAGCTGATCGTCACCGGCATCATCCGGCCGGAGGACATCGCGCGCGACAACTCGATCCAGCACAGCCAGATCGCCGAGGCGCGCGTCATCTATGGCGGCAAGGGGCAGCTGACCGATGCGCAGCAGGCGCGCTGGGGGCAGCAGATCTACGACGCACTGTTCCCGTTCTGACGCCTGATCTCAGGCTAATGTGAAAGAAAGGGCTCGCCGGATATCCCGGCGGGCCCTTTTCGCATTTACCGGATGTTTATCTTAATCTTACAGTAACCATCAAAATTTTCAGGGAAATTTTGGTCGGTTCGATTTTCTTCCCACAATGGACGTGCAGGGCATTCACGCCCAGTCGCGGGTCGGCGCTTCCGACCCGGGCCGCAGAAGCGGCTCATGTTCCAAGAAGGAAATCATCATGGCTTTTTCGGTTAACACCAATGTCGGCGCAATGGCGGCTCTCCAGAGCCTGACCTCGACCCAGAAGGACCTGGCCACCACCCAGAGCCGCATCAACACCGGCCTGTCGGTGTCCTCGACCAAGGACGACTCGGCTTCGTACACCATCGCACAGGGCCTCCGTGGCGACCTGGGCGGCCTGAAGGCGGTTTCGTCGTCGCTCAGCCGCGCCAAGAGCGTGACGGACGTCGCCGTTGCCGGTGCCGAGCAGATCTCCGACATCGTCAACCAGATGAAGGCAAAGGCCACGCAGGCTGCCGACTCCGGTATCGACACGTCGACCCGTGACGCCCTGAACAAGGACTTCACGGCGCTTCGTGACCAGATCACCACGATCGTCAACGCGTCGGACTTCAACGGGACGAACCTGCTCAAGGCTTCGGGTGGTCAGGTGACCGCGCTGCAGTCGCTGCAGGATTCGAACACCACGACCACCGCATGGAACCCCGACTCGCTGAGCGTTGCGAACCAGGGCCTCGACCTGGGCGGCTCGACGATCACCGTCGCGTCGAGCGGTCAGATCAACTCGCAGGCTGCGGCACAGTCGATGGTCGACACGCTCACCACGACCCAGAACAACCTGAAGACCACGCTCAGCACGCTGGGTGCCGCCTCGCGCAAGATCGACGCGCAGCAGACCTTCACCAGCAAGCTGTCGGACGTGATCGACGGCGGCATCGGCAACCTCGTCGACGCCGATCTGGCGAAGGAATCGGCTCGATTGCAGGCTCTGCAGGTCAAGCAGCAGCTGGGTGTTCAGGCTCTGTCGATCGCCAACCAGGCGCCGCAGACGATCACTTCGCTGTTCCGCTAATAGCCCAAGGCCCCAACCCTGGGGGGCCGAAGGCTTGCGGGGGCCGGGATGGTACGCCATCCCGGCCCTCTTTTTTTGCCCGCGCGAGTCGCGGCAATTATGGTTTCCGCTTCTATAATGATGGAAACTGGGAGGTTGGCGTTGTTTCCGAGGATTCGTGAAATCACCGATGCCTTTGGCGGGCGCCTGCGCGTCAGCGTCGAAGAGCATCCCTCGGGTGCGCTGATCGTCGTCGAGCGGCCCGATCTCGGCGGACGGCCGCGGATATTGCTCGACGGCTATGGGGTAGACGTGCTTGCCGGCTACATCATGTCGGCGCGGCTGTCGGTGCCGCAGGGGCTGCCCGACGAGCAAGTCGACGGCATGTTCGCCACGCGCTTCGGGCTGGAGCTCGATCCCAGCGCCGCGCTGGTGCTGAGCCAGGAAGGCGCTGTCAGCCTCGAGATCGCCGCGCCCTTCTGGGACCGGCTCTATGCCGAACTATGCATCGTCGCCGCGCATGCCCGCGAGCTTACTCGCCGTGCCGAGGCGCGAATCCACTGATCCAAAGCCGCTCCTCCAGCCGTTGGGGCGGGAGGCGCGCATCGTGCCGAATAGCTGTCATCCCCGCGAAGGCGGGGATCCCTTGGCGCTGAAATCGCGGTTCTTGCCCCAGACGTCCAGGCGAATGGATCCCCGCCCTCGCAGGAATGACTGCCGCTCGTGCTACGCTGCCGGCCTTCCACCGTTCACGCGCTTGCCTGCCGGTGCCTCAAGGCCCGCAGCGGCGTGGCGGAAGGACCATGCGGCGGGGGCGGGCAAGCGTGCGGTTCGATAGCGTGGCAGCGCCGGCACCCTGTTATGGGTCGTGCGCCAGTGGCGGACGCGGATGCTGCGGGTGGGAAGGGCGTGATACCCGTAAAATGCGAGCGGCAGGCCAGTTGGGGGGAACTGGCCTGCCGCTATGCCGAGCGGGGGAGCTCGGCAAATATGGAAGCGCGAGGATCGTGAGGGGATCGGAACGTCCTCGCTGCTTCTGATTTCGTTATATCGCAGAATCGGATGGGAGAGAAACGAATCCTGGACTAACTGCCTCCAGGATTTTTACTTAAGCTCGTGTCCCTAGGCGATACTACGGAGCGCAAAGGTTACTTTGCGATCTTCAAGATCATGCTGGTGGGGTATTGGGCGCCATTGATCGATACCACCGGCGATCCATTGAGCATCTGGACGTCGTCCACCTTGCCCATCGCCTTGGCGGTGGTGGTGATCTTCGCGCCGGCCGTGGTCGTGCCGGTAAGCGTCAGCTGATACAGGCCATCCGTATACTTGGTGCCGCCCTTGGTGCTGCCATCCCAGCTGAACTGGCCCGAACTGCCTTGCACGGCGATGTCGTAGCTTTCGACCGTCTTGCCCTTGGCATCGGTGATCGTGGCGGTCAGCTTGTCGATCGGATTGGTCGCGTCCCATTGCCACTGCGCCGGCGTGGCGGCGCTGAGGCCGGCCTTGTCGGAATCCAGCTGCACCGGCTGGCCGATCATCGCCGTGCTCGACGTCAGCGAGCTCATGTTGAGGCTCGACAGGATCGAGTTCAGCGTCTTGTTCTGCGTGATCGACTGCTCGACCTGCGAATATTGGACCAGCTGCTGCGTGTATTGCGAGCTATCCATCGGGTTGGTCGGATCCTGGTTCTGCAACTGCGTGGTCAGCAGTTTGAGGAACAGGTTGTAGTCCGCCGTCAGCTTGGTGGACGATTCGGTCGTGGCGGATTGCCCCGTACCCGCGGTGGCCGAAGAGACGAGAGTCATGGCGCTACTCCTGAGCGTTAGGCGATGAGGTCGACTTGGCCGTCGCCACGGATCGGGCGATAGGCCGCGGTCTGGGCGTCGGGTTCGTCGTGAAACTGCTGGTTGCCGCCGCGCGACTGCTGCTGCGAGGCCTGCTGGCCGCTGCCGCCGCTGTTGCTCCCGCCGTCGCGGCTTTCGAAGCGGAAGCTGCTCGAGTCGCTGCGGATACCGGCCTGATCGAGCGCGCGGCCGAGATCGGGGGCTTCCTGGCGAAGCAGCTCGAGCGTGTGCTGGCTTTCGGCGCGCATCGTCGCCTGGACGCGGCCCTTGTCGTCGAACGCGAGCATGACTTCGACGCGCCCGAGCTCGGCCGGGTTCATTCGCACGCGGAGCATATCCTCGCCGGCATCGACCTTGCGGGCGATCTCGACGCCGAGGCTGCGGCCCAGCTCGCCGGCACGTGCGTTGAGCATCGGCTCGGCAGCCGGCGCGGCTGCCGCGGCGGGCGCTGCGGTTGCTGGCGACGCGACGTGGCCGGAGGCGGTGGGAAAGGGCACCGTGCCGGTGCCGGCATGACGCGTATCCGCCGCGGCGAGCTGCTGGCCGAAATGCTGCTGGCCATGGTCGCCGGCGTTGCCGCCATCGCCACCGCCGGCTTGGGGCCCGGCCCCGACCGCATCGGCCAGATCGGTGATCTTGTCGGGGGGCGTTTGGGCGGTCGCGGAATCGTTCCCGGTCATGGCTTCCGCCTTGGCAAAGCGCGGCCCGCTCACGCCGCCAGCCTTGCTCGGTGCCGCTTGCGGTTGCGCCGATGACGGCTGGGCGGCCGACTGCGACTGCGGGGCGACGGGTACCGCTATCGGCTGGAGGACCATCGGCGTGGTCGCTTCCGGCGCTGGCAACGGCGCGCCGGCGGGATCAAGACCGGTCTTGTCCCCCCCGGCGGCACGTGCGTGCTTGACGAGCTTGACCGCGGCCGTCGGCCGTGCGGGCACAACGTCCTCTTCCACCGGCTTTGCTGCGGCCACCAGCGGTTCGGCTACCACGCCGGCGGGCTCCGGCTTTGCCTCTGCGAGGTTGGACTTGGGTACGGTTGCCCCGCGCGGTCCTGCGTTCCCCAGCTTTGGATCAGCGGCAATCGGCTTTGGCGCGAGCGCGCCGATATCCGCTGTCCCGAGCTCCGCGGGCACTTCGTCCGGCTTGGCATCAGGCGTAGCCACGGCGTCGTCAGCCTTGCCGCGCGCGCCGGCGAGTGCCTTGGCGATCGCGTCGGCAAGCGGGTTGCCGCCGGTCGCGACCGGTGGGGTGATGCCGGCCGGCGCGGCGGTGGCAAGCAACTGGGTGATACCCACTTGCGGCTTGTCGGCCGGGACCGCATTCGCATCCGGGGCGACGGGCAAGAGCGGGGTAGTAGTCTGCGTGCCGAGCAGTCCCGTCGTACCCGCGCCGGCGAAGACGAGCCCCTGGCCCGCCCAGCCGCTCACGCCACCCGATCCCACGCCGCCCAGCAATCCTGCAAAGCCGGTAGCGGCGGCCGCATTCGCGGCGCCCTCCTGCGATACGGGGGCGGCGAAGGGGGAGCCGATGTTCGTGACGTTCATGCAGTCGCCTCATGCGCGGCCGGAAAGAGGCCGTTCCAAACCATTATAGGACAATCCCGGAACCGATCGTTGCGGGTCAGCCAATTACGCCGAGCGCCCGGATGCGCGCGCGGGCGTGGATCTCGTTCTGCGACAGCACCACCGTCGCCGGGCGGACACGCTCGATGATCGAGCGGACGAACGGCCGGATCGACGGGCTGGTCAGCATCACGGGGATCTCGCCGTCCTGCGCCAGCCGGTCATAGGTCTCGCGCACTGCGCCGATGAATTGCTGGAGCGCGGAAGGCGCCATCGCCAGCTGGCGATCGTCGCCCGCGCCGAGGATGCTGTCGGCAAAGGCCTGGTCCCAGTCGGCCGAGAGCGTCACCACCGGGATCGCGTCACCGCGCGCCTGCGAGGCGCTGATCTGGCGGGCGAGACGGCTGCGGACATGCTCGGTGATCGTGGTCAGGTTGCTGGTCAGCGGCGCCGATTCCGCGATGCCTTCGAGGATCGTCGGGATGTCGCGGATCGAGATCTGCTCGGCGAGCAGGTTCTGCAGGATGCGCTGGACGCTCGACACCGAGACCTTGGACGGGATGATATCCGCCACCAGCTTTTCCGATTCCTTGTGGACTTCGGTCAGCAGCTTCTGCGTCTCGGTGTACGAGAGCAGATCGGCGATGTTTTCCTTCACCAGCTCGGTCAGGTGGGTGGCGATGATCGTGCCGCAATCGACGACGGTGAGGCCGCGGAAGCCGGCTTCGTCGCGCAGCTCGCGATCGATCCACAGCGCCGGCAGGCCGAACACGGGTTCCTTGGTGACTTCGCCCGGCAGGCCGACCGAGCCGCCGCCCGGATTGATCAGCAGCAGCTTCTCCAGCCGGATGTCGCCGCGCGCCGCCTCGGTCTCCTTGATCGAGATGACATATTCGTTGGGCTTGAGGCCCATATTGTCGATGATTCGAACCGACGGCAGCACGAAGCCATATTCGGTCGCCATCTGGCGACGCAGTGCGCGGACCTGGTCGTCGAGCCGCGGTTCGCGCGTATCGTCGTTGATCATCGGCAGCAGCGCGTAGCCGATCTCGATGCGGACGGCGTCGATCGCCAGCGTCTCGGAGATGGGCTGTTCGACCGCCTGCGACTGCGCGACTTCCTGCGCCGCCTGGATGCGCTGGCGCGCGGCCTTGGCGGTGGAGCGGCGCGACATCTCCCACGCGACCCAGCCCGACAGCGCCGAGAAGGCGGCGAAGGGGATGAAGGGCAGGCCCGGCATCAGGGCCAGCGCGCCCATCAGGAACGACACCATGCCGAACGCCTTGGGGTAGCGGCCGAGCTGGTCGCCCAGTGCCGCGCCGGTCTTGCCGGCGACGCCGCCCTTGGAGACGAGCAGACCCGCCGCGGTCGACACGATCAGCGCCGGGATCTGGCTGACCAGACCGTCGCCCGCGGTGAGCACGGTATAGGTGCGGAACGCCTCGCCGATCGGCACGCCGTGCTCGATCACGCCGATGCCGAGGCCGACGACGATGTTGATCGCGGTGATCAGCAGGCCGGCGACGGCATCGCCCTTCACGAACTTGGAGGCACCGTCCATCGCACCGTAGAAGCCGCTTTCGGCTTCCACTTCGGAGCGGCGCTGCTTGGCCTGTTCCTCGTTGATCATGCCCGCTGAGAGATCGGCGTCGATCGCCATCTGCTTGCCGGGCATCGAATCGAGGCTGAAGCGCGCGGCGACTTCGGCAATACGGCCGGCGCCCTTGGTGATGACGACGAAGTTGATCACCACCAGGATCATGAAGATGGTGAGGCCGATGATGGTCTCGCCGCCCATCAGGAATTCGCCGAAAGCGCCGATCACGCCGCCGGCGGCATCGGGGCCCTCATGGCCATGGCCCAGGATCAGGCGCGTCGAGGCCAGGTTCAGGCCCAGCCGCAGCATCGTCGCGATCAGCAGGATCGTCGGGAAGGCGCTGAGCTCCAGCGGCTTCTCGATGAACAGCGCCGTCATCAGGATCATCACCGAGACGGTAATCGACAGGGCCAGGCCCATGTCGAGCATCCAGCCCGGCATCGGCAGGATCAGCATCGCGATGATCGCGATCACGCCGCCGGCCAGCGCCATGTCGCGGTTGGCGCCGATGCGATCGAGGAATTTCAGGACGACGGGAGGCATGGGCTGCTACCGGAAACTGGAGGTCAGGGCGCGGGCGAGACGGCGATGCCGGCGTCGATGAAGCTGCGCAGCTTGTTGCGCATCGTCCGCACCGAAATGCCGAGGATGTTCGACGCCGAGGTGCGGTTGCCGTGGCAGCGCTCCAGCGTCTGCAGGATCAGCTCGCGCTCGACCTCTTCGACCGTGCGCCCGACCAGGCTGTTGATGTCCAAAGGATTGGTCTCTGTGTTGAGCTCGGCGAGCGGCGTGCCGTCGGCGCGCACCAGGTCGCCCGGCATGATCGCGGCGCCGCGGCCGAGCAGGATGGCGCGATGCACTGTCTCGTCCAGCTCGCGGATGTTGCCCGGCCAGACATAGCGCTGGAGCAGCGCTAGCGCCTCGTCCGTGAAGGCGCGCGGGGGCAGGCCGTCGACTTCGGCGTGGCGCTTGGCGAAATAGCGGGCGAGGGCGATGATGTCCTCGCCGCGGGCCCGCAAGGGCGGCACCTCGACGCGCACCAGCCCCAGCCGCACCAGCAGATCGGCGCGAAACGTGCCGGTCTCCACCAGCGCATCGAGGTTGAGGCTGGAGGTGGCGATCAGGCGACCGTGGAAGGGAATGGCCTCGTGGCCCGCCAGGCGGCGGAACTGCTGCTTCTGGAGCACCTCGTGCAGCTTGGCCTGCAACGCCGGCGACAGCATGCCGACTTCGCGCAGCAGCACCGTGCCGTGCCCGGCCTTTTCCAGCCGACCGATGCGGCGGGCAACGGCACCCGGAAAGGCGCCGGCCTCGTGGCCGAACAGTTCGGATTCGATCACGTCGGGTGCGACGCCCGCGCATTCCGCCACCAGCATCGGCTGCGGACGGCCCGAGGCATCGTGCACCGCGCGCGCCATCATTTCCTTGCCGCTGCCCTTTTCGCCGGTGATCAGCACCGGGGCGGCGCTGGGCGCCACACCCGCGGCGAGCGACAGCGCACGGGCGAGCGCCGGGTGGCCGCCGATCCAGGCGGGCGCCTTGCGCTCGACTACCGAGGCGATGGCCGCGGCGATCAGCTCGCGCTGCGGGGGGAGGGGAACGTAATCACGTGCACCGGCGCGGATCGCCGCCACGGCGCGCTCTGCCGGCGCATCGATTCCGCAGGCCAGCACGGCGATGGTGAAGCGCTCGGCGCGGATGCTCGCCATGAAGGCGGTGATGTCCGCCTCGACGTCGATCATCACCAGATCGGCACCGCCCTGGCGCAGCTCGACCAGCCCGTCACCGGGCGTGTCGGCCATCGCCACTTCGGCGCCGGCGCTGCGGGCAAGCTCGGCGGCGAGACGGAACTCGCTGCCGGGTTCGCCGATCAGCAGCATGCGGATCGAGGTGGCCATCAGCGATCGGGCCGCACGATTTCGGTGAGCGTCACGCCCAGCGCGTTATCGATCAGCACGACTTCGCCACGGGCAATCAGCCGGTCGTTGACGAAGATGTCGACCGGTTCGCCGACGCGGCGGTCCAGCTCGAGCACGGTGCCCGAGCTGAGCGCGAGCAGATCGCCGATCGGCATCCGCGCGCGGCCGAGTACCGCCTGCACCTTGACCGGCACGTCGTGCACGGCCTCGAGGCCGGCGCTGCCGCCATTGCCCTCGGGCATGCTGCCCGGCAGTTCGAAATCCTGGAAGTCGGGGGCGGGTGCGGGCTGAGGCTCGCTGCCGTCCGATGGGATGATGTCGTGGGGATCGATCGTCATCTGCTAAAATCCTATGCGTTCATCCACTGGCGAATCACCGAGGCAGCCTCGGGCGGGCTGGCCGCGATGGCCGAGCCAATCCGCTTGAGCGCGGAGAGCTTGATCCGCCCATCCACCTGGGCGAGGGCGATTTCCTGATCGAGCAGCGCCGTTTCGGAGACGTTCATCTGCTCGAGCTGCTGGAGCGCTTCCGGGTCGCCGTCCGCGGCGCGGGCGGTAAGCATCCGCATCTCTTCGGACTGCTGCTGCGCCGCCAGCTGGGTCATTTCCGGCTCGATTGGCAGCGGCTCGGGCTTGGGCTTGAGCATGCGCAGGGCGAGCAGGCCGACACCGGCAATCAGTGCGAGCTGCAGGAAGGTCCAGATCCGGTCCATCGGCAGCTTGGAGAAGAGGCTCTCCTTGGCATCGTCCACCGGCACCGCCGAGAAGGGCATGCTCTCGACGACGACGCTGTCGCCGCGCTGGGTGTCGATGCCGACGGCATTCTCCACCAGGCGCTGGAGGCGCTGGACCTGATCGGCGGGAAGCCCCTTCGGACCGCCATCGACCATCACTGCGACGGTGAGGCGGGTGACCTTGCCCGGCGAGCGCAGCGTGACCGTCCTGGTCGAGCTGTTCGAATAGGTGGTGTCTTCCGACGTCTGGTTGCTGGCCGACTGGCGCGAGCTGCCCGGGGCGCCCGGATTGGCCTTGGCGTCGGGCATCTGGTTGGCGACCGAGGCGGTCTGCGGACCGGCATCGCTCTCCTTGTTCTGGTCGCCGGTTTCGACGCTCACCTGGCGGGACACGACCTGCTTGTCGGGATCGAAGACGTTCGATTCCTCGCGGGTCTGGTCGCGGTCGATCTGGGCCGAGACCTCGGCGCGGACCTTGCCCTCGCCGACGATCGGCTGCAGCAGCGCCTCGATCTCGTCGCGCAGCTTGCCCTCGACGGTCTGCTGGCGCTCATCCGCATCGCCGGCGGCGGCGGTGTCGGGATCGCCCGCGCGGGCAAGCAGGGCACCGGTCTGGTCGACGACCGAGACGGCGTCGGGAGACAATTCGGGGACCGAGGAGGAGACGAGGTAGCGGATTGAGGCGACCTGCTCGGACCCGATATGGCCCTTGGTCTTGATGGTGACCGCCGCAGTCGCCTTGCGGCTTTCGGTGGCGAACATCGCGCGCTCGGGCATCACGATATGGACCCGCGCGGCGGTGACGCTCTGAATCGTCTGGATCGACTTGGAGAGCTCGCCCTCGATGGCGCGCGTCTCGTTCATCTTGGCGCGGCTGGCGGAAACGCCGAAGGGCTGCTCCTGGTCGAGCACCTCATAGCCGATCTTGCCGCCCAGCTTCTCGCTGGCCATGCTCATGCGGAGCTCGGCGAGCTTGTCCTCGGGCGCCATGATCGCGGTGCCGTCGGCAGAGAGCGTGTAGGGCACGTTCTGCGCCTTGAGCTTCTCGGTGATCGTCGAGGCAGCTGCCGGATCGAGATCGGTGTAGAGGTAGCCCATGTTGGACTTGGAGCTGCTCATCGCCACGAAGGTCAGCGCCGCGAGCAGAGCGAACGCCACGCCCCCCATCATCGCGAGCCGCTTGGTGCCGAGTTGCGCCACCAGATTCTTGATCGCTTCCAAAGCCGCCCCATGCAGTAGCTACGGGGCGCGGAATGCCCCTTGTTAATGGACTTATAGGCGGCGGGCGGAGCGGCAGTTTCTGCCGGGTGGGAATTTTTTGCCTAGCAGTCGTTTGGCGCATGCGAAGCCACACAAGCGTGGTTGCGTACGTCCAAGGCTGCGGCCAAGGGCATGGCCAACGAATGGAGACGACATGCAGGTGAACAGGCGGCACTTCGCGACAGGGATGGCGACGCTGATGCTCGGCGCCCCGATCGCGCGGGCGGCGGACGGCGAAGGCGGGGCGTTGAGCCTGACCTATGACGACGGGTTGCCCTCGCATCTTGACGTGGCGGCGCCGGCACTGGAGCGCCGCGGCTTGCGCGGCACCTTCTACGTAACCTGGGACAATATCGTCGCTCGGGTGGGCGATTGGGAGAAGTTGCCGGCGCGGGGGCATGAACTCGGCGCGCATACCATGCACCACCCGTGCGACATCGGTCCGCTCAGCGCGGAGGCGTTCGCGGACAAGGAGTTCCGGCCGCTGGAAGCGTGGCTGGACAAGGTCGCCGGGCCGACGCGGCCGCGCGACTTCGCCTATCCCTGCGACGTTACCGATCTGGGGCCGGGTAAGCCCAATGTGGAGCGCGCGCGCTACGAAGCGCTGCTTAAGCGGCTTCGGATCGACAGCGCACGCAACAGCGAGGGCCCGCCCAACCCTGCGACCTGGGTGCGACGGCATCCCTATCGGCTGCAGGCACTGGCGGTGGGCTATGACGCGCAGCCGCTCGACGTGTTCAACTATCTGCAGCTGGCGCGGCACGAGCGGCGCTGGGCGATTCTGGTGTTTCATCAGGTGGGCGCCGGGCCAGAAACTGACGGGGCGGTGACTGCCGCGCAGCACGAGGCGTTGCTCGACATGGTGCTGGCCAGCGGGCTCGCGGTGCGCACCGTGGGCAATCAGATGCGGCGTCTCAGTTCGGGCTGATCGGTACGCATGCGCGCGCATCGGAAACCAGAGACGGGCGTTTGACGGCCGATGAACGGCCGCTCCAGCGCAGGTTCAGCCTGGATCGGGCAGAAGCTGCGGCAAGGGGGCGGGAAGTGAGGAGCTGTGATGTCCGATCTCTTGAAACGCCCCGCCATGCTCTCGGTGAGCGTGATCGCGCTGGCGCTGGCCGGCTGCAACCCGGGAACCCCGGCGCAGCAGGCGGATAGTAATGCGTCGACGGGCAATATGGCCGAAGCCCTGCCGGCGCTGCCGGCGGCGGTGCCGTTGCAGGCTGGTGCCGCAACGTCGCTCGCCACGGCCCCCGCGGCCCAGCAGCTGCCTGCGACCCGGCGAGTCCGCGTGGCGCAAGTCGCGCAGCGCAGCGACGCCTATGCCTATCTCGATCGCGCGCAGGGCGTTGCCAATGCGATCGGCGATGCGCCGCCCGATTATGCCTATGACGACGGCCGCGTCTCGCCCTGGGTTTGGCAGACCAGCCTCGGCGACCGCCGCTATGCCGAGCCGATCGATGGCGGCTATCGCTATTATTACTATCAGGCCGGCGCGGACCAGCCCTACCTCGTCCGCGATCCCGGCTATAGCTATGCCTATTCCGGCGACGATCTGGTCGCGGTTTATGACGCGGGCGGCGATCTGCTGCCGGCGAATGCCTATTATGGTCGCGCCGACATTGCGTCGCGCTATTATGACCGTGGGGCATATCTTTACCAGCTGTCAGGGCAGCGCGAACATCGCGGCGTCGTAGCGGCCAATTGGGCGGCGCGGCGTGCCGAGATCGCCGCGGCGAACGCGCAATGGGCGGAGGCGCAGGCGCGCCAGGCCGAATGGCAGGCCTATCGCCAGGCGCATGCCGCGCAGGAACAGACCGTCTGGCAGCAGGAACGCGCGCGCCGCGCCTTCGCCACACAGCGTTTCGCGGCATGGCAACGCCAGGGCTTCCGAACCCCGGCGCCGCAGCCCGTCGCCTACACGCCTTCGCAGCCCCCGCAGCAGCAGCGCAACTGGATGAACCGTTGGTTCGGCGGCGACCGCCAGGCCGCCGCACAGCGCCGCGAGCAGCAGGCGCGCGCGCAGCAGATTGCCCAGCAACAGGCGGCGCAGCGCCAGGTCCAGCAAGCGGCGGCACAGCGCCAGCGTCAGGCGCAGGCAGAGCAGCGGCTCGCGCTGCAGCAGCAAGAGCAGCAACGCGCGAGCCTGCAGGCGCAGCAGCGTCAGCTTGCTGAGCAGCAGGCGCGCCAGCGCCAGGCCCAGCAGCAGGTAGCGCAGCGTCAGGTGGCCCAGCGTCAGGCGCAGCAGGCGGCTCAGCGTCAGGCGAACCAGCGTCAGGCGCAGCAGCAGGCTGCGCAGGCGCGCGCCCAACAGGCTGCGCAGCAGCGCAGACAGCAGCAGGTTGCGGCGCAGCAGCGGATGCAACAGGCTGCGGCGCAGCGCCGTGACCAGCAACATGCGCAGCAAATGGCACGTGCGGCGGCGGCGCAGCGTCAGCAACAGGCGCAGCAGATGCAGCGGCAGCAGGCGCAACAGCGTGCCCGTCAGCAACAGGCCGCCAAGCAGCAGACGCAGCTACAGGCTCGTCAGCAGCAAGCGGCCCGCGCTCAGGCCGCGCAGCGCCAGGCGCAGGCACGGGTGCAGATGGCGCAGCAGCAGCGCGCCCAGGCTGCGGCGCGTGCGGACCATGCGCGCCCGCACCCCCAGCCGCAACCCCAGCGTCCCGCCCGGCCGGAACGTCCGCGCGATCCGCATCAGGGCTGACCGCGCCAGGCAAGGGGCCGCCGCGGGGCGGCCCCTTGCCGATCACGCCTCCGCGTTCAGCTCGTCAAGCGCGCGCGGCTCATGCATCGGGCAGCCGTTGAATCGGCCGCGATAGTCCGCCGAGAATTTGTACGGCTCCTTGCGCGCGCGGTTCACCCCGCCGAGCGGCTGGTGCGCGGCAAGACCGTGCCAGGGCGCGAAGGACAGCCGGTCCTCGATCTTGTCGCTTTCGCCATAGACCCAGCCGGCCTGCGGCGCGACCTGCAGCGTCGCAACGGTGCGATAGGGGCTTTCTTCCTCATCCCACGCGACCGAAGCATCCTCGACCGGCATCTTGTCCAGATCGGTGCAGAGCTGCACGCGCAGCTCCCAAGTGCCGCCCTGCTCGGCGAGCAACTCGTTCACCGCCTCGCGGATCGCGTCGGGACGGCCGGTCGCGTTGATCGTCTCGTCGGCAAAGTCCTTGATGCCCGAGACCGGTACCAGCTGGAACTTGGCGATATGATCGCCGTAGCGATAGGGCGTCTGGCTGTAATAGGTGGCGCCCAGCGGATGCACGGGTTTCGCGCCGCCCAGCGTGCTCAGCAGTGCCGACTTGCCGCCGACCGCCTCAATCGCAGCCTCGAAGCTGCGCAACACGGCGGAGAGCAGTTTTTTAGCGCCCTCTGCCTTGTCGGTCGTGCCGGCAAGAAGCTTGAGGTTGCCGAGAAACTTCTTGGCGTCGGGGGCTGCGAAGGCAGGCGCGTTGACCATCACGAAGTCCTGCGTCGTGTCGCTTTCGCTGCCCGGCAGGCGTTCGCCCTCGACGCCCAGCACCTTGAGCGCCACGCCGCGCGGCAGGCGGATCGAATCGTCCAGGATGTCGCCGGCATTGGTGGAGAAGCGCAGGATCGCTTCATGACTGCCCGGCGTCGCGAACAGGCCCTGAGCGAGTTCGGGCGGCAGATCGTCGGCAACCGTGAAGGTGCCGCGCGCCAGGCCATGTCCCTTGGCATGCACCGAACGAACGGCGTGCTGATAATCCTCGGATGTGGTGTCGAGAATCTTCTGGAACTGCTCCTTGAGCCCGGCGATCGTCTCCGCTTCGTCGGGCTGCGGCTGTTCGACGGAGGACGAGAAACGGACGGGCGTCGGCATGGGTGTTTTCCTTCGAAGGTTCGAAGGAGCTCAACCTTTCACCCGATTTGCCGTTCCGCCTGCGGCGTTCAGTGGAGCAACAGGCTTTCCAGTTCGGCGGTGATCGCGTCGCGGCGCTGCTGGGCGTTGAGCGCGAGGCCACCTTCGTCCCAGTTGATCAGCGCATCGCCCATCGCCAGCGTCGAATCCGGTGCGACGATGAGGCTCAGCTTGCGCCGGTCCCTGGACTGGCGGTCGGCGATCTTGGCTTCGATGTCGTCGACCAGATCGGGGTGGACGCGCACCTGCAGCTCGGTGCCGCGCGCGACCTGGCCGAGCACGCGGCCGATCGCCGCGTCGATCGCGTCACCGGGCGCGCGTTCGATCGCGCGTGCGGCGATATGGTCGGCCGCGGCAAGCGCGACTTCGGTCGCTTCGCTGGTCACCCGCTCGGTGATCTCGGTGAACTGGGCGTCGATCACCTCGATGCCGGCATGCAGTGCGTCGACCGCGCTGAGCAGCGCCACTTCGCGCTCGGCGCGTGCCTGGGCGAGCCCGGCCTCGAAACCCTCGGCACGCGCGCGATCGATCACGACCTGCTGATCGGCCTTGAGCAGCGCGATCTCGGCGCGCAGCGCGGCCAGCTCGATCAGCGCGTCTTCGTTGACCAGCTTCTTGTCGGGGATCGGCGCCGAAAAGACGCGGTCGAAGGCGAAACGTTCGACATGGATGCTCATGCTGCCATGCTCCTTAGATAATCATCGCGTCGTCGGACTTGGGATCGACCAGCAGGATCTCGCCGCGATCGGCAAGGTCCTTGGCCAAGCGGACGAGGCTCGACTGCGCCTCTTCGCAATCGCGCGCGCGCACGGGGCCCATGCCGGCCATGTCCTCGCGCATCAGCTTCGCGGCGCGCTCGGTCATCGCATTGAAGAACATCGTCTTCAGCTGCTCCGGCGCACCCTTCAGCGCCAGCGCCATCTCGCGCTTGTCCGCGTTGCGAACGATCGAGGCGATCGCCGGCGGCAGCAGGTTCGAGAGATCCTCGAAGGTGAACATCAGCGCGCGGATGCGTTCGGCGCTTTCCGGCGCCTTGGCGTCGAGCGCGGTGAGCATCGCTTCCTCGGTCGAACGGTCGAGCGAGTTGAACAGCTCGGCCATGCTCTCGTGCGGATCGCGCTTCTGCGAGCGGGACAGGTTGGTCATGAACTCGGTCTTGAGCGTCTGCTCGACCTGGTTGATGACTTCCTTCTGCACCGTGTCCATCCGCAGCATGCGCATGATCACGTCGACCGCGAACTCGCGCGGCAGCTCGGCCAGCACCCGCGCGGCGTGATCCGGGCGCAGCTTCGACAGGATGACCGCGACGGTCTGCGGATATTCCTGCTTGAGCGCGCCGGCGAGCACGGTTTCGGAGACATTGGACAGCTTGTCCCACATCGTCCGGCCCGAAGGACCACGGATATCCTCCATGATCTCCCTGACCTTCTCGTCCGGAAGGATGCCGCCTAGTAGGCGTTCGGTGGTCTCGTAGCTGCCGTGGAGCGAGGCCATGCTGGCGACTTCGCCGGTGAACTGGACGAGCAGATATTCGACGACGGCGCTGGGAATGCGGCCCAGGCTGGCGATCGTCGAGGACAGTTCCTTGATCTCGTCGGTGGAAAGCTGGTCCCAGATCGGCGCGCCATGTTCCTTGCCGAGCGCGAGCATCAGCGCGGCCGCGCGCTGCGGCCCCGAGAATTTCTTCAGTTCGGGCGGTTCACCCACCGTGGCGACAGAAGCCATGCTCATCCCTGCAGAAAATGGTCCGCGCGCACCCGCAAGGCCGCGCTCTCCTCTATTATAGGATTGAATGGGGAAGGGACGGATCGGATCATGGTTAATTTATCGGCAAATCTGATCGGGCTGAGTTTGCTCACGGGGCAGAACTCGTTTGCCACCTCGACCTTGCCGACGTTCGAGAGCAAGGCGGTGCGCACCGCCAAGGCGCTGTTCGACACCGTTCCGACCGCCCCGCCCTGGAAGGATGCGGACGGTACCGCCACCTCGTCCCAGCTCAGCTCGATCCTTGCGGCGCGCACGCTGATCCAGCCCGCCACCACCGACAGCAACGGAAGTCTGCTCCCCGACGATGTGAAGACCAGCTTCACCGCGTTCAAGTCCCTCGACAAGCTGCGCGTGCTCGCCGAGGCCGCCGCCGACAAGACGACGTCGGACGCGCAGCGCGCGCAGTATCAGAAGGCCTTCTCCAAGGGCCTGGCCGACCTGCAGAGCTATCTGGCGACGTCCCCGTCGGACAAGGTAAACCTCGGCTTCGGCAAGCCTGCCACGACGACCAAGACGAGCGAACTCGCCGCCACCAACCTCTACGAGACCGCCGGCAAGCCGCTGGTGAAGAAGGCGTCGGATCCGCTCCCCGGCCTTACCGGCAGCGAACAATTCGTCGTCAGCATCAAGCGCGGCACGCAGTCGCAGAGCTTCACCGTCGATCTCTCGAGCGGCCCGCAGCCGCCGACGATCAACTCGGTCGCGGACGCGCTCAATACACAGATCCGCTCGGAAATCGCCTACAAGGCGGACGGCACGGTCCTTACCGACAGCAAGGGCGAACCGGTCAGCAAATGGCATGCCCGGTTCGAGCCCGAGCTTAAGGATGGGATGTGGAGCCTGAATCTCACCACCCCGGACGGACTGGAACAGGTGAGCCTCGAACAGGCAGGTGCCAAGGACTCGCTGGTCGTGACCACCGGCCAGACGCCACTCGACTCGCCGACCGCGACCCAGGTGTTCCGCCTCAACGACCCCACCGGTGACAACACCAAGGTGACGATGGGAACGATCGCGGCGCTTGATCGCCAGGGCACCGCACAGAACGTCATCGCCGGCAAGACGACCAACGTCACCAAGGCCGTGGACGGTCCGGACGGCAAGGTGAAGCTGGAAACGACCAAGACCAGCGATGTCTATGCCAGCACCACGGCGGCGGCGAGCGTCACCGATGCGCAGGGCTTCTCCTATGTCGTCGGCACCACCAAGGGCGATCTGGGCGCCAACCTTTCCACCGGCAACGACAATCTGTTCCTCACGAAGATGGACAGCGCCGGCAAGGTGGTGTGGCAGCGCAACCTGGGGGCGAACGGCAGCGCGACCGGCGCATCGGTATCGCTGGGGCAGGACGGCAGCGTCGTCGTCGCCGGCACGGTGACCGGCAGCTTCAACGGCATCACCGCCGATGGCGACATGGCGGTGGCGAAATACGCCGCCAATGGCGACGAACAGTTTTCGACCCTGGTCGTGTCCAAGGACGCCGATACGGCCCGCGCGGTCACCGTCGGCGCCGATGGATCGGTGTTCGTCGCGGGCCGCATCGCCAACAAGGATGGCGGCGATGCCATGGTGGTGCGGATCGATCCCAAGGGCAAGATTGCCGAACGCCGCACGATCAATACCGGCGGCAGCGACACGATCAGCAGCCTGGCGACCGACAAGGACGGAAACCTTCTCGCACTCGTGTCCAGCCAGGGCGTTGCGAGCGTGATGAAGCTGCAGGCGAGCGCATTGTCGAACACGCTCGGCAGCATCAGCCTCGGCACCGCCGATGCCCGCGCCCTGGCGGTGTCGGCGGATGGCAGCATTGCGGTGGGCGGGGCCACCAGCAGCGCGATCGCCGGCACGCAGTCGAATGGCCTCAGCGGGGGTCGCGACGGCTTCGTCACCCGGATCGACGCGAACCTCACCAGCGCCACCACCACCTATGTCGGCACCGGGGAAGACGATCAGATCGACAGCGTCGCCTTCATGGGCGACAAGATATATGCGGGTGGCCGGACCACGGGCGACCTTGCCGCTCCGCGGCGCGGCCCCGTGGACGGCTTCGTCACCCAGATCGATGCCGCATCCGGCGCCGTGGGCACCACCACCCAGTTCGGCCAAGCCCAGACGCGGACCGAGCCGGTGCGCGTCGCTGCGGATGTCGGCGGCAGCACCGCGCTGGGGGCGCTGGGCTTCAACCGCGGACTGCTCAACCCGACGGTGTCCGACAAGGTCACGACCCAGACGACGCTGCGTGCCGGCGATTATTTCTCGATCAAGGCGGACGACTATGCCGTGCGCCGCGTGACGATCGAAAAGGACGACACGCTCAAGACCATCGCCGAGCGCATCCAGAGCATGATCGGTGCGTCCAAGGGCACGGTGACAGCCACGACGGTCGACGGCGTGCAGTCGCTGCGCATCTCGATGAAGCAGGGGCATAGTCTGGAGCTGCTCGCCGGCAGCACGGACGCCGACGCGCTCTCCAAGCTGGGGCTTGAGCCGCAGCGCATCGCCAACCAGGCCGCCGTGGTGGGCACCGCGCCCAAGGTCAAGCCGGGCGGCAATTACGGGCTGGAACTGAACGAAGCGCTGAGCCTCGCCTCGACCGACAACGCCAAGGCGGCGCTGGGCAAGATCAAAGATGCGATCTCGATGACGCAGACCGCCTATCGCTCTCTATATTGGGATGACAGCAAGACGGCGTTCATTGACGGCGGCAAGACGAGCAACGGCAAGAAGGGCGCATCGACCGCGGTCGAACAGGCGCAACTCAAAAACTATCAGGCGGCGCTTTCCCGGCTCTCCGCCGGCACGCCCCTAACCCTGGGATTCTGATCCATGTCCGAGATGCCCACGATCTTTTCCGCGATCCAGATGCGGATGCAGAATCTGTCACAGCGCCAGCAGGTGATCGCGCAGAACCTCGCGAACAGCGAAACGCCCGGCTACAAGTCGCGCGACGTATCCGAGCCCAATTTCGGCGATCTGCTCCAGGGCGCCGGGGGCATCAGCGTCGCCAAGCCACGCGTCGAGCTTACCGGCACGATGAAGAATCTCGGCGCCGTGCAGCCGATGGGCAGCGGCCTGGTGTTCGACAAGGACGTGACCGAGACCAAGCCCGACGGCAACAACGTCACGCTCGAAGACCAGCTGCTCAAGATGGGCAAGGTGCAGGCAGATTTCAGCGCGATGACCAACATCTACCGCAAGCAGATGGTGCTGCTGAAGACCGCGCTGGGCAAGGCCGGCGGCTGAGCCGTTCTATCCGGGGCACGCACAAAAAAAAGGGCCGCGAGCGGATGCTCGCGGCCCTTTCCGTTTTCACGGCGAAGCGTGCGATCAGGCGATCGCGACGCGCGCGGTGCGGCGGCGGCGGATCGCGCCACCCGCCATGCCGAAGCCCGCGATCATCAGGCCCCAAGCCGCCGGCTCGGGAACCGGCGCGAAGTCCAGCTGCGAGCTGTAGCCATAATCCTTGGTCTTGGTGTTCTTCATCACGACCGTGAGGAGCTGCGGCTGGTTCGACGGGTTGACCGCGAACGAATAGACGTCGCCCTTGTTGATGCCGGTCAGCGTCACGCCGCCGAACGACAGGCTCACCAGGTCAAGGTAGAAGGACGAGATGCTGACGTGCAGGACGCCCGGCGAGTTGAGCGACAGCGCAAAGGACTGGGTCGCGGTCGTCTTCTTGGCGACCTTGACGTTGTTCCAGCCACCGCCGAGACCGTCGAAGCTGCAAACCGCTGCAGCGGAGTTCACGCAAACGACGGTCGTCGCCTGCGCGGTGTTTGCCATGGTGAGAGCGCTGGCCGCCGTCGCAGCCGCGATCATCAGAGTCTTGAGCTTGTTCATCCACACCTCCCTAAAGCATGCACAGCCGCTGGGAGCTGCCCGATGTTTCAGGCAGGAGACCCTCTTCTTCCCATACGCGCTGTCCGTTTGTTTATAGACGAACGTGCAGATTTTGCCAGTTTATAGTTAAGCGGAAGTACACCATTTAAAAAGCGTGATATGGCAATGGCTTAGGTAAACATGTTGGCGTGTTTCGGCTCGCATCGGCACAGCAACGGCACGGAAATATTCCGCGCCGCAGCGAACGACTCAACGGCAGGGCCGAATCAAAAACACCTTCACAATCGTGCATTTACGGAAATCGGTGCGGGTGCATCCATGCCGTACAGCCCGCCGCAGGCGCTGTAGGTCGTGCTGCGGCTGCCGGTCAGACGCTGCGCTTCCGATGCAATAGCGGCCATCATTTCCGCCGAAAGTTCAATTTGTCGTGACAGTATTCGAGAGTTTACAACAGATGCGTCACGCAATGCGCGGCTCGATTCTGCCAATTTCTCGCGATCCTCGGTTTCCAGATTCTCTAGCCAATCTTCCGGATTCTCGCGCTTCAGTCGCGCGACTTCCGCTTCGATGCGGCCGGCGAGCCGCAACTTGGCGTCGGCGATCTCGCCGAGCTCCCGGATATAGGGTGTGCGAGCCAAACGTTCGCTCTCCTCCTCCATCAAAGCGGTGAGGGAGAGCATCGCATCGACGAGCTGCGTGATCATTTCTGTCCTTGCTGAAGCTTGAGGATCTGGTCGAGGACGGCCGGCGCGAGGCCGACTCCGCCGCGGCGCGCCATGGCGGCGCCGAGCTTCTCGGCGAGCATGCCGCGGAAGATCTCTTCGCCGTTGCCACCGCTAAACTGTTCGTCTTGTTGAACACTTTGCATCATGAGCTGGGTCATCTGTCCCAGGAACACGCTTTCGAAATCTTGCGCCGTCTTGGCGTTTTTGGGGTCCACCTTGGGCAGCGGCTTGGCGGGCGTGGTCGCGCCGGCAATCGCTGCCTGGGGGAGGGGGGACGCGTCGGTCATCACTGCACCTCGATTTCGGCCTGGAGCGCGCCCGCCGTCTTGATCGCCTGGAGGATGGTGATTAGGTCGCGCGGCGAGACGCCCAGCGTGTTGAGCCCGCTGACCAGCGCCTTGAGCGACGAACCGTTGATCACCGCCAGGCTGGCGCCGTTGCCGTCGTTCACCTGCACCTGGGTGCGGGGCACCACCGTCGTCTGGCCCTGCGAGAACGGACCGGGCTGCGAGACCTGCGGGGCTTCGGTCACCGAGATGGTCAGGCCGCCCTGCGCGATCGCCACCGGCGTGATCCGCACATCGCTGTTCATCACTACCGTCCCCGAGGCTTCGTTGATCACCACCTTGGCGGGCTGATCGACCTTCACCTCGAGATCGCCGACCTGGGTAACGAGGTCGATCACCGATCCGGCGAACTGGTTGCTCGGGCGGAGTTCGACCGTTGCCGGATCGAGCATCTGCGCGGCGCCGGGATAGCGGCCGTTGATCGCGCGGGCGATCCGGTCGGCCGTCGAGAAATCGGGGTTCTTCAGCGCGAGCTTGAGGCTGTTGGCCGATCGCAACTGATAGGGCACCTCGCGCTCGACGATCGCACCGCCGGCAATGCGCGCCGAAGTGGTCACGCCACGGCTGACGTTTGCTGCGGCGCCCTGCGCCTTGAAGCCGGATACGGCGACGGGGCCCTGCGCCACGGCGTAGATCTCGCCGTCGAGCGCGCGCAGCGACGACGCGATCAGCGTGCCCCCCTGCAGGCTGGTCGCGTCGCCGAGCGCTGAGACCTGCACATCGATCCGCGAACCGTTGCGCGAAAAGGGCGGCATCGTCGCGGTGATCGAGACCGCGGCGACGTTCTGCGTGCGCATCTGGGTGCCGCGAATGTTAACGCCCATCCGCTCGAGCATCGACTGCATCGATTCCTCGGTGAAGGGGGCGTTGCGGATACGATCGCCGGTGCCGGCGAGGCCGACCACGAGGCCATAGCCAACCAGCTGGTTTTCGCGGACATTCTCGACGTCGACGATGTCCTTGATCCGGGTCTGGGCCATCGCCTGGGGCGCGCCGAAACAGGCCAGCGCGAGCGCCAGGAACGATGCGGAGAGACGATACATAAACCTCTCGGGCCAAGTGGAAAATTAACGCTACTCGTCTTATAGGAAGAGGAGAGCCAAGACGGCTCGCGAGGGCCTGATTTCGTGCGTATCGACAGCCTGTCACCGATGATGGCGCGCAACCTGCTGGCGGCGTTGCCCAAGTCCGTGCCCAGCCTGGCGAGCCGGCTCGACGAGCAGGTCGCCGTCGCCCCGCATCCGCAGCCCGTGCCCGGAGCGGTGCCGGCCACCAGCGTGCAGATGCTGGTCGCGATCGCCGCCAACAATCCGATCGCCGAACGCCGCCGCAAGCAGGCCCGCGATGTCGAGCGCGGCATCGATGCGCTTGACCGGCTGCACAAGGAGCTGGTGGCGGGGACGCCCAACGTCGCGCGGCTGCGCGAGATCGTCCAATGGTCCGAAACGGTGCCGACGCCCGCCGAGCCGCAACTGGCGGCGCTGATGCGCGACATCGATGTGCGCGTGCGCGTCGAACTGGCGAAGCTCGACATCGAGGTCTGAACCCGGCCGCTACGGCCCGCGCGGGTACTGCTGTCCGCGGCTGTTGCTGCGGTGCAGTATAAGTCGCGCATCCAGCTGATTTCGGCTCGCTTCCTCGAAGTAACCGCTTGGATAAGCCGCGTCCGAGGGCTAAGACGTGGTTAACGAGAGGGGATGTGCCATGAAGGCTTTCACGCGGTTGTTCGCGCTTGTTTCGCTGTGCCTCGCGCCCGCGGTTTCGCACGCGGGGCCCACCTATTCGGGACTGTACGTCTTCGGCGACAGTCTGGTGGATTCGGGGAACCTCAATCTTGCCAGCGGTGGGGCATTCGCCAACGCCAAGGACGGCTATTTCGGCGGCCGCTTCTCGAACGGGTTCAACTATGCCGACTATTTGAGCCTGGCGATCACCGGCCATGCGGCAACGCCGCTCTATGCCGGCGGCACCAACTTGGCCTTTGGCGGTGCCACGGCGCAGACCGTGGCGGGTGAGCGGAGCCCAAGCTTTCTTGCCCAGGTGGGCCTCTATGCCAATCGGGTCGGCGTGCCGATCGACGGCAACGCCCTGGTGCTGCTCAATTTCGGCGGCAACGACGTGCGCGATACGAGCCTCACCGGTGGCCCGGTCAGCTTCCTTCCGGCGCTGAGCGACTTCGACGATGCGGTCACCGCGCTCTATGGTCTCGGTGCGCGCCACTTCGTCATCGTCGGGGCGCCGGATATCGGTCTGCTGCCGGACTCGGTTGCCAATGTGGGCGGGGTCACCGGTCGCCTCGGGGAACTCACCGATCGCTCGCGGCAGATCAGCGAGTCCCTGCGGCAGATTGCGGCGGGTATCGATCGCCAGCCCGGCCTCACCGCCGATTTCTTCGATCTGTTCGCGACCGAGCATGCCTTGCTCGATTCCCCCACGGCCTTCGGCCTGCCGAACACGCTGAACACGACGACGCCGTGCCAGGTCCTCGGCGGCGGATCCCCGCAACTGGCGAATTGCAGCGCGTCGCTGTATTTCGACGGCATCCATCCAACGACGCAGGTGCATCAGGCGATTGCGGACGCGATGATCCGGCAGATCGGCATCAGCGCGGTGCCGGAAGGCGAGACCTGGGTGCTGCTGATCGTCGGTGTCGCGGGCGTGGGCGCGGTATTGCGGCGCCGGCGGGCCGCGCTCGCCCTCGCATAAGGAAGGGGAGGGCAGTCGCCGCTCAGCGCGGCGGCTGCATCTCGTTCAGCCAGGCAGAAAGCTCGCCATAGGGGATCATCTCGATAAAGGCGACGCCGGCGGAGTCGTCTTCGGCCCAACGCACCGTGCAGCTTCGCGGGTTGAGACCCGGAACCACCAGCGTCATCACCCTGTCGAGATCGGGCTGGTTCGACAGCCGCACCCGGGCACCGCTCTGCGAGATATTCTCCATCGCCACGCTGTGCGAAACGCCGTTGCAGACGAGCCGGGCGGTGCCGGCAATCGCGAAACGCGGTGCGCGCGGCACGGCGCGGCGCAGCCGCGCGGCCGGCGAGCTGCCCTTGGCGGCGGCAAGCACGTCCTCGACGTCGATCGCTTCATGGAACTGCACGCCGGCCCGCCCGTCGCTGACCCACATGATCTTGCCCTCGAGCACGGGGCCGCCGCGCAGCTCGACGACGATGCGATCCCCCTGGCGCAGGGGGAAGGGGCTTTCCAGCATCATGCCGGTGGCGGAGATGTTGCGGACTCGGCAAAGTTGCTCGCCTGCACCCGTGCAGATCAGCTTGCCCACCATCAGCGTCGTCACCGTGCGCGGGGCACGCTCGGCCCAGGGGGCCGGCTCGCTGGCATTGTGGTCAAACTGATGCTCGGCTGCGCCCACGGCGTCATTCTCCCCGTTGAACTGCAAAAAACCGGCAGTCCCTATGCCTATTATAGGAGGAATGAGCGTTCAGTTTCGCTTCTGCAGTCGCACGAATGTCATGCCGGGTTGGCGTTGGTCACCGCGACCTTGCGGACGACCTTGGCGCCGAAGGCTTCGCTGGCCGAGGCGTCGACCAGCTTCCGGAAGCCTTCCAGGTCCGGCAGCATGCCGTCGGGACCTGCAGCCATCGGCGTGCGGTACGTGCGCATGTTGATGGCGTGCAGCAGCAGCGGCATGCGCTGGGTAACGAAATCGGCCTTGGCCTCGTCGACCTCGAGCTGCACTTCCATCGAGGCATATCCCGCCAGATGCCCGTCGGCGAAGACCAGCGGCACCAGCACCTTGCCGGTGGGCACGAACTTGGCCGGCGCTTCCTTCTCTACGGCCGCCGCTTCCTGCTTGGGCGCGCCGCTGCCGAGCATCTTCACCATCGCATAGGCGGTGCCCCCGCCGGCGGCGAGGCCGGCGATCAGCGCGACGACGAGGAACAGCAGTTTCTTCACGGGCGGCTCCTCAGAACTTGAAGCTGGAGTCGCTCGGCAGCGCCGAGGTCTGGCCCTTGAGGACGATGCTGATGCGGCGGTTCTCGGCGCGGTTGGGCTGGTCCGGATAGACCGGCTGGGTAGCGCCCATCGCGACGACTTCGGCAAAGCGATCGGGCGTCACGCCACCGGCGACCAGCGCCGAGCGGGCGGCGAGGGCGCGCTCGCCCGAAAGCTGCCAATTGGCGTCGCTCTGGCCGCCTGCACCGTCGGTGTGCCCTTCGACCGCAATTTGCGCACCGACCGTGGAGATCTTCTTCGCCAGCTTGGTGAGCAGCGTGCGCGCATAGGGATTGAGCTCGGCGGTGTTCGACTTGAACATCGGCTGCTGGTCGGTATCCATCAGCGTGATGCGCAGGCCCTGCCGATCCTGCTGGACGTCAACATTCTTCTTGCCCTGCGATTGCGGCGTCGCTTCCAGCGCCACCATCAGTTCGGAGGCCATCACGCGCATCGTCGCCGGCACGTCGGCGGTGCCGCCGCGCGCCGAGCCGGCGGTGGTCACCTCGAAGGTGGGCTGGCCCTTCGCATTGCTGGGATCGGCCTCGGAACGGCGGGTGGGACCACCGGCGCCGGGCGCGGAATTGCTGACCGGCGTGGAGGGGCCGCTATCGGCGACGGTCGGCGAGAAATATTTGGCCAGGCCCTTCAGCCGATCCTTGTCCGGATTGGCGATCAGCCACAGTAGCATGAAGAAGGCCATCATCGCCGTCACGAAGTCGGCATAAGCCACCTTCCACGCGCCGCCATGATGCGCGGCGGCGCTCTTCTTGACCTTCTTGACGATGATCGGCCGAACGTCCCCCCCGCGGGCCATGTTACTGCCCCTTCAACGCGTTGCGCAGGCGTTCCTGGACGGCGCCGAGACGGACATGGCTGATCGCCGACAGCGAATCCTCGCCGCCCGCGATCCGCTCCAGCAGGTTCACGCACTCGTCGGCGTGCTGGATCAGATAATCGAACGCCTGGAGCTGCTCGAGATAATGGGCTGCGAAGTGCTCGTCGCAGACGAGTACCTCTGCCAGGCCTTCCAGCTTCTTGCTGATTTCGCGGATTTCGCCGGCCATCACGCTGTGCAGCACGCCCGCGAACGGGTCGTAACCGGGCAGGGCTTGCGGGTGCGAGGGATCCGACATGGGCAGGCACGACATCAGAAAAGCTCCAATTCTCCGTCGGGGGCGGCAATGGGCAGGGGGGCGACCGGACGTTCCTGCACGCGCTCCGCCACCTTGCTGCAGCGGCTCTTGCCCTCGTGCGGCAGGAACTCGACCTTGCGGGCAAGCGTGCCGCCGAGATCGCAATGCGCGATCGCGATGCCTTCGGTCTCCATGAACCGGCGGGCGAAGGCGGCGTTCGACGCGCCGATGCCCCCCAGGCCGGAGATGATGTTGGCACCACCATAGAGGTGGGCCTGCAGCCGCGGGCGCGAGGCACCCTTGGCCATCATGCTGTTGATCAGCAGTTCCATCGCATGCACGCCGTAGCGTGCCATGTCCGAGCTCGACACCTTGTGGTCTGCGCCCGGCTCGCCCAGCAGGAAATGATTCATCCCTCCCACCTTGGCGACCGGGTCGTAGAGGCATGCGGCGACGCAGCTTCCGAGCAGGGTCGAAATCATGACATGGGGCTCCGCGATCACCGCGTTCTCGCCCTGTACGATGGAAACTCTGCGCATATCAGGTCAGCTCGCCGAAGACGCGTTCGATCTTTTCCTTGAGCGCCGCCGGCGCAAAAGGCTTGACGACATAGTTGTTCACGCCCAGCGCCGCCGCCTTCTGCACGATTTCGCGGTCGGACGAGCCGGTGAGCATGATGAACACGGTCTTGCCGATCACCGGATCGGCGCGAACCGCTTCCAGGAACTGCAGCCCGTCCATCTCGGGCATGTTGTAGTCGGAGATGACCAGGTGAACACGGTCGCTCTTGATGGCCGAAAGCGCTTCCGGCGCGCTGGCCTTGTCGCGAACGTCCTTGAACCCCAGGTCCTGCAGCGCACGACGGATCATCGCCCGCATACTGGTCTGATCATCAACGACCATCACCTTGATTTGTGATGCAGCGGGCATTGTTATGCGCTCCCAACCTTAACCGTTTCTCGACAAGCTTTCAGGATGGCCTCCGGCATTGCCGACAAGCCGACCTCCTTCTCCACCGCACCCGCTTCCTTGGCGGCGCGGGGCATGCCCCACACCACGCAGGTCTCCTTGGTCTGGCCAAGCGTGCGGGCACCCGCCCGACGCATTTCCAGCAGGCCCTGCGCGCCGTCGCTGCCCATCCCGGTGAGGATGACGCCGACGGCACCGGCACCCAGTTTGGCGACCGAGCGGAACAGCACGTCCACCGAGGGACGATGGCCGGTGACAGGATTGCCCGGGATCAGCTTAATCCGGCCATTGGCACCGCCCTGGAGTTCCATATGTCGTTCGCCTCCAGGAGCAATATAGACGGTTCCCGGCGTTACCTGGGCGCCATCCGTAGCTTCCACGACGTTCACGCGGCACTCCGCGTTCAGGCGCTGTGCGAAGCTGCGCGTGAACGTTGCCGGCATGTGCTGCACGATAAGGATCGGCGGCGAATCTTCGGGCAGCGCGGGAAGCAGCGAGAACAGTGCCTCGACGCCGCCGGTCGACGAACCGATCGCGATCAGCTGGGCGGCGCTGCCACCGCTGCTGCTGGCGCCGACGCTGGGCTGCGCCGGCAGCCGCTGCGGGCCGGCGCGGGCAACCGAGCGCGCCGCGCTCTTCACCTTGTCGCACAGCAGGTTGGCATCGCGCTCGATGTCCTCGGGCGTGCCGCTCGGCTTGGTGACATAGTCGACCGCACCCAGGCGCAGTGCCTCGATCGTGACTTCCGCACCGCGGGCGGTGAGCGTGGAGCACATCACCACTGGCATCGGCCGGAGGCGCATGATGCGCTCCAGGAACGACAGGCCGTCCATTCCCGGCATCTCGACGTCGAGCGTCAATACATCGGGGTTGAGCGCCTTGATCATGTCGCGGGCCGCGAACGGCTCGGGCGCCATGCCGACCACTTCGATCTCGGGGTCGGCCGAGAGCATCCGCTTCAGCGTCGCGCGCATCGAGGCGCTGTCGTCGACGATGAGCGTGCGGACTGGTTTCATGCCCATTACTCCGGCTTCTGATAAATGGTGTGCCCGCACGAGCGCATCTTGCCCGCGGCGGCACCGATCAGCCGTTCCGAGTGACCGATATACAGGAAACTCCCCCGGGCGAGCTGCTCGACAAAGCGGTGCTCGAGCTCCTCCTTCGCGGGATCTCCGAAATAGATCATGACGTTACGGCAGAAAATAACATCATAGGCGGCCTTGAGCGGCCACGGTTCGAACAGGTTCAATACTTTCGCCGTGACCATCTGCCGCGCTTCGTCCGCCATCACGAAGCCGCCTTCCGTCGGCTTCATCCAGGTGGAGCGATACGGCTCGGGCACGCCCGCCGCGACATTCTCCGCATAGACCCCGCGCTGCACCGACTCGACCACATGCGGGGCGATATCGGTGGCGAGCAGCCGCACGTCGGCGTTGCGCAACCAAGACGCGCTACTGCGGCTGGGCCCCAACAGGCACATCGCGATCGTATAGACCTCTTCGCCCGACGAGCAGCCTGCCGACCAGATCCGGATCGGACCCTGTTTCCGCTGGAGCGTGGGGATCACGGTCTCGCGAAAATGGTCGAAATGGTGCGGCTCGCGGAAGAAATGCGTGTGATTGGTGGTGAGGGCCACCACCATCGCGTGGCGTTCCTCCGCGTTGCTGTGCACCAGGTCGACATAGTCGCAGAAGCGGTTCAGGCCGAACTTGCGCAGCCGGCGCGCGAGGCGCGACTGGACGAGCGTGGTCTTCGCCTCGCTGAGCGAAATGCGGGCATCGTCGTACATGATCGCGGCGATGGCCTGGAAATCGCGCGGCGTGAGCTCCGCGTTCTGGCCCGGTGCCATCGTGTTCGCGGCGCCGGCGGACGCCGCGGCGGCGCCCCCGGCGGGGCTCATGCTGCGAGATCCAGGTGCTTGGTCAGGCTGAGCGCGTTGAGATCGAGCAGCAGGACCATGCTGCCATTCTCGTCGCGCGTGCCATCCTTGGCGCGGGTGGCGATGCGGACCAGGCCCGCGATCACGCTCTCCTCCAGCGCGGTCTCCACCGCCGGTGCCGGCTGGATCTCGCCGACGTTGATGCCCACGATGTCATTGACTTCGTCGACCAGGAACCCCGCCTGCTTGCCCATGATGTTCACGACCAGGATGCACGAGCGCGCATGCAGCTGGCTCGGCTCCCAGCCCAGGCGCTCGGCCAGGCCGACCACCGGGATCACGTTGCCGCGCAGGTTGGTCACGCCCTTGATGAAGCTGGGCACGTTGGGAAGCGGCGTCGGCTCGTCCCATTCGCGGATTTCGATGAGCGCACTCATGTCGATCCCGAAGATCTGCTTGGCCAGCGAGAAGGTTACGATCTTGCGATCATTGGCGGTGTCGGGGGTGCTCATGCTGCCAGTCCTTTGGGCGTGAAACGGGTAGGCGAGGAAACCAGCGCCTCGATGTCGAGGATCAAGGCGATCGAGCCGTCGCCGAGGATGGTTGCGCCACCCAGGCCGCGGATCGGATGCAGGTTCTGATCCAGGCTCTTGATCACCACTTCGCGGCGGTCATCGATGGTGTCGACGACGAGGCCAACCTTGCCCGAGCTTTCGCTCTCGACGATCACCACCAGCGAGTCCTCGATGGCGCGGTCGTCGTTCAGGCCGAAGATCTCGGTCGCGCGCTTCACCGGCAGATATTCGCCGCGCATGTCGATCACTTCATGGTCGGGCGCGGTACGCTTCACCTGGCCGGGCTCGGGCTGGATCGTCTCCAGCACGTGCGTCAGCGGCAGGACGAAGCGCTGGCCGGCGAGCCGTACGATCATGCCGTCCAGAATGGCCAGCGTGAGCGGCAGGATCATCGTGAAGGTGGTGCCTTCGCCCGGCACCGAGTGGATCTCGACGCGGCCGCCCAGGGCTTCCACGTTCGAACGCACCACGTCCATGCCGACGCCGCGACCCGAGATGTTCGAGATCTTCTCCGCGGTGGAGAAGCCCGGGGCGCAGATCAGCTGGTCGATTTCCTCGTTCGTCAGCACCGCATCGGCGCTGATGATGCCCTTTTCGACGGCCTTGGCGCGGACGCGTTCGCGGTTGATGCCGCGACCATTGTCCGCAACACGCACGAATATCCGTGCGCCCTTCTGCTCGGCTGACAGCTTGATCGTGCCGGCCGGGTCCTTGCCCGCCGCGATCCGCTCCTCGGCGCTTTCCAGGCCATGGTCCGCGGCGTTGCGGATCATGTGGGTCAGCGGATCGCCGATCTTCTCGATCACGCCCTTGTCGACTTCGGTCGTTTCACCGATCGTCTCGAGGTTGATCTGCTTGCCGGTTTCCACCGACAGGTCGCGGAGCATGCGCGGCACGCGGCTGAAGGCCTGCCGGATCGGCTGGGCACGCAGCGACATGACGTTGTCCTGGATCTGCCGGGTGAGGCGCGCCAGTTCGGGCAGTTCGACGCGCTGGCGATCGGCCGGCGACAGCCGGTCGGCCAGGATCGAGTTGCGGATCACCAGCTCGCCGACCAGGTTGAGCAGCAGGTCGAGCTTGACGAGGTCCACGCGGATGGTCTGCGCGGCTTCGTTGACCGGCTTGGCCGGACCGCCGGCACCAGCACCGCCGCCACCGGGGCCACCAGGCGTGCTGCCCCCACCGGCCGGCGGAGTCCCCGCCGCGGCAGGCGCGGGCTCGGGCGCCGCAGCAATCGGCTCGGGTGCCGGAGCCGCGGCAGGTGCGAGCACCGCCGGGGCGGGGCCCAGATCCATGAAGTCGTCGACGGTTGCGGTCACCGGTACGAACGGGATCTCGTCGCCGTCCATCTCGGTTTCGGCCGTACCCTGGGGCAACACCGCCGCATCCTCGGCGCGCTTGATCTCGATCACCGAGTCCGGCGCGACGAAATCGAAACAGTCGGAGATGTCGCTTTCCGGCAGTTCGGCCGGAGCGTGGATCACCCAGGTGAAATAGCTGTCTTCGGCATCGATCTCGCGCAATGGCGGCAGCGTGCTGATGTCGACGGCATCGACGCGGGCGCCAAGGCCCTCCAGCTCGCGCACCGTCAGCAGCGGCTCGCCGGCATTGGCAAGCGCGGCGCGCGACGGCTTGAAGCGCACGGTCCAGCCGCCGGCATCGTCGGGGCCGTCCAGATCATCGAGCGACACGCCCACCGGGCGGAAGCCGAACTCGTCTTCCTCTTCCGCCATCGCCGGCGCGGGGGCCGGCGCGGCGGGGGCGGGGGCTGCCGCGGCAGGCGCGGCCGCAGCCGGCGCGTCGCCATCTGGCACGCCCTTGTTGGCGAGCACCTGCTCGAGTGCGCTCAGCGCGGCCCCGTCGTTCGGCCGGGACGCATTGCCCTTCGCGGCCTCGACATGGTCCGACAGCACGTCGAACGAGCTCAGCATCACGCGGATTACGCCGGGCGTGGGGACGATTTTCCCGGCACGCACTTCGTCGAGCACGTTTTCGAACTTGTGCGCGAAGGCGGTCAGATCCGAATGGCCGAAGGCGCCGGCGCCACCCTTGATCGAGTGGATCGCGCGGAACACGCCGGCGATGGTTTCGCCGGACAGATCGCCCGACTGCATCGCCGACAGCCCTTCCTCGGCCGTCGTGAGGCCTTCAGTGCATTCTTCGAAGAAGATTGCCTGGATATCGTCGAATTCGTCGCTCACGGGCAGACGCGGCGGATCGCCGCCCCCAGCTTGGTGGCCTCGAACGGCTTGGTGATCCAGCCGGTGGCACCGGCGGAGCGGGCGCGCTGCTTCTTCTCGTCCGAGAATTCGGTCGAGAGCACCAGGATCGGCACGCCCTTGAATTCGGGAACCTGGCGCACGGCCTCGATCAGCTCGAACCCGTCCATCTTCGGCATGTTGATGTCGGTGATGAGCAGGTCGGGCTTGACCTCGTGCATGCGCTCCAGGCCATGCTGCCCGTCGTTCGCGCTCTCGATGCGAAAGCCCTGCGAGGTCAGCGACGTCTTGAGCAGCATGCGCATGCTCGCGGAGTCATCGACGGTAAGGATCAGCTTGGTCACAGAAGTTCTCCGGTATCAATGCCGACCGCCGCTGCGAGCTGGCAACGGTTCACACGATCGGTGAAGGCAGTGCTGGGGTTGAGGATGGTGAAAGCCTTGCCGAGCTTGTCGGCTTCGGCCTTGGCCGCGACGAGCAGCTGCAGCACCGCCTGGCCGACGCTCTCGACCTGCGAGGCATCGATCTCGACCGGGCCTTCGCCGTCGACCGCCTGGAGGAGGCGGGTTTGAAGATCCGCGGCCGTCACGGTCGAACCGTGTGCGGGGAGCGCAAGCGCGTTGTCCGCGCCGGCCTCAAGCGGTGGCAGGGGAAAGTCCATTTTTGGCCTCGTCGAGAGCGGTTTCGAGTTGCTGGAAGCTCGGCGCGTACGCCGAGGGCGTCATGCGACGGGCGATTTCGATCGCGACCTGCACCGGCTGGTTCTGGGCATAGGCAACGATCGCGGTCTTCACGATGGTGAAGGGCTTGGAGTCGGCTTCGATCGTCTCGAGCAGCTTGCCGGCGAGCGGCGCCACCACGCAGTAGGACAGAAGCACGCCGAGGAAGGTACCGACGAGCGCGCCGCCGATCATCGCACCCAGGATCTCGGTCGGCTGGTCGATCGAGCCCATGGTCTTGATGACGCCGAGCACCGCCGCGACGATGCCGATGGCGGGCAGGCCGTCGGCCATCAGCTGCAGCGAGTGCTGCGGATGGGTTTCCTCATGGTGATGCTTCTCGATGTCCGCTTCCATCGCGGATTCCAGCTGGTGCGGATCCTCGAAGTTGACGGTCATCATCCGCAGATAGTCGCAGAGGAACTCGATCAGGTGATGGTCCTTGAGCAGCCGCGGATAGGGCTTGAAGAGATCGCTCTCCTCCGGCTTGTCCAAATGCGGTTCGATGCCCGTCGCGCCGCTTTTCTTGAACAGCGTCAGCAGGGTGAACATCAGCGTCAGCAGGTCGGTATAGTCGCTGGCCTTCCAGCGACCGCCCTTGAACGCGCGCATGATGCCGGCGCCGGCCTTCTTGACCGTCGGCATCGAATTGCCGACGATGAAGGCGCCGATCGCGGCGCCGCCGATGGCCATCATCTCATGCGGCAGCGCGTGCGCAATGATCTCGAACTTGCCGCCCGAGATCATGAAGCTCCCGAACACGCAGACGAGAATGATGACGAAACCAACGGCGTTCAGCATGATGAGCCCAAAATCTTTCCCTGGATCTTTCCAGAATTATAGGATGGTTTCCGGGGGTACCGGTCGCTTCGGGGATAATGCTTAGGTGCGGGGTCACCGCACGCCGGGTGCATGCACCAGCGATGGTTGCCGAACCGTTTCCGCGGGTGCGATTTCGCGGCGTGCAATGGGGCGGAACACCAACGCGAGCATCATCGGCCGATCGTCGCCGCGGGGCGGCGGAGGGACCATCATGAAGGCGAACTCATCGGCGCAGTGGAAGAGATCGGATGACACCTTCTGCATGCCCTCCAGCGAGGGCGAGGCGGCGATCTCGTCGATCCCGGGTTGCTGCTTGTCGGACAGGAAGCGCTCGACCGGCATGAACGTGGCGCTTTCCACCTGCACCCAGTCGAACAGCTGGCCAAACTGTACGCCGACCGAGAAGCGGCAGTCGCCGATCGGAATCGGTGCCAGATAATAGCCGTTGTGCGTGGGCGTGGCGGTGACGTTGCCGGTCGATACGTTGGTCCCGTCAGCGACGATCACCGGCAGCGAGATCGTGCTGTCGACGAAATCCGCGTATTTGAGCGGCAGCCCGAAGCGCTTCTGCGCGAGCAGGGCAAGCTTCACCGGCAAGCCCTCGCCGTGCAGCTCGGCAGGCAGGTACATCCGTTCGGAGCCCTTCATGTAGAATAGGCCGCGCTGGTTCAGGGCACGCCGGGCGACGGAGGGATCGAACAGCGGCACCGTATCATTGACGCCTTCATTGATGTCGTGTTCGAAGTCGGCGAACATCGCCAGTTCGTGCGCCATCGGCAAATACATCAGCCGGCCCAGCACCGACGCGGCGGCGCGGCGCCAGAGCGGGAGCTCGTCGGTCGCGGTGCCGCGCAGCCGCACCCCGGCCTGTTCCCGCTCGAAGCGGAGCACGCCTTCCTGGATGCGCTCGCGGGTTGCGCTCTGGCGGCCCTTGATGCTGTTCGTCGTGCGGATCGGGGTGCCGTCGGCCTCGAAGTCCACGGTCGAGCCCTGCGCGGCGGTGCAGATTTGCTCCAGCACCGCGACATTGGTGGCGATCGCCTCCAGCGTGTGGCAATCGTAGTCGGCTTCGCCGATCAGGCCCTTCTTATCGCCTAGGGTGCGGAACTGTTCGCGGAGCAGCAGATAGCGGCCGGCGACATGCACGCCGAAGCGCTTGCGCAGTAGCGGCTCGACGTCGTTCTGGACCGAGCCGTTATAGCCGAGGTCGACCAGCATCAGCGTATCGCCCGGCTGCGGATCGACCACGTTGCGGACATGCGCGATCAGCCGCTCGGCGAAACCCTGGCCGGCCTTGTTGATCTGCTTGACGCGCTGCGGGTTGCGGATCTCGCCGACGAAGGTGGGGATGCGCGAGCGATCCTTGGGCAGGCTGTTCACGAGTATCCGCGCTTCACCCTGCGGCAGCATCAACTGATGCGCGACCTTCGCAAGATCGCTGCCGATGTCGAACTGTACATAGCGTTCGATCGCGTTGGCATCGGTGAGCGACGAGGCGACGGCGGTGAAGCGGCTGATCTCGACGGCATGGGCAGGGCTGTCGGGCTTCGCGACCTGGTGGACGCGCATCGGCAGCAGGCCGTCGCGCATCATGAACACCCAGTGGACGGTGCCGCCGCGCGCTTCCTGCAGCGCCGCCGCCTCCCGCTGAAGCCAGGCCTCATAGGTATGAAACACCGGACCCATCACCGAAAAGCCGAAAAGCTCGGCAGGATCCTCGATACGCGGCTCCCCCATGGCGATGGCAGCGCGGTGCGGCTGCTGCGCGGCGATGGTGCCCGACTGCAGCGGGTGCAGAATCGCGCTGATCGACGACTCGAGGCGCAGACGCTGCTCGGTCGCTTCGGCAAACTGCTTGAGATGCAGCGTCTGAACACCGAACTTCGCCACACCGGTGACGTCCGCGCTGAAATTGTCGCCGATGTGCAGGATCGTTTCCGGCGCGCATTTTAGCGCCTTGAGTACGTCGGCATAGAGGCCATCGAACTTGGTGCGGTGATGGGTCGACGAGCAGAAGACCTGGTCGATCATGTCTGCCACCTCGTTGCCGGCGGCGCGCGTGATCAGTTCGCGCAGTTGCTTCTCGCCGAGGTAGGTGTCGGACACGATGATCACGCCGATGCCGCGGCGCTTGGCTTCGCGGATCAACGCGACGGTGGGCTCGAAGGCAAAGCAATGCCGTGCCTCGGCGTCCAGCTCCCGCGCGGCTGCCGCTGCGATCTCCGCTTCCGGCGCGTCCGGGTACATCTCGTGATAGATCTGCTCGATCGTCACTTCCTTGTAGCGGTGCTGGACCATCGCCGCGGTGCGCGCGCGCGTTTCCGCCCATTGCCGCTGCAGCACGTTGATGCCCGGCAGCGCGGCGAAAAGGTCGATCGGCGCGTGGCTGTCGCGCCATAGCAGCGTGTCGAAGCAGTCGAGCGATAACAGCTTGATGTTCGCACGCCCGTCTAATGCGGACGGCAAAGCATGCGGAAGGATAAAGTCGGTCACGGTACTGTCCCTGGAAAGCGCCCGCACCGAGGGGACGCAGGAATCTTATAGGAAGACGGCGGACCAACCCGGCAAAATCTTCCTACAATGGCGGCAGGAGCAAAGGAGCGACAATGACGATCAATGCTTATCAGGCTGCCCGGAGCCGGGCCGAGACGCCGCGTGCTGCGGAATTGCGGCTGATGCGCGAGATCACCGGGGAAATGCTGACGGCGCATGAAGCTGGCCTGAAGGGCGCGCTGCTGATGCCGCCGCTGTACCGCAATCGCGAGATGTGGACCGCGTTCATGACCGACTGCGGCGCGCGCGGGAACACCCTGCCGATCGAGCTGCGCGCGAAGATCATCTCGCTGGGCCTCTGGGTCGATCGCTTCACCAGCGACGTGGTCGCAGGGCGCGAGTCGATCATGGAGCTGGTCCAGGTAAACCGCACCATCATGGAAGGTCTGGGCTTCCAGGACCGCGCCCCGGCGCCGCAGGCCACTGCCGCCGCCGCCTGATCCTGCCCGCGCTGAGCGCCGTAAGAGCCTCGGGGTGATCCCCCGGGGCTTTTTCGTATTTGGGGACGGGGCAGGGCGGCTGCACCGGGGATCGAGGGCGCTCGGCGCCACATGCCAGCGGGGGAGAGCGGGAGATGATTTGCCACGGCGCCCGGGCAGGATCCCCAATATCGGCGTCGCCGGACCCCGCCTGCGCGGCGATGCCGCGCAATGCTAGACATTCGGCTGCCCGAGATTTTCGGTGGACAGTGCGCGTACGTTTCCGAAGCATCGCGATTGCATGCGGACGAGGCTCCGGCGGGGCGCCCCGGGAGGGATGCAAACAGGGGCGCCGCGGCATGGCCGGGCGCCCCTGTTGCTGCGTTGAGGTGACGTCAGGCCGTCAGAATGAGGTCCAATCGTCCGAACCCGCCGACACGGTCGCCATCGGCTTCACCGGCGAGACATAACCGCCGCCGCCCGCCGCCCTGGATTTGCTGCCGGCGCGGGGTGCAATCGGCTTGGTGCTGCTGGGCACGCGCGCGCCGCCGACGGTCTTGCCGATGTTAAAACGTTCGGCTTGCTCGGCCAGCGACGCCACCTCGGAGGTGAGGTTGCGCGCTGCTGCCGAGGTTTCCTCCACCATCGCCGCGTTCTGTTGGGTTGACTGGTCCATCGTGCCGATTGTGTCCGAAATCTCGGAAATCGCCGAGGACTGGGCATGGTTGTCGCTGGCGATGCGGCCGAGCAACTGGTGCACCTCGCCGACGTCGCTCGAGATGTTGGACAGCGCGCCATCCACCTTCTCGACCATGCCCACTGCGGTAACGATGTCTGCCTGCGTCGCGGTCAGCTGATCGCGGGCCCGGCCGGCTTCTTCCTCGGCGCGCATCGCGAGCGCGGAGACGAGATCGGCCACGACCGCGAAACCGCGGCCCGCCTCTCCCGCGCGTCCGGCCTCGACCGCGGCGTTCATCGCGAGCACGCGCGTCTGGAAGGCGATCTTGTCGAGGCCTTCGATGACGCTGTCGATGCCCTTGGCGCTTTCGGAGACGCGCGTCATCGCCTGCACGGCTTCGTCGGCGGTACTGCGACCCGACGAAACGACACTGATCGCCTGATCCGCGCGCTGCACGGTGCTCCCCGCGGCGGTGGCGGTGGCTTTCAGCCGCTGGTCCATCTGGGTGACGGCAGCGGCGGTCTCTTCCAGCGCAGCGGCGTTGGCTTCGGTACGGCGCGCGAGGTCTTCGCTCGCCTGCGCGATCTCGCTCGAGCCGGTCCTGATACGCTGGGTCGATGCCGTCACCGATCCGATCAGTTCGCGGAGCGACGCGAGCGCTTCGTTGAGGTTCGCCTTGAGCTCGGCATAGGCGGCAGGGAAATCTGCAGTCACGTCGGCGGTCAGGTCGCCTTGCGCGACGCGGACCAAGCTCTCGCGGACGGTGTTGGTCACCATCTGTTGCTCGGTAGCGGCACGCGCGTCGATCTGCGCGCGTTCCTGCGCCGAGAGGCGGAACTGCTCGACCGCGCGCGCGATTTCGCCCAACTCGTCGCCGCGACCCAGGCTCGGCACCGTGGCCGATCCGCCCTCCGCCAGCGTCTTGGTAACGCGTGCAAGCGCCGCCATCGGTCGGGCGATGGTGCGGTTGATCACCAGCCAAACCACGCCGAGCGCTGCAATCGAAAGCAGCGACAGCCCGATCGTGAGGATCAGCGCGGTCATCGACGAGGCGTTGCCGCGCGCATTGGCTTCCTCGGACGCCTTGCGCAGCGTGTCGAGAATCTTCTGCGCCTGATCGAGCGCGTCGTGCGAACGTTCCTTGCCCTCGCCCTTGATCAGCTTGAGCCCGGCGTCCTTGTCGATCAGGTCGGCTGCGAAGATGCGGCGGTTGGTGTCGTCAAGCTGGCCCTTGATCGTCGTCATCTGCGCGATGTCACCGGCCATCGACGGATCGGCGACGGCAGCGAACGCCTTGATATCCTTGTCCAGCTCGTCAGAGGCGGTGTCGAGGCGCTTCTGCAGCTTGGCACGCTCCTCGTCGGTCAGCGCATTGTAGTGGCTGTAGACGATGATGCGCATTTCTTTGATGTCACTGATCACGTCGCTCATGTTCGACATGCCGGCGACGCTGACCTCGACATGCTTTCGGGCAATGCCGGTCAGGTCACGATTGGAGACCCATCCGTTGATGGCGAGACCAACCAGCAGCAAACCGAGAAAGCTGAACGCCGCCAGCATCTTTTTGGTGAGAGGCCAATCATCGAGAAATGCGAACATGTAGCGTTCCATCGGCATGCTTCGATCGTGTGTCGAAGCGGTTAGGGCGCGCCGTGAAGGCGATGTGCTTCATTATAGGTTGGTTTTCTGGCGCTTCCGCGTGCGGCGATTACGGATGCAGGGTGCCGCGACTTCCGGAAAACCCCGAGTACGCGCTCGCGCTCAGCAGGAAGCGAGTGTTCCATTCTATAAATGCAACCAAAGAGCGGCGGCAGGAGCACGTAGTTGGACGGCTATCGGAATTGCGGAAATGCGTTGCAGAGCATCGGCTTCGCACTGCTTCTTGCGTCGGGTACCGCGCTTGCGCAGACCAAGCCCGCCGCAACGGTGCCCGCGGCTTCGCCTGCCGGTCCCAAACTGAGTATCGAGGGCAGCGTTCGCGCGCGGATGGAAGGCATTGACGGCCAGTTCCGCCCCAAGGTCGACAACAGCATCGCCTTCGCGTCGCTGCGCACCCTCGTGGCCGCGAAGCTTGACTGGGGCGACCTGAACGTCACCGGCGAGTTGCTGGACGCGCGCGGCTATGGCGAAGGGCATAACAGCTCGGTCAAGGCCAGCGACGTCAACACGATCGAGCCGCTCCAGGCGTTCGTCAGCTACAAGCTGCACAATGTCCTTGGCAACCAGAACAGCCTGACCGCCCTGGCCGGCCGCTTCACCATGACCTTCGGTGCCCAGCGCCTGATCGCCCGTGCCGATTTCGGCAACACCTTCCCCTCCTATCTCGGGGGGCGGATCGACTATCGCACCAAGGCAAAGGACGAGTTGGTCCTGTTTTGGACCCATCCTATCGACGCGCTGCCGAGCACGATGGATGGGATCTACGACAACAAGGTCGAACTCGATCACGTCAATACCGGCACGGTGTTCTACGGGGCCGACGGCAACCTCGCCGATGTCGGCCACAGGCTCAGCGTCGGTGGCTATGTCTATCGGCTCGCCGAGCAGGATCGCCCGGGGTATCAGACCCGCAATCGCCGGCTGGTGACATTTGGTTTTCGCCTTCGCCGTGTGCCTGCCAAGGGCAAGTTCGATGTCGAAGCGGAAGCTGCGCTGCAGCGGGGCGAGGCGCGCGCCAGCAACGCTGCGACGGACCGCACCGATCTGGCCGTGCGCGCCGGCTTCGTCCATATCGAAGGCGGGTACACGATGGCCGAGAAATGGGCGCCACGCATCTCGGGCTTCTTCGATTATGCCAGCGGCGACGGCGCCAATCCCGCCTATGGCCGGTTCGATTCGCTGTATGGCGCCCGACGCGCCGATTACGGCCCGGCCTCGTTGTTTGGTCCGGTCGGCCTCGCAAACCTCGTGTCGCCGGGCATTCGGATCGAAGCAAAGCCTTCGAAGCGGCTGGATCTCATGGGGGCGATGCGCGGACTCTGGCTTGCCGACCGCACCGATACGTTCGCCTTCACGAGCGTGCGCGACAAAAGTGGCGCCTCTGGCCGCCACGCCGGCACCGAAGTCGAAGTGCGCGTTCGCCGCGCGCTGATCCCGGATCGCCTCCGCGCCGAAATCGGGGCAGCCTATCTCGCCAAGGGCCGCTTTCTGACGCGCGCGCCGAACGCACCGCACAGCGGCGATGCCCGCTATGGCTATGCCGATTTGGTGTTCAAGTTCTGAACGCCATACGACCGGACCAAAGCGCTACCGGTAGCTATCCGCCACGATCCGGAATATGGTCGGAAACAAACGCGTAACAAAAGGTCGATGGCGATGGTGCTCAACATGCTGGTGATCCTGATGGTCCGCGAAGCCAGCCTGCGCAGCATGCTCGCAGCGCGGCTCGCGCTCTCCGGCATCGACGTCGTGAGCATGGAGCAGGTGGATGCGGGCCGCATCACCCGGCTGGGGGGCACCGCCCCCGTTCTGGTCGCAGATGCGCCCGCGACCGACCAGCATCCCGGCGGGCTCACTGCGCTGGCGGCCGACCCGCTATGGCACCGGCTGATCATCCTGGGGGGGGACGAGACGGTGACGGCACCGCATCTGCATCACGTCACCGCCGAGGAACCCGCCGCCGCCATCGCTGCCCTGCTGCGTGATGGCGGGGCGGTGCACTAGATCAACCCTTGGGGAACAAGCCCGCGGCGAAGGCGATGCGCAGCGCTTCGGACAGGCTTCGGACTTCCAGCTTTTCCATCAGATTGGCGCGGTAGATCTCTACCGTGCGCGGGCTGATGTCGAGCTCATAGGCGATTATCTTGTTCGATCGGCCTTCGATCAGACCCTTCAGAACATCGGTCTCGCGCGGCGACAGCTTGGCGATCTTGCTTTCGGCGGTCGCGGTGCGCGCCGCGGCCTCGCCATCCTCTTCCAGCTTGGAGAAGGCCTGGTCGATCACCTTGAGAAGGAATTCGGCCTCGTAGGGCTTTTCGATGAAATCGAGCGCGCCGGCCTTCATCGCCTGCACCGCCAGGCCGACATTGCCCTGACCGGTGAGAACGATCGGCACAAACTTGGGCGAGCGATCGAGCTTGAGCAGCACGTCGAGCCCGCTGGAGCCGGGCATGTGGAAGTCGAGCAGCACCACACCCGGGTCTAGCTCACCCTCCTGCTCTAGAAATGCATCGCCCGAGCGATAGCCGCGCACGATCAGGTCCGGACGGACCGAGAGCAGGCTATGCAGCGACGCGCGGACAGCATCGTCGTCATCGACGATGTAGATCGTTCGGGTCATTATTCTTCACCTTCTTCGATACCGGGCAAAGTAAAGCGGAACGACGCGCCACTCCCCGGCGCGTTCTCCGCACTCAGCATCCCCCCATGGCCTTCGATAATGCGTTTGCTGATCGAAAGTCCAATCCCCATTCCGCCTGCACCTCCCTTTGTCGTGCTGAACCGCGAAAACAGCGTTTCCAAGACATGTTCGGGAAGGCCCGGTCCGCTATCCGTGACTGTGATCGCTATCATCTGGTCGGGCAGCTTCTCGGACGTGATCGTAATCTGTCGGTCATCAGGCTCCACGAGCTTTAATGCCTGCACGGCATTGCGCAACAGGTTAACCAGAACTTGCTGCACCTGAATGCGGTCGGCAAGGATGAAGCGCGCGGCGGGGTCGAGATGGAAGCTCACCCGCAGGTTGAAGTGCCCGGTGCCGACCAGCACGAGCTCCACCGCGTCGCGCACCGTGCGCTCCACCGATTCCACCCGCATCTCGACTTCGCCGCGAGCAACGAAGGCGCGCAACCGGCGGATGATCTCGCCGGCGCGCTGGGTCTGCTCCGAGCCCATGCGCAGCAAATCGGTGACCCTCGGGCCGCCTTCGCCGCGCTCGATCAACATGCGTGCGGCGGCGAGGAAATTGGCGGTGGCGCTCAATGGCTGGTTGAGCTCGTGCGCGAGATCGGCCGCCATTTCGCTCATTGCGCTCTGGCGCGAGACGTGCGCGATCTCGTTGTTGAGCGCGCTCAGCCGCTGTTCGGTGGCAACGCGCTCGGTGAGATCGCGGACGAACACGGTGATCAGCAGATGGCCGTCGCTGCGTGCGGCGCCTGCGCGCATCTCCGCCGGGAAGCGGCGTCCATCGGCAGTCTGCGCGGTACCGACCAGCACTTCGCCGACCAGACCTTCCCCGGTCTGGACGAAGCGGTGAAGCACTTCCTGGTCTGTCTCCACCTCGTCGGGGGGGATCAGCAGGGTGAAGTCGCGGCCGACCACTTCCGACGCGCGATAGCCCCAGAGCTCCTCCGCCGCGGCGCTGAACTGCAGGATCGATCCGTCGCCGGAGAGCACGATCATCGCATCCGGCACCGTTTCCAGCACCGTGCGCAATTGCGCTTCGCGTCGGCGCAGCGCCCCCTCGTGCTCGTCGCGCTCGGTGATGTCGAGTGCGGCGCCGACGACGCGGATCAGCGCACCGGCCGAATTGTAGAAGCAGCGCGCCGAGCCCTCCAGCGTGCGCTCGGTACCCTTGCAGCCGGTGAGCCGGTAGCGGAAGGAAAAGCGTTCCGCTCGTTCGGCGATGGCTTCGACCACCGTCGCGCGGAGGCTTTCGAGGTCGCTCGGCTCGATAAGTTGCTTCCAGGATTCGAAGCTGGAGAGCGATCCCGGCGGCAGCCCCAGCCGCTGCTCGGTGCCTGGCGACCAGTTGATGTGATCGCTGCCGACGTCCCAGTCGAAGATGCCGAGTTCGTGCGCAGCGGTGGCCTGGGCAAGCCGCTCCTCGCTCGCGCGCAGCGCGCGCAACGCCGAGACGCGCTCGGAAATGTCGAGGATGCTGTGGACGACGATCGCGCCGCGGGTGGGGGTGGCGGAGCGCAGCAGCCGCTCGATGACATGGAGGTCGCTGCCGTCCTTGCGCTGCTCGATTAGCTCCTGCGCGCCATCGGCATCGGGCAGGGCATAGCTGCTGTTCCAATTGGGGCATTGGGCGCGCAGCAGCATGTAGAGATTTTCGCCCAGCGCCTCGGCCTCGGTCCAGCCATAGAGCTGCTGGCAGCCGAGCGACCAATGGATGATGCGGCCGCGCGCATCGGTCATCACCACGGTCGCGCCGTCCAGCGCGAGACTCAACTCGGCGCGGGCGACCTGCTCGCGGCCGACACGATGTACCGCCCAATAGGAGATCAGTCCGATTGCCAGCACGTTGAACAGCCCCAGCACCAGATGCCCGGTGATCGGTTCGCCTTGCGTACCGCGCTCGAGCAGCAGCTCGATGGTGGCGGGGAGGGCGGGCAGCAGAATCGCGCCGGCCACCACCGTCTTGATCGCGACGGGATCGGAGCGCTCGATCCGGCTCGAACGCAGGCCGTCCACCCGCCAATGCCCGAGCAGGATCGCGGCGGTGAGCGACAGTGCCATGATCGTGCCAGGCAGCGACGCGCGCAGACTGACATTCACCATCGACGGGTCGTTCGACAGCATCACGCCCGTCACCGAAGCGAGCGCAAGCGCAAGCGGCGCGATCGCCATGAGGGGCGCCACTTCGCGTAGCAGGCGCCACTGGCTCCGCGTGGCAAGCGCCGAGAGGGGCAGCATCAGCAGGAACACGATCGCGTTCACGCCGGGGCGCCCGGCATGCTGTAGCCCCAGCGCAGCGACCCGCTGGGGGAACAGCAGTGCGCCGATATCCAGCCATGGCGCCAGCACCGGCTGTAGCGTGGCGATTACCCCGATCGCCATCGAGGTGAGATAGAAGGGCAACGCAAGCTGCGGCCGGCCGGCCTGATCGGTCAATATGCCCGAGGCGATGCAGGCATAACCCAGCGCGGCCACCGGCCACATCGGATAGGTGTGAGGGAGAAACCGCTGCAGGATCGATATGTCGAGCGCCCAGCCCGCCAGCGTGGCAAGGCCGCACAGCAACGCGATCGCGGCCAGAACATTGGCCGTTGTCTCGTGCATGGTCGACGCGCCTCGGTGCGCCGCAGATCGATCTATTCTTCCAACGTGCAAACTACCTGCCCCTGCACAGGTCGAAGCCGAGGCTACGATTTGCTCAGCATCGGTTAATTTTGCGCGAAAAGCCATAGGGTGATGCACGGATTTCCGCCGATTTCGTCATCGCTTTCCTGCAGGTCCTTGCCAAAAGTCACGGCGGCGGCAATCAATTGGGCGGGGACCATCACGAGAACATCCGGGAGACACGCTTGATCCGAAGCTTCGCCATGGCGGCCGCCTGCGTCGCCCTAACCGCCTGTGGGGGAAGCGGCGGCAAGCCTGCCAGCGCCTCCTCGACGCCCGCGCAAAAGGGGCCGGGGCAGGGCAAGGGGTATAATCACGATCCCTATCCTTCCACCTATCGGCCCTATTCCGGCGTGCCGACGCTGCTGACCAACGTCACCATCCTCGACGGCGAAGGCGGCCGGATCGACAGGGGGGCGGTGCTGTTCCGCGACGGCAAGATCGTCGCCATCGGCCAGACCCTCACCGCCGAGGCGGGCGTGACCGTGATCGATGGGCAGGGCAAGTACGTCACCCCTGGCGTGATCGACATCCACAGCCATCTCGGCGACTATCCCTCGCCGGGCGTGGATGCGCTGTCCGACGGCAACGAGGCGACCGGTCCGGTCACCGCCGATGTCTGGGCCGAACACAGCGTCTGGCCACAAGATCCCGGTTTCAGCCGTGCGCTCGTCAACGGCGGCGTGACGACGCTGCAGATCCTGCCGGGCTCGGCCAATCTGTTCGGCGGCCGCTCGGTGGTGCTCAAGAACGTCTACGCCCGCACCATGCAGGGGATGAAATTCCCCGGCGCGCCCTATGGCCTGAAGATGGCGTGCGGCGAGAACCCCAAGCGCGTCTATGGCAGCCGCGGCCGCGAGCCCTCCACCCGCATGGGCAACATCGCCGTCGATCGCCAGACCTGGGCCAAGGCCGCCGAATACAAGCGCCGCTGGGACAAGTACGAGAAGGACGGCGGCGAGGCACCGGGCAGGGACATCGCGATGGACACGCTGCGCGGCGTGCTCGAAGGCGAGATCCGGGTGCAGAACCACTGCTACCGCGCCGACGAAATGGCCAATGTCATGGATATGGCCAAGGAGTTCGGTTACCACGTCTCGGCATTTCACCATGCGGTGGAAGCCTACAAGATCGCGGATCTACTGAAGGCCAACAATACCTGCGCCGCGGTTTGGGCGGACTGGTACGGCTTCAAGATGGAATCCTACGACGCGGTGCCGGAGAACCTCGCCATCCTCGAAAAGGAAGGCGCCTGCGCGATGATCCATTCGGACGACGCCAACGGCATCCAGCGGCTCAACCAGGAAGTCGCCAAGGCGCGCGCCTCGGCGATTCGCGGCGGCTTCGACGTCTCCGAGGCGACGGCGTGGAAATGGCTGGCGATCAACCCGGCGATTGCGCTGGGCATCGCCGACAAGACCGGCAGCCTGAAACCGGGCAAGATGGCGGACGTGGTGCTGTGGAACGGCAATCCGTTCAGCGTCTACACTCGGCCGGAGATGGTGTGGGTCGATGGGGCGCTGCTCTACGACGCCAAGGATCCCAAGCGCCGTCCGGTTTCCGATTTCGAGCTCGGCCAGCCGGGCGAGGGGGATGTGAAGTGAGCAAGACCCTGTTTCTCGCTGCGGTAGCCTGTGTGGCGCTCGCGGGACCTGCAATGGCGCAGGATGTGGCGATCACCAACGCTAAGCTGGTGATCGGCGACGGTTCGGCCCCGGTCGAGGGCGGCACGGTGGTGGTGCGCGGCGGCAAAGTTGTCGCGGCGGGCCGCGGCGTCGCGGTGCCGGCCGGTGTCACGGTGGTCGATGTCGCCGGGCGCTATGTCACGCCGGGCATCTTCGCGGGCTTCACACGGATGGGCATCGTCGAGGTGGACGGCGTCGGGGTGACCAACGACTCTGCCGCCGGCAGCTCTCCGTTCAACGCCGCGCTGGATGTGACGCCCGCGGTCAACCCGCGCGCGACGCCGATCGCGATCAACCGGGCGGACGGCGTCACCCGCGCCGTCGTCGCGCCGGACGTCAGCAAGGGATCGATCTTCGCCGGCCAGGGCGCGGTGATCGACACCCGCAGCGACCTCCACGAAGTTGCCCGCCCGCGCGCCTTCCAGTTCATGGAATATGGCGAGAGCGGCGGTCGCGTCGCCGGGGGCAGTCGCCCGGCGGCGATCGCGATGCTGCGCAACGCGATGCTGGAAGCGCGCGACTATGCCCGCAACCCGGCGAGTTTCGCCGATCGCGGCAAGGATGCGCTGCTCACCCGCGCCGATGCAGAGGCGCTGGCGGCCGTGGTGCAGGGCAAGGTGCCGCTGCTCGTCCATGTCGAGCGCGCGTCGGACATCCTGGTGCTGCTCCAGCTCAAGCGCGAGACGCCGGGGCTGAAGCTGGTGCTGGTCGGCGCGACCGAAGGCTGGACGGTGGCCCGGGAGATCGCCGCAGCCGGGGTGCCGGTGCTCGCCAACGCGCTGAACGATCTGCCCGCGAGCTTCGAGCAACTGGCGGCGACCCAGTCGAACATCGGCCGGATGCAGGCGGCGGGCGTGGTCGTCGGCGTGGGCACGATCAACGACGACGAGGCGCGCCAGGCGCGGCTGGAGAAGCAGTTCGCCGGCAACTTGGTGGCGCTGACCCGCGTGCCCGGTGCGACCGGGCTCAGCTGGGACGCGGCATTCGCGGCGATCAGCTCCAAGCCCGCAGAGGCGATGGGCATGGGCGAGGCGTATGGATCGCTCAAGGCCGGCCGCGCGGGCGACGTGGTGGTGTGGGACGGCGATCCCCTGGAAATCGGCAGCATGCCGGTGAAGCTGTATGTCGACGGGATCGAGCAGCCGCTCACCACCCGGCAGACCCGGCTGCGCGATCGCTATTGGAAGCCCGAGGAAGGCGCACTGCCCAAGGCGTATCAACACTGATTGGAGGCGTTCCATAGGGAACCTTCACGATCGCAGAAATTTGGGCGGTCAGGTGGAACGGGCCCGGCGTAGCGGGATGCGCGCGCCGGGCGATCAGGAGTATCGAACGATGCGGAAACATATCCTTCTCCCCGCGCTGGCGATGCTGGCGCTGGCGGGCTGCAACAAGGGCGGCGAGGCGACCGGCAACGCTGCGGCGGACAATGCGGTCGAGAGTAATGCGGTGGTTGCGAACGGTGCCGCCGGGAGCAATGTCGCGGCGCAGGTGATCGCGATGAACGATGCCCAGCGCAACGTCGTCTTCATCCGCGCGATCATGGATGCCGGGCTGAAGTGCGACCATGTCGAAAGCTCGCAGCGCCTGGACGACCAGGACGGCAACCCGATGTGGCGTGCCAATTGCAGCGGCGGTGTCGCGCACATGGTCACGATTACCCCCGACGGCACGGCCAAGATCGTCAGCCGCAACGATCGGTAAGCGGCAACGCCCCGACGGGGCGCCGTTCGGACGCACAAAAAAGGGGAGGCCGTTGGGCCTCCCCTTTTCTATTTGGAAAGCGTCGGGCCTCAGAGGCCGACGACGCCGCCGTCGTTCTTGGTGATCACCACCACCGCCGAGCGCGGGCGCAGGGTCGGGGCGACGGTGCCGCCGGCCTGGCTGTCCGGCCAGTGGCTGGTCGGTGCGGCCGGCGTGCCGCCCTCGCCAGGGTGCTGGATGCCGACGAACAGCGTGCGGCCGTCGGGCGTCGAGTCCACGCCGGTGATTTCGCACTCGATGGGACCAACCAGGAAGCGCCGCAGATTCGCACCCGGCGCCGCCCCGATGCGGGTGGCTTGGGTGGCGGTCGCACCGCCCGCGCCGGTGTTGGTGATCGTGCGCGCACCGCCGTCGCCCACCTTGCCCGGCTGGGCGGCAAGCATCATGCAGTTGGTCACGTCGGTATAGGCGCCGTCGTCGGTCTGCAGCCACATGATCGGCTTGACCTGCCCACCGGCATGGGTGGCGCGGGCGAAGGCCATGCCGTCGGGGCTGGAGAAGTCGTTGCTGTCGTCGAGCGACGAGAGGTTGATGTTGGTCTTGTCCAGATCCGCACCAGCGCCGAAGGCGAAGATGTCCCAGGTGAAGCTGGTCGCTTCGGTGCTGGCTTCCTTCATGCGGATGACATGGCCGTTCGGATTGCCGTACTGCGCGGTCTGCGCCGTGCCATAGGGGTCGTTATAGTGGCGCGGGTTGGCGGCATCGGTGCCGTTCAGCGGACGTCCGGCGGCGTTGTTGTTGGTCAGCGTGACATAGATGTCCCCGGTAACCGGGTTGACCGCGGTCCATTCCGGACGGTCCATCGGCGTCGCGCCCACCACATCGGCGGCGAGGCGGGCGTTGACGAGCACGTCCGCCTGATCGGCAAAGGCATAGGTTGCGCTGCTGCCATCGATGCCGTTCTGACCGAAGACCAGCGGCAGCCAGGTGCCGGTGCCGTCGGCGGCGAACTTGGCGACGTAGAGCGTGCCGGCGTCAAGATACTTGTCGCCCATCGCCAGGCGATCGGTGGCGTTGGCATCGGCCGCGACCCACGCGGTCGCCGAGACGAACTTGTAGATATATTCGCGGCGCGAATCGTCGCCCATGTACCAGGCCGGCTTCCTGCCGACGACGAACGCACCGGGCCAGCAGCCTTCGTGGCCCAGACGGCCGAGCGCGGTGCGCTTGCGCGGCGTCGAGGTGGGGGCATAGGGATCGATTTCGACGATCCAGCCGAACTGGTTGGGCTCGTTGCGGAAATCGTCGGTCGCGGTGCCGGTGCCGGCGCGCGCGTCCCAGCGGCGGAACAACGTGTTGGTGGAATCGGCGGCGACGACGGTGGACCAGCCATAGCTGCCCGTGCTGCTCGTCACGCCATAGCGGCTGAGCGCCGTGATCTCCTTCGCGGTGCGGTTCGCGGTGTCGCCGCTGCGGCGGAAATAGCCGGCCCAATTCTCTTCGCAGGTAATCGCGGTACCCCAGGGCGTGGTGCCGTTGGCGCAGTTGTTGATCGTGCCGCGGCCCGCGACGCCGGTCGGCGAATAGACCGTGCGGAGCAGCGCCGAGCCCTTGGCGGGGCCGCTGAACGCCATCGCCGTCGCGGGCGTGATGCGGCGGTTATAGGCCGAATCCTGCTTGACGCTCCAGGCGCGGCTGACGCCTTCGCTCGCTTCGGTGACCGACACGCCGTGGCAGTCGATTTCCTTCTGCGCCTCGGCTTCGGGGCGGACACCGCCGACGCTGGTCGCGCCAGCGACGTGCAGATATTGCTGGTTGATGTTCTCGTGGTTCTGCACGAGCAGGCCGCGGGTCGAGCTGTTCGCGTCGCGGGCAGTGCCGTCGGCGCTCAGGCCATACCAGTACAGCGCGTCGCCATGATCGCCGATGCGCTGCGCGAAGTTGGTGTCGGTGCCATCGTTCTTGTAGGCGGGCACGCTCGCGGCGATCGGATCGCCGGTGCGGTTGATCACGCCCACGGTGTAGCCGGCGGGCACGGTGACGACGTCGAGCTTGTTCTTGGCGACGGCGGAGAAGCCGAGGGCGGCCGGGCTCACCGTCACGGTGGTGGTGGCACTGCTCGACTTGCCTGCGGTGTCGGTCGCGGCAAACTGGAAGGTCAGCACGGTGTCCGCCGAGACGACCGGTGCGATGAACGTCGGATTGCGGGTGGCGGGATCCTTGAGGGTGACGGTCGGGCCGCCGGTCTGGGTCCACGCGATCGATGCCACACCCTTGTCGTCCGTCGCGGTCGCGACCAGCGTGACGGTACGGCCGGACGTTGTGGTGGTGGCCGCGCCTGCGTTCACGGACGGCGGGGTGTCGCCATCGCCCGCCGATACCTTGTCGTCGCATGCCGCCAGCAGCGAACCGCCCATCGTCGCGGCGACGATCGCGCTCGAACCGCGCAGCAGCGTCCGGCGCGAATAGCGCTGGTCCGCAAGTTCGTTGAGCGTTACGGCGTCGCTGCGGTTGGTGTCCACGTCGCCATCGGTATAGCCGAACGGCGACTCGATCAGGTCGGTCATTGGATTCCCCTCTGTTGCCGGGCCTGCGCGTCCCGGTACCCACCTGCCCATGGGGCGTCCGCGTGAAACGGTGATGGATTTCACGTTACCGATTGGGGGCAGGTTGACGGCGATCATGTGACACTTGCCAAAGGGGTATCCGCGGCTAAGCGAGGCCGGATGACCTTGGACGCCGGAAATCGCGATCCTTCGCTGCCCCCGAGCCTCGCTACGCGCCTGGCCGAATGGGTGCAGGATCGACGTCGTGCCAGGCCAGCGGATCAACACGATACCACGCACGTCGGCGGTCCCCGCTGGGTGACGCCGGCGCTGGCGATATTGATCGCCGCGGGTCCGCTTGCCACGCTGCTGGGCGCAACGTTGCTCGCCCGAGCCGCGGAACACGAAACGCAGCGGATCGAGGTGTCGCTGGTGCCGCACCGGAACACCGCGCAGCGACACGAGGCGGCGCATGCGATATTGTCGGCTGCGATCCTGCGCCCCGGCCCCGCTGCGCTGCTCGACGGCGTGGCGACCGGCCTGCCTCCGGATGCCGCATTGGTCCGCGCCGAACGTGGGGCCGACGGCACGCTGATGCTCGAAGTGTCGGTCAGCGATCCCGATGCGCTGCGTAGCGCTCTGCGCAGGGTGCCCGCCCTGGCCGCGCTGCGCGATGTGCGGCAGCAGGAGGGCGAGGGGCGGACGCTGGTGCTGCTCCGCCAGGTGGCGCCATGAACAGGCGCCCGATCCTCTGGGGGGTACTGATCGGTCTGGTGTCTGCCGCGCTGCTCGCGCCCTGGACGGGGTCCGCGCTCGGGCGCCTCGCAAAGGCGCGCGCGGGCCTGGCGTCCGCCATAGCGGTGACGAAGGTGCCGGCATCGGATACTGCCGTTCTCAAGCCTGACCTGACCATGGCGGGCGTTGACGCGACCGCCGCGATCCGCGGCCGGGTGGAGCGGCTGGCGCATGGCGGCGGCGTGCTGGTCGAAACGGTACTGCCGACCGCCGCCCCGGCACCGCTGGTGATGGTGCAGCTTCGTGTATCGGGTCCGGAAAAGGCAGTCCTCGCGCTTGCTGATGCGATCGAGCGCGATCGCCCGCTGCTGCGCTTCCGCAGCTGGCGGGTGGAAGCTGCGGAAGGCGGTGGTGTGCGTCTCAGCGGTGTGCTGGTGGGAGCGCTGCGATGATGCAGCGTGCGCCGATCCTGGCGCTGGCCGGCGCCGCGCTGGTGGCGGTCGCGCTGCCCGTTGCCTTGCTCCGCGCGGGTTCGACTCCGCCGGTCCGGGCGGCACGCGCGCTGCCGCTGCTTGCTGCGCCCCCCGAACCGCCGCTCACCCATGTCTTCGACCGGCCGCTGTTCACCGCGCCCGCTGCCGAAAGCGCGACGTTCCCGCCCGACGCGCCGCAACTTACCGGCATCGTCGGCAGGCTCGGCAGCGATGCGGTCGCGCTGGTCCGCACCGCGCAGGGGAGCAGCCGCAGCCTCGCTATCGGCGACAGCGTGGATGGCTGGCGGCTCGACTCGCTCTCGATCGACGCCGCCTTGTTTAGCCGGGGCGGCCAGCGGGCCCGCGTACCGCTGCCGGCGGCAGACCCCGAGCCGGCGGCTCAGTAAATCCCGTCGATCTCCACCTTCAGTCGTGCCGGCGGCGGCGCGAGCAGCAGGCTGTTGCGCTTGGCGTTATCCAGTTCTTCGGCGCGGAGACGCGCATAGCGGTCCTTGGTCGCGGCGCTCGCATCGGCGCCGTCGCGCAGGATCGTCGGCTTGAGGAAGATGAACAGCGTGCGCTTCTGGCGCTGCTCCCGCCGGCTTTTGAAGAGTTCGCCGATCAGCGGGATATTCCCGAGCACCGGCACTTGCTGGCGCGTGTCCTGATAATCGTCGGCGGTGAGGCCGCCGAGCACGATCGTCGACCCGTTATCGGCCAGCACGGTGGTGTTGATCGCGCGCTTGTTGGTGATGATGTCGGAGGCCTGCGACACGGTGGTGCTCGCAATGGCGGAGGCTTCCTGGTTCACCTGCAGGCGGATTGTGTCGCCGGCGTTGATGCGCGGCAGCACGCGCAGGGTGATGCCCACGTCCTTGCGCTCAATCGTGTTGTACGGCGTCGCCGAACTGGAGTTGGTGAGGATCGAGCCGGTGACGAACGGCACGTTCTGACCTGCGATGAACTCGCCCGCGACATTGTCCAGCACGGTGATCTGCGGCGTCGACAGCAGATTGGCGCGGGTGGAAGTGCCCAGCGCCTGGAGCAGCACGGAGAAATCGTCACCGATCTTGAAATTGGCGGTCAGCCCGCTGGCACCGGTGCCGAGGAGCGATCCGGCCGGCACGCCCAGCGCGGAAAGGATCGCGCCGAGCGAGGCGCCGCCGGCATTGAATGACGTGCCGGCGCCGGTAACCCTGTCCAGCACCGCCCCGCTGGTGCCGAGCTGCACCGCCAGCGCCTCGGCATCGTCACCGGTGATTTCGGCGATTGCCGCTTCGATCAGCACCTGCGGCCGACGCACGTCGAGGTCCCGGATCAGTGTCTCGATCGAGCTGATCGCGCTGGGCGCGCCGCGGATGACGATCGCGTTGAGTTCTGGGGCGGGCTGCACCGTCAAATCGGGGGTGGAGAAGCCCTTGGGCGTCTTCGGCGTGGTCGACTGCATCGTCGGCGTGGTGGTGCCGGTGGCGGCCTGCACACCGGTGGCGGCGGTACCGCTGATCGAGCCTGTGGCGCCGGCCAGACCGGCCATCCCGGTCGCGCCGCTCGCAAGGCTGTTCTGGCTTTGTGACGTCAGTCGCGCAAAGGGGTTGCTGGCGCCGGTGGACAGGCTGTTGGCGACGGGATTGTCGGTGGTGTCACCCAGGCCAAGCACTCCGCGGAGCACGTCGGTCACCGTCTCGGCATCGGCATAGTTGAGCCGGAACATGCGGGTGATCGGGGTGGACCCGCCCGGCAGATCGAGCGAAGCGACGATGCGGCGACCTTCGGTCACCGAGGCGAGCGTGCCACGCAGGATCACGGTGTTGCTGCGCTCGTCCGCTGCGACGCGGGTGCCGCCGCCCTGCTCACCGCCCAGCACATTCTGCACCGCCTGCGCGACCGCAGGGGCGCTGCCGTTCTTCAGCGCGATCGCGGCAAAGGTCGCGCCGCCGCCCCCGTCGAGCTGACGAATGATCGACTCGATGCGGCGGACATTGTCGGCATAGTCCGTGATGACGACGGCGTTGGGCGCGGTCAGCGGCTCGACGCTGCCAAAGCTCGCCACCAGCGGCCGAGCGATGCGTGCGGCGTCCGCCGAGGGCACGTTGGAGAGGCGAACCATCCGCGTCATCAATTCCTGCCCGGCAATCCCGCGCGCCGGCACACCCCCGTCGCGGACCGCATTGGCCGCAGGAACAACGCGCCAGGCGCGGCCCGAGCGCACTGCAGCATAGCCATTGGCGCGCAGCACCGATTGGAAAAGATCCCACACCCCATTGGGCGTGAGCGGACTTGACGAGGTGACGGTCACCACGCCCTTCACCGCCGGATCGAGGATGAGCGTGCGGCCGGTGATGCGCGAGATCTGATCGGCGACGTCGGCGATCTCTACCCCGCGCATGTTGATCACCACATCGGCGGCGTCCTGCGGCGCGGCGGCGGTCTGGGCGGCGACCAGCACCGGATCCAAGAGCATCGGCGCAAGCACGAGGCAGGCGAGGGCGGGGCGAATCTTCACGCGGTTTTCTTTCATCTAGCGCAGCGGGACGGTCAGCGTGATTCGCCGTCCGTCGCGCAATATCTGGATCTGGGCCGAGCCGGCGGCCTGCGCGGCGGCGAAGGCGGCGTTGGCGGCCTGGGTGTCGGTCATCTGGGTGCCGTTGACAGAGGTGATGACGTCACCCGTCTGCATTCCCGGCGGCCCGTTGGCGCCAATGCGGAAACCGTCTGGAGTCTGGATGGCGCCCAGCTTTTGCAGTGCTGCAGCACTATTGCCCGGCAGCTCGGCCGGCGGCGGCAGGCCCGAACCCGCACCGGGCGGCGGCGCCTCGCCCGCCGGGGCTGCGGCGGCGGCCTGGCGCTGCTCGGGGGAAAGGGACGGGTCGGGGAACGCGAGAAATTCGCGGTGGCCCCCATTGTCGAGGAGTATGCGATTGCGCTGGATCGCGGCGATGGTTGCGCCCTCGACTTGCTGGCCGACCTGAAACGCGGTGGCCGGGGCGCCGGCAACCTCGATGAAGGCGGTAGAGAGACTTGCCGGAATTGCGGCCACGATGCCCTTCAGCTCGAGCGGCAACGCGGTCGGCTGCGGCGCATCGACGACCATCGCCTTGCCGAACGGCGCGAGCGCGATCGCGGGCGCCATGTCCGGCGCGACGGCCGGGCCGCTGCGGCCCGAAGGCACGGTGATTGCGCCGGTGCTCGCGTGACCGGCGATCCGCCAGGTGAGGCCGGCAAGCGCAACGGCGACCGACACGACCATCGCGCCGGTCAACAGATCGAGTGCGGTGCGGGTCTGACGCGGGGTGAGGGCGGGGCGTGTCATCCCTTGCGTCCGTCCACGAAGCCGTCGAGCGATGCAAGCGGCGTCTTTTCGGTCAGCGGAAACACGCTGATGCGAATGCGGACGATTTCGGGATCCTGCGTGCTGCGCTTGTCGACCGAGATCCGCCAGCGTTCGCCCGACATCTCGACCTGCGCTTCGCCAGGTATCCCGGCTTCGAGTTCGGCGAGCCGGTTCTCCGCCACCCACATCGCGGCTGCGCGGCGCTCCACGCCGCGTGTCGAATCGATATGGCTTTGCACCGTGCGCATCAGCCCAACCGTGGCGATCGCCAGCACGGCGAGCGCCACGAGCGCCTCGATCAGCGAGAAGCCGCGGTCGTCGCTCATCGCGCGTTCGTCGGCGTGGTCGTGGGGGCGGGGATGGCGCTGGCGGTCAGCCCATCGTACCGGACCAGCCAGCGCTGGCTGCCATTGTCGATCGACGCAGCCATCGGCTTGCCCGATCCGTCGACCCCCAACACCACCGGCGGGCGCGTGTCGAGCGTCAGCGTGATGCCGCCGGGCAGGGTGTGCGGCGCGAGCGCGCCGTCGGTCCGCGCGGCCATCCGGCCGTTCGTACCGATCGTCGCGAAGCCATAGCCATGTTTTTCGGCGGTGAATGCGACCAACCTGTCGCCGAGCATCGCATCGTCGGCCGCCGCCTGCAGCCGCCCCGCGAGGCGCCGCGCTTCCGATTCGACGCTCGGCTTGCGGCTGGCGGCACCGATACCCAGGGTCACCGCACCGGCGGCGACGCCGATGATCGCGAGGACGATCAGCATCTCGATCAGCGTCATGCCGGTTTGGCCGGGCGCGACGGTAAAACCCCCCTCCCGCTTGCGGGAGGGGATGGGGGAGGGTGCGACGGGGAAGAAGCGCCGATTCGATCCAGCCCCTCCCCTAGCCCCTCCCGCAAGCGGAAGGGGAATGCAGAACATCCCCCCGGCTGGCATCAGCCCTTGCCTTCGATGTCGGCGTCGATGCCTTCGCCGCCCGGCTTGCCGTCCTTGCCGAACGAGCGGATCGTGAACCCGCCGCCTTCGGACTTGTACTCGTACGGCTTGCCCCAGGCGTCGAGCGGCGGTGCGGAGAGATAGCCGCCCTGCGCCCAGTTCGCCGGTACCGGCGGGACGGTGGGCTTTTCCACCAGCGCCTTCAGGCCCTGATCGGTGGTGGGATAATCGCCATTGTCGAGGCGGTACATCTTCAGCGCGCCTTCGATGCTGGAGATGTTGCCCTTGGTGGTGGTTACCCGCGCCTCGTCGGGGCGGTTGATCACGTTTGCGGTGATGAGGCCCGCGACCACCGCAATGATCACGAGAACGATGAGCATCTCGATCAGCGTCAGCCCGGCTTCGTGCTCGCCGATCTGGCGGAGCTTGCGCGGGGCGCGCTGCGATGCGATGTCACAAAATGGTTTCAAACTTATGCGCATCCCTGCCTCATGCGTCCTACCCATGAAGCTTCTGTGACACACGGTGCCCGAGCGCCGGACCTGCCGCCGCCGCACGCCGGGGGTGTGTGGACGCTGGCGGGCGACCGCCTGATCATAGTCTCCGAGGAGGGACCCGCAACCATCCTTGTGCCGACCGAGCGGGTGCGGTTGCTCGCCATCGACCTGCCGTTGCCGAATCGCGCCCGCCGGCTTGGGGCGCTGCCCTTCGCGATCGAGGACCAGGTCGCCGAGCCGATCGAATCGCTCCACCTGGCGTTGGGCGCGCGGATAGCGCCGGGCGATATGCCCCATCGCTACCTCGTCGGCGTCGTGCGCGCCGAGGCCATGGCCGAGTGGGTCGCGCTGGCGGAGGCGAACGGCCTCGGTGCCGCGCCGATGGTTCCGGATGTGCTGCTGCTGCCGCGTCCGGCCGAGGGTTGGGCGGTGGAGGTGCGCGACGGGCGTGCGCTCGTGCTCGCGTCCGACGGCACCGGATTCGCCCTGCCGGTGGCGCTGCTCGGCTCGGCGTGGGACGCGGCCGGGCGGCCACGCATCCACCATCTGGGCGAACCGCTCGGCGGGGATGTCGAGGCGTATGCCACGACGCCCGATCTGCGAAGCGCCGACGCCCGCGCCGACGTCGCGGTAGCCGAGCTGGACCTGCGGCAAGGTATGTTCGCCGCACGGCGCGAGCGGGTATCCGATGGCTGGCGGCGGCTTGGCTGGATCCTGGGGATCGGTGCGGCGGCGCATATCCTGATTGCGGGCGGCGATGCGCTTATGCTCCGCGTTATCGTCGATCGTCGGGCTGCCGAAACCCGCGCGCTGGTCGCGGTGGCGGCACCTGGCACCGATCTTACCGGTGATCTCAAGGCCAAAGTCACCGACCTGTTGCCAACCGGCGCCGGCCGTGCGCCCGATCGCTTCGTCCCGCTGCTGGCGCGAGTATCGTCCGCCCTTGGCCCGCTTGCGGGCAGCATCGCGGTGCGCGCCATACGCTATGAAGGCAGCGTGCTGACGATGGAATGCGAGCCCGGGGCACCCGATCTCGCAGCACGTATCGCCGAGGCGCTCCGTGCCGGCAGAATTCAGGGGCAAGCGACGGCCTCGCCAGACGGCTCCGTTCGTATTACGGCGAGCGCGGCATGAGCGATTTCCTCCGCACCCAGCTGCCGACGCTCGACGCCGGCCTGTCCCGCACGGGCAATTGGTGGCAGGCACGCAGCCCGCGCGAGCGGACGATGCTCGCCGGTGTCGGTATCTTCCTCGCGGCGATCCTGCTGGTCTACGGCGTGGTGAAGCCGATCCAGGGCGCGCGGGCCGCGGCGCTGGCCGACATCCGCACCTATGAGACGCTCAACGCCCGGATCCGCGCGGCGGGGACGCTCAGCGCGGTCAAGCCGCCGCACCGCAGCGGGCCGCCCGAGGTGATCGTCACCGAGTCCGCAGGCACCTTTGGGGTGGTGCTGACGACTGCGCTGGTCGCAGGCGGCGTGCGTGCAAGCGTGGCGGATGCGAGCTATGATTCGCTCGTCCACTGGCTGGCGGACGTGACAACGACCAGTGACTTGCGCATTCGCCGCGTCACCCTGCAGCGACTTGGTGCGCCGGGCCATGTCTCCGCCACCGTGGAGCTTGCCCAATGATCCTCGAAATGCCGACCTTGCCCTACAACTTCGCGCGCCGCCACGGCGTGCTGCTGCGCGAGACGCCGCACGGGATCGAGTGCGTCCACCGCGCCGATGCGCCGCTCGACGGGCTGCTCGAAGTCCAGCGCCTGGCCCCCGGCGCGCGCTTCGTGCGGCTGGAAGGCGCGGCCTTCGATACCGCGCTGGGCCAGGCCTATGGCGGGGCGGGGGGCGCCGCCGCCGATATCGACTTGGGTGACATGGACCTGGCGGCGCTGGCGGACAGCGCAGCGAGCGTCGACGACTTGCTCGACACCCGCGACGACGCACCGGTGATCCGGCTGATCAACGCGCTGCTGCTGGAGGCGGTGAAGGAAGGCGCGTCGGATGTGCATGTCGAGACGCAGGAGAAGCGGCTCGTCATTCGCTTCCGCATCGACGGCGTGCTGCGCGACATGATCGAGCCGCCGCGTGCGCTGGCGCCGCTGCTGGTCAGCCGCATCAAGGTGATGGCCAAGCTCGACATCGCCGAGCGGCGCGTGCCGCAGGACGGCCGCGTCACGCTGCGCATCGGTGGGCACGACGTCGACGCGCGCGTCTCGACCATCCCCACCCAGCATGGCGAGCGGGTGGTGCTGCGTCTGCTCGAGAAGGGCTCGCTCAAGCTCGACCTGTCGGGCCTCGGCATGAGCGACCGCGACCAGGCGGTGTTCGGCCGGCTGCTCGAGCGGCCGCACGGCATCCTGCTCGTCACCGGGCCGACGGGCTCGGGCAAGACGACGACGCTCTACACCGCGCTGACCCGGCTCAACGATCGCAAGCGCAACGTCATGACGGTCGAGGACCCGATTGAATATGAGCTGCCCGGCGTCGCGCAGACACAGGTCAATGCGCGCACCGACATGACCTTCGCCCGCGGGCTGCGCGCGATCCTGCGCCAGGATCCCGACGTGATCATGATCGGCGAGATCCGCGACCAGGAGACCGCGCAGGTGGCAGTGCGCTCGGCGATGACCGGGCATTTCGTGCTCTCGACGTTGCACACCAACAGCGCGGTGGGATCGGTGACCCGGTTGATCGACATGGGCGTGGAGCGCTATCTACTCGCGCCGATGGTCGTCGGCTTGTGCGCGCAGCGGCTGGTACGGCGGCTGTGCCCGACCTGCCAACGCGACGACGTGGCGACTGAGGCGGATTCGCTGCTGCTCGGCGGAGCATTGCCGGTGGGGGCGCCGGTATGGCGCGCGGTCGGCTGCGACCAGTGCCATGACGAAGGCTATCGCGGCCGGGCGGGCCTGTACGAAGTCGTAGCGATCGACGACGCCTTCCAGAAGCTGATCCATGACGGCGCCAGCGAGGCGGAGATCGAACGGCATGCGCGGGCGGAGAACCCCAGCCTGCTCGACGACGGTGTAGCCAAGCTCCAGGCCGGGGTGACCACGGTGGAGGAAGTCGCCCGCGTCGTGAGGGACGAGGCGTGAGTGTGCCAAAGATCCTCCCCGGAACGGGGAGGGGGACCATGCGTAGCATGGTGGAGGGGCCGCGCCGCGCGGCGCGGTATGCGTCGAACCTGTGGGATACCGCCGCGTTCCGCGGCGGCCCCTCCACCATTCGCTGGCGCGAATGGGCCCCCTTCCCGTACTGGGGAGGAATGTAGATGCCCGCCTTCGCCTATCGGGCGGCGGATCGCAGCGGCGCCGCCAAGCGCGGCGTGATCGAGGCGTCCAGCCCCGCCGCCGCGCGCGCGCTGTTGCGCGAGCAGGCGTTGCTGCCGCTCTCGGTCGAACCCGCTGCCGAGCGCGGACGTTCGATCGGATCGATCACCCTGCCGCGCTTCGGCCGCAGTGGGGTTAGCGCCCGCGCGCTCGCCACCGTCACCCGGCAAATCTCAACCTTGGTCGGCTCAGACATCGCGATCGAGGAGGCGCTGCGCCTCGTCGCCAGCCAGTCCGAGCAGCCGGCGGTCAGCTCGCTGCTGCTCGATGTGCGCGGCGCGATCCTCGACGGGCGCAGCTTCGCCGCGGCATTGGCCCAGCATCCCAAGGCCTTCCCCGAATTTTATCGCGCCTCGGTCGCGGCGGGCGAAGCCTCGGGGCGGCTGACCGACGTGCTCAATCATCTCGCCGAGTTCGTCGAGAATCGCCAGGCCAACGGCCAGAAGCTGCAACTGGCACTGCTCTACCCGGCGCTGCTGGCGCTGGTGTCGTTCGGCATGATGGTGCTGCTGATGGTCTATGTCGTGCCGGACATCGTGAAGGTGTTCGTCTCGCGTGGCGCCGATCTGCCGCTGCTGACCCGCGCGTTGATCGCGATCAGTGCATTCCTGCAGGGCTTCGGGCTGTATCTGCTGATCGCGATCGGGCTCGGCATCGTCGGGTTCGGGCGCTGGCTGCGCGTGCCGGCTAACCGGCTGCGCGTCCACCGCTTCTTCGCCGAGCGCCGCCCGTTCCGCCGCTTCAGCCGGCAGATGAATGCCGCGCGCTTCGCCGGCAGCTTGGCGACGCTGGTGGGCAGCGCAGTGCCGCTGGTCGAGGCGCTCCACGCCGCCGCTGCGGTGACACCCAACCACTTCGTCCGCGAAAAGGCGATGGGCGTGGCAATGCGGGTGCGCGAAGGCATCAGCCTGCGCGCGGCGATGCAGGAGGCGGAGATCTTCCCCTCGATGCTGGTCGCGATCGTCGCCTCGGGCGAAAGCTCGGGCAAGCTCGCGCCCGCGCTCGGCCGCGCCTCGGGCGAGCTGGAACGCGAGCTGGATGCGCTGGTCGCGACGCTGGTCGCGCTGGTCGAGCCGCTGGTGCTGCTGGTGATGGGCGGGCTAGTGCTGCTGATGGTGCTCGCGATCCTGCTGCCGATCATCAACCTCAACAATCTGGTCGGGGTGTGAGATAGCCCTCTCCCGCGTGCGGGAGAGGATTGGGTGAGGGTGCCAGGGGGAGGCGACACGAGATGCCCACGATACGTCCCACGAACCCACATGCGAGGACACTCCGCCGGGATGCGACGGACGCCGAACGGGCGCTATGGGCGCGAGTGCGGAACCGGCAGGTCGACGGCCACAAGATCCGCTTCCAGGCAACGCTGGGCCCGTATTTCGTGGATTTCCTCTGCGCGGCGAAGGGGCTGGTCATCGAGCTCGACGGCAGCCAGCATGGCAAGGAGGCGGATCGCGCCCGAACTGCGTGGCTGGAAGGGCAAGGGTATCGGGTGATCCGGTTCTGGAACGTCGATGTCCTCCAGAATCTCGACGGCGTTCTCGAAGGGATCCGGTTGCAACCGGCCGCACTGCCCGAAGTGCACGACTCACCCTCACCCAACCCTCTCCCGCAGGCGGGAGAGGGTTTTTAGAAGTCGGCTTTAGGTCACATCTTGCCTTGAATCCTTGCGCCGCCCGGCAACCCTACGAACGGCAGAGCCGCCGCGCCGTCCTTACTCATCCCGAGGTCCAGCATCCCGTCCTCGCCCAGCACGGCATCCAACAGCACTTGGCGCCGCTGCGCCGCGGGGGTTAGCCGGATCGTCGTGCGCGGGCCGACATGTTCGGCCGTAAGCAGCAGCGCGGGCACTGCGGTCGACCCGCCGCCAGTCTTGGGACGACAGCTGCCGGGATCGGTGGTCACCTTGCCGTCCATCATCTGGCTGCCGCCGCCTACCGCAATCCGCGCCATCTCCACCTGCATCACCAGCTGGCAGGTGAAGGGCAGGTTGGGCTGAACCGCCTGAAGCAGGCTCGCATCCGCTGCGCCGCTGACATGATCGAGTACCGTCCGGCCCCCAAGATGCACCAGCGCGCGGCCACCGAGATCGGTATCCTGCCCCGTCGCCTTCCAGTCCGCCGCCAGCCCCAGGCTGGTCAGCGAGCGCAAAGGTGCCAGCTGCCATTCGAGCTTGCTGCCCCCGGCTACGCCCACTTCCCCGTTCCAGATCGTCCCCGCCACGCCGCTGCGCCAAGGCACGTTTCGGACGAGCAGGCTCGCCGGTGCGGTGGCCAGCATCGCTAGTGCGTAGGCCCCTATGCCCAGCCCGGCGAAGAGGATAAGACGCCGCCGTGCCTCATTCGCTGAATCCGGAGTTCGCAATGGACCGTCGGTCCCTGCTGCGGCTGTTGCCCTCGGGCCTCGTCCTATCCGCGGCATCGCTTTCCTCCAACGCATGGGCGGGCGAGAAGAAGGACAAGCGTCCGATCGCCCTGTTGCTCCCGCTCAGTGGACCGCGGGCGGGGCTGGGCCGTAGCATGCAGCAGGCTGCGTTGCTCGCGGAAAACGCGGAATTCGTTTTTGCCTTCGATACCGAGGGTACGGCGGAGGGAGCGGCGCGCGCTGCGACCGAAGCGCTGCGCCGCCATCCGGCGCTGATCCTGGGGCCGTTGAGCGCCGCTGAAGTGCCCGCGGTGGGCAGCACGGTGGCGAACCGCGTGCCGGTCCTTTCCTTCAGCAACGATTCGGTACTGCGCCAGCCGGGGGTGTGGATCTTCGGCATTACCGCCGCGCAAGTGACCAGCGCAGTGCTCCGCTATGCGCGGACGCGCGGGGTACGATCCGTGGTGATGATCGACGACGGATCGCCCTGGTGCGCGGCCGCAAGCCTTGCCGCCGGGCGGATGGAGAGCGAGATCGGCATCAGCCTCCGCGTGCTCCCGGTGAAGCCGGGCCAGCCACTGCCTCAGGCAGGCGATGCGCCCGATGCGGTGCTGCTGCCCGGCAGCGGTGAAGGCGTACTCGCTGCCGCGCGCGCATTGAAGGGCAGCGGGGTGCAGTTGCTCGGCACGTTGCAGGGGCTCGACAATCGCCCGGACTCGCTGGAGGCGCTGGACGGCGCATGGCTCGCTTGCCCCGATCCGGGTGCTTTCTCGTCCTTTGCCCAAGCCTTTGCCGCGAAAAACGGCGGCGATCCCGGCACGATTACCGCGCTCGCCTATGACGCAGCGGGCGTGGCGAACAAGCTGCGCGAGGCCAATGCGCTGAACATGAACGGGCTGGTCGATGCCAAGGGCTTTCACGGCGTCACCGGGCCGGTGCGCTTCCGCACCGACGGATCGGTGGCGCGGGACTTCGCGATCGTGGTCGCCTCGCGCGACGGCTATACCAGCGTCGCGGTGAGTTCGGGATCGTGACTCAGCGCAGCGAAGCCGGCGAATCCGGCTTCACGCTGATCGAATTGATGATCTCGCTGGGGCTGTTCGCGCTGATCGCGGTGGCGGGGCTGGCGCTGGTCGACGGCATCCTCCGGGTCAATGGGCGCACCGAAGCGCGGCTCGATCGGCTGGCCGCGCTCCAGCGAACGATGTTCGTGCTGACCAGCGATCTCGATCAGGTTGCGAGCGGCCCGATCGAAGGCGGGGCGGGGCGCCTGTCCTTCGTGCGCAGCGCGCCTGGCATCGGCGGCACCGCAACCACGGTGCGCTATGCGGTGGCGGGTAGCACGCTGGTCCGTGCCGCGCCCGCGCCCCAGTTGCTGCTGCCGGGTGTGGTCACCGCGCGGTGGCGCTTCTGGGACGGTGCCTGGATCGATCGCTGGCCGGTGGACGACAGCGACGAGGCCAAGGCCCGCTGGCCGCGCGCCATCGCGCTCGACGTGCAGGCAGCGGGGCCAGGCGGCACGCCGGTGGCGCTCCACCGCGTGATTACCTTGCCGCTGCGCGCGCAGGAGCCGCCGCCGCAATGAGCCGTCGCCCGATCCGCGACGACGAGCGCGGCATGATCCTGGTAAACGTGCTGATGTTCGTCGCCATCGCCAGCGGGCTGGTGCTGCTGATGATCGATCGCGAGGAACTGGCGCTCGATCGGGGCCTTCGCATGCGAGAGGCCGCGCGTGCGCAGGCAATCGTGCGCGGGGGCGAACTCTCGGCGCTGGTGGCGTTGCGCCGCGACGGCGAGACGGCGGGGGATGTCGATCATGCGCGCGAGCCCTGGGCAAAGATCGCTACCACCGGCGCGCCGATCGAAGGTGGTACCTTCGACCTGGCGATCGGCGACGCCGAAGGGCGCTTCAACATCAATTCCGTGCGCAGCGGCGAGGCAGGCGCCGTCGTGCTGCTGCAGGAAATCGCCAACGAGATCGAGATGCCGCCCGAGCAGGTTGTTGCCGCGATCCAATATGTCCGGCTGCAGGGGCCGGTCACCGACCTCCGTCCGCTGCGGCTCGCCGGGCTGGATCCGAAGGTCGCGGACCGGCTGGAAAAGGTCGTGACCGCATTACCGGGGATCACCACCATCAACCTCAACGCAGCCGAGCCCGAGCTGATGGCGATGCTGTTCAAGGATCCGCTGGTCGCCAGCCGATTGGTGCAGGTGCGCGCGCGGCAGGGGTTCCTGACGCTCAAGGATCTTGACGACCAGCACGCGACTTTGCCCTGGGGCACCTCGTTCAAGTCGAGCAGCTTCTGGGTGCGCACCCGCGCGACGATCGGCGGAACGGCGCAGCAGGAGGCCACGCTGATCCAGCGGCGGCGGACCAGGGACGGCAAGGTGGAAACGGTGCCGGTCGGGCGCTGGCGCAATGCGGCGGTCCCGCCGGGCGTCCCGGCCTTCGGTACCGGGCGTTGAGATTGCCCGGCTTTTCTGGTCTGATCGCCCGATGATGCGTGCGCGTTTCCCATGGTGCTGATGCGTTGGTTCGGCCGCGGCGACATTCGTCGCTGGCGTGACCTGCACGTTGCGATGGCGCGTGCCGTATTGCAGCAGGCCGCCGGCGATCTCGTCGAGAGTTTCGACGCCGATCTCTCGCAGGCCGACTGGCGCGACGGGCTCATCGAGCAGACCCGCTTCGTCGCCACCCGCATCGCGCCCGTGGTGCGCCAGGTCGCCGACCCGCTGGCGCGGCGGGTGATCGAGGAGGCAGATCGCGCGCTGGCGCCGATCGCCTATCACCATCTCCAATGGCAGCCGCTGCCGGTCGACGCCAGTCTGATGCGGGACATGATGGAGGAACTGGGCGACTGGGCTGCCGCGGGCGGCGTCGCCCTCACCGGCTTGGTACGCGGCGCGGCGACGGGGCTGCCGAGCGCCGGCAGTCCGGGCCGGGGCGGTCCGGCGAGCGACTGGATGCGGCTGCGCGCCGAGGCGCGATTGCGCGCCAAGGTTCATGCCTATGTCCATGCGGGAGTGGTGCAGGGCCCCAAGGGGAGGCCGGCGCTGCTCGAGCATGTCGTCGCGTTGCTGCAGGAAACCGCGCGGCATGCGCAGCCGCTCTGACCCTAGGCGATGATCCCGGTCACCTTGGCGTTGAGTACTGCCGCGGCATCCTGCGGGGCGAGGCGCAGCTGCAATCCGCGTTGCCCGCCATTGATGAAGACATAGGGTTCACTGACAGCGGTTTCCTCGATCACGGTGGGAAGCGCCCTCATCTGCCCGAACGGACTGATGCCGCCGACCTTGTAGCCCGAGAGCCGCTCGGCATCCACCCGCTTCATCATCTCGGCCGACTTGCCGCCGATCGCGGCGGCCAGCTTCTTCATCGCCACCTGCCGGTCCGATGGCAGAATGGCGAGCACCGGCTTGCCGTCGACCTTGGCCATCAGCGTCTTGAGCACCCGCGCGGGCGGCTCACCCAGCGCCTCCGCCGCCTGGAGCCCGATCGCGTCGGCGTCTGGGTCATAGGCATAGCTGTGCACGGTGAAGGCGATATCCGCCGCTTCGAGCATCCGCGTGGCGCGGGTGGCCTTGGACATTTCGCTGCTCCCCGATCTTGCCGCCGGTGCCACGCAGCCGAACTAGGTGCAAGCCCTAGGGCGTGATGAAGTTCTTGTTAACGCTTGCCGCCTAGCGTGCCGAAAGGTTGGGCAAAGATGGGCGGAGGTGGGCATGGGCCTGCTGGGGATGGCGTTGTTTGCAGCGGTGGCGGGAAGCTCGCCGGCAATGGCGCCGCGTGTCGCGATCATCGACAGTGGGGTGGCGGAAACGCCCGAGCTTCATGGCAAGCTGGTCGCGGAATATGACATGGCGGGCGGCGACCGCCCCGCCTTCCGCCCGCGCTACGACCATGGCACGATGGTCGCCACCATCCTCAGCCGCGCCGCGGCAGGCGCGGTGGCGATCGTTTCGCTGCGGATCGACGATCCCGCGGGATGCCGCCCGGGGGCCAATCCGCCTTGTCAGCCCAGCGCGGGACCTATCGTCGCCGCGATACGCAAGGCGATCGACCTGAAGGTAGACGCCATCAACATTTCGCTGGCCCTCGCGGATGATTCCGCAATCACGGCGGCCGTGCACGATGCCGCATCGGCGGGGATCGTGGTGGTGCTGGCGGCGGGCAACAATGGCTTGGCCCATCCGGGCAATCTCGCCATGGCGCGGCAGGGTTTCCCCAATGCGGTGCTGGTCGGCGCGCTGGATGCCGCCGGGCAGCCCTGGACGGGCACCAACCGGCCTGAGCCGCAGGCGCAGGGGTATCTGTATGTCTGGCAGCGCGGGGTCGACGTGCCGACCGCGTTGGCAGACGGCCGGGCCGTAACCGGCACGGGGACCTCCTTCGCCGCGCCGATCGAAACCGCGCGCCGGATCGCCCACCGCCGCCGCACCGCCTGAAATTTCCGGAAACACACCCGTTATTGCGGAACTTTGAGGAATGGGTATGGTTCCCGCCCAGGAGAGGCTGGAACGTAAACATACGCCATGTCTGTCCTCGCTGCGGCTGCGTCGTGGCGGGAACAAGCGATAATGGAAAAACAAGTATGTGGATAAGTTTGCTTGCCGCGATGCTGGTAGCAGCACCGCAAGCCGGAGAGGGTGTCGAGGGCCGCTGGAAGACCCAAACGCGCAACGCGATCGTCGAGATCCAGCGCTGCGGTTCGTCGGTCTGCGGGCGCATCCTCACCTCGGATGCGCTGCGCACCAATCCCGATCTGCGCGATACCAAGAATTCTAACGCCCAGCTGCGCAATCGTCCGCTGAAGGGGATGCAGATCCTTAGCGGCTTCACCGCTGATGGCGGCAACTGGAGCGGCGGCAAGATCTACAATGCCGAGGACGGCAAGACCTATACTGCCGACATCACCCTAGTGGGCGCCGACCAGCTCAAGCTGCGCGGCTGCGTGTTCAAGCCTTTCTGCCGTACCCAGACCTGGACCCGGGTTCGTTGACGCTGCGCGCTGCGCCATCCACGAATCCCAGTAGCGTGAGAAAAATCATGAAGAAACTGCATCTCCTCCTCACCGCCGGTACCACGCTGGCGGTAAGCGCCGGCTTTGCCGGTGCCGCCCATGCCCAAGCCTTCTACCTGCAGGAACAATCGGCGCGCGGCGCCGGCCGCGCCTTTTCGGGTGAAGTCGCCGATACCGGCGCGGCCTCGCTGTGGTGGAACCCTGCCGCGATCGCCGATGCCCAGCGCGTCGAGGTGAACCTCAACGCTGCGGCGATCCTGCCGCGCGGTGATGTGGTGGATACGGGCACGCGGATTCAGCGCCCGGGTGGCCAGCCCTTCACCGCGATCGGCGGCGACAGCACCAGTCGCAACCCCATCAACAACGGCGTGCTGCCCTCGGGCGCGATTGCATTGCCGCTCGGTCACCGTGTCGCGCTCGGCCTGGCCGTCACGTCGCCCTACAGCTTCACGACCGATTATTCGTCGAGCAGCTGGGCGCGCTACAGCGCCGACAAGACCCGGCTGCGCACCGTCGACATCCAGCCCTCGATTGCGGTGTCGGTGACCGACTGGCTGCGTGTCGGCGCGGCGGCGAATGTCGAGTATACCGATGCCAGCCTCAGCAACGCGCTGCCCAACGTGGCTGCCAGCCTGGGTGACGGCTTTCAGGAACTGAAGGGTGACGGCTGGGATGTGGGCTGGAGCGCCGGTTTCCAGATGCACAGCGACCGGGTGACCGCGGGCTTCAGCTACAAGTCTGCCATCCGCCACAAGCTGAAGGGCGACCTGACGGTCAGCGGGCTCGTCGGGCCGCTCCAGCGGAACAACATGACGCTGTCGAACGTGCAGGCGGACTTCTACACGCCCGCGCAGCAGATCGCCGGCCTGCGCTGGCGCGCCACCGACAAGCTGACGCTCAACGGCCAGGTGGTGCATTATAACTGGGACAAGTTCGACGCGATCCGCCTTGGCGCGCCGCTGAACCAGGCGATCCCGGAGAACTACCGCGAAAGCTGGAGCTATGCGGCGGGTGTCGATTACATGGTCTCGCCCGCGCTGACGCTGCGCGCAGGTGCGCAGCGCGCGACCACGCCGACCCAGGACGGCCAGCGCGATGCGCGCGTGCCCGATGCCAATCGCTGGAACTTCGGTGGCGGCGGTTCCTATGCGATCACGCAGAACATCGTGCTCGATGCCGCGGCGAACTATGTCGACTTCGCCAACGCGCCGATCGACAAGGCGACGATCGCCGCAGGATCGACGATCCTGACCCAGGGCCAGCTGCGCAATGCGCGCGCGTTCGTCTTCTCGCTGGGCGGCCGCGTTCAGTTCTGACGCGTTGGCAGCAAGGTGGAGTAAGCGACGCCGTCGGCCCCAGGTCGGCGGCGTTTCGCTTTTCTAGCCTCCCCTTCGAGGAGCGGCTTAAGGGCAAACGCAGGACTATCCCCCGGCGCCGCGAACACCTATCCCGAGCGACCCGCATCGCAACCAATGCTTAAGGATGTTCCCGTGACCGACCTCGAGTCCCCCGATCGCCTGACCGAGGCCCGTACCGCACTCGCCGAGGCAATGGCGTTGCACGAGCGGGGGGACCTGGCGGCGGCCGAGCTGCGCTATCGCGCGGCGCTCGCGCACGGTTATCGATCGACCGAGGTGCTGCCCCTGCTCGCCGGGCTGCTCGGGCGGCTCTCCCGCCCTGAAGATGTGCTCATCGCCTGGGACGAATTGCTCGCGATCGACCCCGACCACGCGGTCGCATTGCACGAAAAGGGGCTGACGCTTCACTGGCTCGGTCGCAGTGATCAAGCAATTGCGCCGCTCGAACGCGCCTGCGCACTCGATCCCGACAATCCCACCGCCCTGGGCAACCTCGCGGTCGTGCTGGCAGATGTAGGGCGCACTCAGGAGGCGCTGCACCTTTTCCGACGCGCGCTCGCGCTCCAGCCGGACAATTTGCACCTCCGGCATCAGGTTCGACGCCTCGGCTCGGGTGCGGTGCCCTTCTGGCACATCCCGATGATGAACGACGCGCCGCGTAACGACGCATTCGAAGCGGCGATCACGGCGGCGATCGCCGTCGCAGGCCCCGACGCGCGGGTGCTCGATATCGGTGCGGGCAGCGGGCTATTGTCGCTGATGGCGGCGCGCGCCGGGGCGCGGAATGTCGTCGCTTGCGAGATGGAGCCACTGATCGCCGAGATGGCGCAGACGATCGTCGCCGATAACGGCTATGCCGATCGCATCACCGTCCATGCCAAGCCCTCCACCGAGCTCGCGATCGGCGCCGAACTCGACGCGCCTGCCGACATCCTGGTCTCCGAAATCCTTTCGAGCGACCTGCTGACCGAGAAGGTGCTCGATACTTTCGAAGACGCGCATCGTCGCCTGCTCGCGCCGGGTGCGATCGTCATCCCGCGCGCCGCCACCGCGATGGGCTGCCTGGTGGCGAGCGAGAACCTTGCCGCCTATGCCTTTGTCGGCGGGGTCTCTGGCTTCGATCTCTCCGCCTTCACCGCCTTTGCGCCGCAGCGCCTGCCGATCCACGGCACGATGACCGGCTGGCAGCGGCTGTCCGACGATCTGGAGCTGATGCGGCTGGACCTGACCGAGAAGAAGCACGACGCGACGCTCGCGCGCCTGCGCATTCCCGTCACGGCGAGCGGACGCGCGATCGGTATCGTCCAGTGGATGCACATCGATCTGTGGGACGGCGTGACCTTCCACAACCATCCGAGCGGCTATCACGACGGCGGCTGGCTGCAGGTGCTGCACAGCTTCCCGGCGCCGATCGAAGTGACGGCGGGCGAGACGCTCGACATCGCCGTCGGGCATGACCGGATTACGCTGATCCTGATGCCGCTGGAGGGCAGTTGAGGCGCGCAGCCAGCGGCAGGTCTGGGGGATAAAAGGGTAGCGGGCGACCCGAAGGTCACCCGCTGTATCCCAAATGCAAGTAATGGTCGGGGAGAGAGGATTCGAACCTCCGGCCCCTGCCTCCCGAAGACAGTGCTCTACCAGGCTGAGCTACTCCCCGACGGAGTCCGGTCTACAATGCTTTCGGGAGCAGACCGGCTTGAGCTTGGAGGCGCGCCTATAAGGGTGGGTTGGCCGAGCCGTCAAGCGGTTCGTTGCAGCAAAAAGACAGGGGCGTGCATTTTTTCTGCATCGCACCCTTTGCGGCTCTCGACCGCTGCCCGGCGCACCGATAAGCCTCGGCCCCCATGTCGCTGATCGAAGCCGTAGCCACCCTGCTGGGGTTCGCCAATGTCGCATTGGTCGTGCGGCGCAGCCTGTGGAACTATCCGTTCGCGCTGGCGATGGTGTCGATCTACGCGTTGATCTTCCTGCGTGAGCGGCTGTACAGCGATGCGCTGCTCCAGGGATTCTACTTCATCGTCAACGGCTATGGCTGGTGGAACTGGCGACAGGCCAAGGCAGTCGCTGGGGAGGTGCCGGTCGTGCGGCTGGGCAGCCGCGCGCGGCTCGGTTGGAGCGCCGGTGCCGCGTTCGCCGCGCTCGGCTGGGGGGCGCTGATGCATCGCCTGACCGACGCCGCCTTTCCCTGGTGGGATGGGACCATCGCGGTGCTGAGCGTTGTCGCCCAGATCCTGCAGTCGCGCCGCGCCTGGGAATGCTGGCCGTTGTGGATCGCGGTGGACCTGCTCGCCATCCCCTTGTTTCTGGTCAAGGACCTCTACCTGACCGCTGGGCTCTATTGCCTTTTCCTCGCGCTTTCGGTGTGGGGAGCGATCGACTGGACCAAGGCCCGCGCATGAATCCCCGTACCATCTGTCTTCACGGTCCTGAAAGCACCGGCAAGACCACCGTTGCCGCGCGGCTAGCCCAGGCGCTGGGCGGCACTGTGCTCGACGAATATGGCCGCGAATATGCCGAAGCGCGCGGCACCGATTTTACGATGCGGGACTTGGTCGAGATCGCCAAGACCCACGACGCCGGCACCCGGATGATGCTGGAGACGGCGCCACTGCCGCTGATCCTCGATACCGATCCGCTGATGACCGCGGTGTGGGCGGACATGCTGTTCGGCACGCGCGATCCGTGGTTCGATGCGTGGCAGGGGACGGCGGACCTCTATCTGCTGTTCGACATCGATCTGCCGTGGGTGGCCGACGGCACCCGGCTGTTCGGCACGCGTGAACTGCGACAGCGCTTCTTCGCCCTGTCGCGGGCCGAGCTAGATCGCCGCGGAGTCCGATGGGCGCTGGTGCGGGGAGAAGGCGAGGCGCGCGCCGCCTCCGCACACGCCGCAATCGAGGCTTTTGGGCAACAGATGTGAGGAACCGGTAGCCGCCTGGATTCCGTCACAGGAAGTTCACAATCCGGGCCTAGCGCCGCCCCCGACGGCAAAGGGGGGCTTCGCATCACGTCGAAAGAACAGCCGGCAAAATGCCGGGCTGCGTCGCCGCGCGCCGTTCAAGCACAAGATCAAGATATCCATTCGGGGAAAACCAATGCTTAATCTCGCGCGCGACAAGCGCAGCCTGCTGATCGGCGCCGCCCTTGGCGCGCTGTTCACGTCCGACATCGCCTCCGCCCAGGATACGCAGGCGAATGACGGCCTGAGCGAAATCGTCGTCACCGCCGAGCGCCGCCCGGAAAACCAGCAGGACGTACCGCTCTCGGTCGCGGTGCTGCCGGCGTCGCAGGCGCGCGACTATACCGCCGGCGGCGACGACACGCTGCTCGCGCTCTCGGGCAAGGTGCCGGGCCTGTACGTCGAATCCTCGACCGGCCGCATCTTCCCGCGCTTCTACATCCGCGGCCTCGGCAACGTCGATTTCTACCTCGGCGCGTCGCAGCCGGTGTCGATCATCCAGGACGACATCGTCCTCGAGCATGTCGTGATGAAGTCGAACCCGGTGTTCGACGTCAACCAGATCGAAGTGCTGCGTGGTCCCCAGGGCTCGCTGTTCGGCCGCAACACCACGGCCGGCATCATCAAGTTCGATTCGATCCGTCCCTCGCAGCAGTTCGAGGGCCGCGGCACGGCGAGCTATGGCAGCTATAACAGCGTCAATGTCGACGCGGGCTTGGGCGGTCCGATCATTCAGGACAAGCTCGCCTTCCGCATCTCCGGGCTCTACCAGCACCGCGACGACTATATCGGCAACAGCTACACCGGCCCGAGCCTCGACGGCACGCGCGTCGGCCGCAAGGACGCCGCCGGCGGATTCAACGAGCGTGACGTACGCCTGCAACTGCTTGCCACGCCGAACGAAAGTCTGTCGATCCTCGCCTCGGGCCATGCTCGCTGGTACGACGGCACGGCCACCGTGTTCCGCCGCGGCGCGCTGCCGCTCGGTTCGAACCAGATCACTGGCGTGCAGTTCACCCGTGCGCGCTGGGACGAAGGCGCCGACAACCCCCAGAACTACAAGACCGCCGGCGCCTCGGTGCACGTCAACTGGGACCTGGGCCCGGTCACGCTGACCTCGATCACCGGCTATGAAACGCTCTCCGGCTATAGCCGCGGCGACACGGACGGGGGCGCGGCGGCCGATTTCGGCAATGCCGGCTATGGCGAGTCGCTCGGTCGTGTGCGAGGTCTCGATCAGTGGACCGAGGAATTCCGCGTCGCCAATAGTGGAACGGGCCCGCTCAAGTGGCAGGTCGGCGCGATTTACTTTGATGCGCGCGACATCACCGAATTCTACCAGCGCGCCTATTTCCTGAGCGCGCCGAACAACAATGCCAACAACTGGGTGCGCCTGCATAACCAGAACACCAGCTGGGCAGTGTTCGGGCAGGTCAGCTACGAGATTGCCCCGAAGCTGACGATCACCGCCGGCGGGCGGGTGACCGAAGATACCAAGACGACCGATCTGCTGAAGACGGCCAACAATGTGAACAACGTCTCCAGCTATAAGGGCCGGACCCATGCGCGCCTGTCGGACACGCAGCCGAGCTGGGACGTGAGCGCGCGCTACGAGATCGACCCGGACGTGAGCATCTATGCGCGCGTCGCCAAGGGCTTCCGCGGGCCGACCATCCAGGGTCGTTCGGCGGTGTTCAATTCGGACTTCTCGACCGCGAATTCCGAAAAGATCCTGTCGTGGGAAGCGGGCGTGAAGAGCCAGATCGGTCGTACGCTGCGCGCCAACCTGTCGGGCTTCTACTACACGGTCGACGATATCCAGCTGAACGGCAACGATATCAACGGCAACGGTATCCTGCTCAACGCCAATAAGGCCAAGGCGTATGGCGTAGAGGCCGATTTCGACTGGCGCCCGGTGCGCAACCTGTCGATCCAGGCGGGCGCGAGCTGGCTGCACAGCAAGATCGAAGACAAGAATGTCGAGGTGCAGACCTGCGCCTTCAATGGCGCGCTTGCCTGCACCGTGCTGGCACCGACGCGTACCGCGATCCTGTTCGGCTCGCCGGTATTCCTGACCAAGATCGACGGCAATCCGCTGCCCAACGCGCCGGAGTATAATTTCAACATCAACGCCCGCTATGACATCCCGATGGATATCGGCGGCAAGCTGTTCCTCCAGACCGACTGGAATGTGCAGGGCTACACCAACTTCGTCCTGTACAAGACGAAGGAGTTCACCGCCAACGGCAACTTCGAAGGCGGCCTGAAGATCGGCTACACTGCCGAGAACGACGCATGGGAAATTGCGGGCTTCATCCGCAACCTGACCGGCGAGAAGAACCTGAAGGGCGTCATCGAGAATTATCGCGCGGCCGTGCTCAACGAGCCGCGTGTGTTCGGCGTCTCGCTGAGCGGCAAGTTCAAGTAAGCCCGACCGGTCGCACCTCCCCCTAGAGGGGAGGTGTCACGGGCAAGGAAAAGGGCCGCCGCGGGATCTTCCGCGGCGGCCCTTTTCTTGTCTGCGCCCGATCAGTTCGACGGTGCCAGCTTGGTGTTCAGCACCCAGCCGACATTGTCGTTCTCGTCAGCGACCTCCCACCACAAGCCGTCCTTCTTGCCGGTGGGGTAGAGGATCGCCCCGACCGGTACCGTGCGGATCACCTTGCCGGTCGCAGCGGGCAGGCTGCGCATTGCCACCGGTGCCTGGGCGGTGAAGGTCTTGGTCGGCGCCGCCTGCGCGGTACCCTCGTCGCCCGGGCGCACCAGGCCGAGCTCGTTGACCATCTTCGAATAGGCATCGATGAACGCCAGCGTCACGATGCGGCCGATATCGGTGTTGTCATAGCCGCCGCCGACCGCGCCCAGTCCACCGCCGATGAAGCCGACGCCGCCGCCCGCGCCCCAGCTCACGCTGTTCTTCGAGGCATAGCCTTCCTGCGTCGCGATCGTCTCGGTCGTGCGGACGTTGGTCAGCGAGAGAACGGTGTTCGCCTCCATCTTGCGCGACTTGATGCCGCCGATCAGGCCGCCGATCGGGCCGCCCAGCACGCCGCCCGCCGCACCGGCGATGCCGCTGCCCGCCGCGTTGCGGTTCGAGGCCTGGACTTCGGCGACCAGCACATAGTCCGCCGCCTTGATCTGGCCCTGGCCGAGATTGGCACCGCGCTGGTGGCCGAGATTGCCGCCGATGTTGCGCTCCAGCTCGGCTGCCTGCAGGCCCGAACCGCGGTCGACGAGGTTGAAGCAGCCCGAGCGCTGCACCAGCACCTTGAGCAGCTTCTGCGGCGGGGCCAGCGAGTATTGCGTCCAGCCGCGGGGATCGTCGCCGTCGACGATCGACAGCGTGCCCAGCTTGCGTGCGCAATGCGGCACGTCCTGCACCGCCTGTTCCTGCGTGCGCTGCGTCTTGGTCGGCTTGCTCTGGGCGAGCGCGGGAACCGCGCCCACGCACAATGCCATCGCTCCGGCGGCGCCGAGCAACTGCTTCATCATCCTACTAGAACCTCCCTGTTCAATCCGGCGGTCCGCTATCGGTAAAAGACCGCCCCCCGACCGTGTCCGTAACAGAATGGATCGCCACGGCCTAGCGACACCGTGCAATCGGGTACTTTGGCTTTTCTCTCCAAGCTGCTAACGCGCGCGGAATCATGGCAACCGACATCACCAAGATCCGCAATTTCTCGATCATCGCGCATATCGACCATGGCAAGTCCACGCTTGCCGATCGGTTGATCCAGCGCACCGGCGGCCTGGCCGACCGTGAAATGTCCGAGCAAGTCCTTGATAACATGGACATCGAGAAGGAGCGGGGGATCACCATCAAGGCGCAGACCGTGCGCCTGGAATGGAAGGGGCATGTCCTCAACCTGATGGACACGCCCGGCCATGTCGACTTCGCCTATGAGGTGAGCCGCAGCCTCGCCGCCTGCGAGGGCGCGCTGCTCGTCGTCGACGCGGCCCAGGGCGTGGAAGCCCAGACGCTCGCAAACGTCTACCAGTCGATCGAGCATGACCACGAGATCATTCCCGTGATCAACAAGATCGACCTGCCCTCGGCCGAACCCGAAAAGGTCCGCGCCGAGATCGAGGACGTGATCGGCCTCGACGCCTCCAACGCCGTGCTCGCCAGCGCCAAGAGCGGCATCGGCATCGACGAGATCCTCGACGCGATCGTGGAGCGCATCCCGTCCCCCAAGGGCGATCCCGCCGCCCCGCTCAAGGCGATGCTGGTCGACAGCTGGTACGATCCCTATCTCGGCGTTGTCATCCTCGTCCGCGTGATCGACGGCACGATCAAGAAGGGCCAGCAGGTCAAGTTCATGCAGACCGGCACGACCCATCTGGTCGACCGCGTCGGCGCCTTCCGCCCCAAGATCGAGCAGCTGCCCGACCTCGGCCCCGGCGAGATCGGCTTCATCACCGCGCAGATCAAGGAAGTCGCCCAGGCCCGCGTCGGCGACACGCTGACCGACGCCAAGAAGCCCGCGGCCGAAGCGCTGCCGGGCTTCAAGGAAGTCCAGCCGGTCGTCTTCTGTGGCCTGTTCCCGGTCGACGCCGCCGATTTCGAGAAGCTGCGCGAGAGCATCTCCAAGCTGCGCCTCAACGACGCGTCGTTCAGCTTCGAGATGGAAACCTCGGCCGCGCTCGGCTTCGGCTTCCGCTGTGGCTTCCTCGGCCTGCTGCACCTGGAGATCATCCAGGAGCGGCTGATGCGCGAGTATGACCTCGACCTCATCACCACCGCGCCGAGCGTGGTCTACAAGATGCAGCTCACCAAGTCGGCCGGCGAGGCCGAGGGCAAGGAGATCGAGCTCCACAACCCCGCCGACATGCCCGATCCCAACCGGATCGAGGAGATCCAGGAGCCGTGGATCCAGGCGGTGATCTACATGCCCGACGAATATCTCGGGCCGATCCTGAAGCTCTGCCAGGATCGCCGTGGCATCCAGAAGAACCTCACCTATGTCGGCGGCCGCGCCCAGCTGACCTATGAGTTGCCGCTCAACGAAGTGGTGTTCGACTTTTATGATCGCCTCAAGTCGATCAGCCGCGGCTATGCCAGCTTCGACTATGAGCAGATCGGCTACCGCGCCGGCGACCTCGTCAAGATGGGCATCCTGGTCAACAACGAGCCGGTCGATGCGCTGAGCATGATCGTCCACCGCTCGACCGCCGAGAGCCGCGGCCGCGGCATGTGCGAGCGGCTCAAGGACCTGATCCCGCGCCACCTGTTCAAGATCCCGATCCAGGCGGCGATCGGCGGCAAGGTGATCGCGCGCGAGACGATCGCCGCGATGCGCAAGGACGTGACCGCGAAATGCTATGGCGGCGACGCCAGCCGCAAGCGCAAGCTGCTGGACAAGCAGAAGGAAGGCAAAAAGCGGATGCGCGAGTATGGCAGCGTGCAGATCCCGCAGGAAGCCTTCATCGCCGCGCTGCGGATGGGCGAGGAATAAGGGTCCTCTAATTCCTCCCCGGAACGGGGAGGGGGGACCATGGGCGCCAGCCCATGGTGGAGGGGCCGCCGCGCCAGCGGCGGGGTGCCTGCGCGCTCCACCCGACCCGCGCCTGTCGGCGCGGCCCCTCCACCCCGCGGCTGCGCCGCGCGGTCCCCCTCCCCGTGCCGGGGAGGAATTTGGGTTCGCCGCGTCACCGCCCGTGCGCCGCCTTCCATTCCTCCCAGCTGTCCGTCCGCGCGGCGGCTTCCCATTCGACCTGCGCCGCGGCCATGCGGCGTTCGGCGTCGCATTGTGCGCGCTGGCGTTCGTCCCAGTCGGGGCCGCACACCGTCGAGGTGCCCGGCGACCGCGCATATAGCGGCAGCGGCGGCCGCTCCGGCTCGCCGCATTCGGCCCAGACCTTGCGGCGCATCGCGTCGAGCTTCGCGCTCATCGGATGCGCGAATTCCTGCTCGCGGCCGTGCGGGCCATAGTCGGTCGTGAACAAGCTGATCATCGCATCCGACATGCCGGCATTGGCGAGGATAAGCTCGATATGGGTGAGCTGGCGAAGCGTATAGTCGGCCGCGACGATCCGGCCCTCCAGCCGCAGCTGGCGCTCGCTGCGCACCTTGGCGGCATAGCGGGTGAACAGCGTGTCGAGGACCTTGCGCATCTCCTCCGGCATCTTCGCGTCGGGCTCCGCCAGCGCCATATATTCCGCCTTGCGCCGCGTGCAGACCGGGCAGGGGGCGGGGGCCTCCTCGCGCGCCACCGTAGCGGGATGGCGGGTGCCGGGCGGCAGCGCGGCGGGGGCGCCGTACTTCTCGGGGTTGCGGTGGCGGAGGATGAACATCAGCAGGCGATCATTGTACCAGCGCTTCTCGCCGCACTGCTCGCCTTTGTAGAAGACCGGCACCGGTACGCCGTCGATCGCACGTTCGAGCGCGATGTCCTGCAGCCGATCGAGCCCGGCGGTGAGCGCCGCCTCCCAGGCAGCGCGGAAGCCGGCACCCTCGGGGTGGAGGCGCAGCATATAGGCGCCCTCCTTTGCCATGTTGATCGACCGCGCCGCCGCGGTGACCGATCCGGTGACGGCGAGCGCGGCGATGAACGCGCGCTGCCGCTCGGGCGTCCAGCCGTCGACACGGTGTTTGCGGGGTACCGGCGTGAAGTCCGGCACGACGAAGTCGGGGTTCGAGCGGTTCTTCATGTCCGCGCATATAACCAAATAGGTTCGTGTAGGAAAGGGGAATCCTTGAGGTGCTAAGGGCGTGAGTGGCCGCTTTCGGCTAACTGAAGCCGTTCCCACCGGCGAGTGGGAACGAGCGTTCGGGCGGAAAGCGCCATTGGCCGTTACCTAATCGGCGATAGGGATCAGGAATCAATTGCTGCACTGGCTGCTCCTGCCCCAGAAGCTGCAACTGCTGGCGACTTTCGTTGAGCGAACATCAGCCATCCGACATCACTAGCTAAACTTGAGATATCCACTATGCTGGATATATGGAAGACGAATCGGCAATCGCTGCCTTGGGTGCTTTGGCGCAAGGAACACGCCTCGACGTGTTTCGCCTGCTAGTGCGGCACGAGCCGATCGGCATGGCGGCGGGGGAGGTCGCTCGCCAACTGGAGGTGCCGCAGAACACCATGTCGGCGCATCTCGGCGTCCTCGCGCGCGCCGGTCTTGTCCGCTCCGAGCGACATAGCCGCTCGATCATCTATCGCGCCGACTTGGCGGGCCTGCGCGCGCTGACGCTGTTCCTCGTCAAGGATGGCTGTGCGGGCAGCGCCGAGCTGTGCGCGCCGCTCGTCGCCGAACTCACCCCCTGCTGTTGAAAGGACGCGGCGTGGCCGTCGACATCATCATCTACCACAATCCTGAATGCGGCACGTCACGCAACGCACTCGCCATGATCCGCAATGCCGGCATCGAACCGCATGTCGTCGAGTATCGGAAGACCCCGCCTTCACGGGCGATGCTGGTAGAACTGATCGCCCGTGCCGGGATGCGCGCACGCGACCTGCTGCGCGAGAAGGGCACCCCCTATGCCGAGCTGGGCCTGGGCGAACCGTCGCTGTCCGACGATGCGCTTCTGGATGCCATGATGGCGCACCCGATCCTCATTAACCGGCCGCTGGTGGTCTCTCCACTGGGGGTGAAGCTGTGCCGCCCCTCCGAAACAGTCCTCGACCTGTTGCCGACCGCCCAGCGCGGCGCCTTTGCCAAGGAGGATGGCGAACAGGTCGTGGATGCGGCTGGCGAACGGGTGCGCTGACGCCATGTCAACGGTTCCGGCCAAACACGACGCTGCACCTGCGCGTCCCGGCATCGGCACCTTCGAGCGCTATCTGACGCTGTGGGTGATGCTTTGCATCGTCGCCGGCATCGGCCTCGGGCAATTGCTGCCTGGCGTCTTCGCGTCGATCGCGGCAGCCGAAGTCGCGCGGGTCAACCTGATCGTCGCCGTGCTGATCTGGCTCATGATCATCCCCATGCTGCTCAAAATCGACTTTGGCGCGCTCGGCTCGGTGCGCCAGCACTGGAAGGGCGTCGGCGTAACCCTGTTCATCAACTGGGCGGTGAAGCCCTTCTCAATGGCGGCGCTGGGCACGTTATTCATCGGCTGGCTATTCGCACCGCTTCTGCCGGCGGGCGAAGGGCCGTCGTACATCGCCGGCCTGATCCTGCTCGCGGCGGCCCCCTGCACGGCGATGGTGTTCGTGTGGTCCAACCTCTGCGAGGGGGAGCCGACCTACACATTGTCGCAGGTCGCGCTCAACGATGTGCTGATGGTGTTCCTTTTCGCCCCGCTGGTCGGGCTGCTGCTCGGTGTGGCGTCGGTGACGGTGCCATGGGACACGCTGCTGATTTCGGTACTGCTCTACATCGTCGTGCCGGTGATCGCCGCCCAACTCATCCGGCGGACCGTGCTGGCGCGCGGAGGGCAGGCCTTGCTCGATCAGATGCTAGCGCGCCTTGGTCCCGTGGCGCTGGTCGCGCTGCTGGCGACGCTAGTCCTGCTATTCGGCTTCCAGGGCGAGGCGATCGTCGCGCAGCCGCTGGTGATCGCGCTTCTGGCGGTGCCAATTCTCATCCAGGTCTATCTGAACGCCGGCCTGGCCTACTGGCTGTCCCGCCGGTTCGGGGTAGCCTGGTGCGTTGCAGCGCCCGCGGCGCTGATCGGTGCTTCCAACTTCTTTGAACTGGCGGTAGCCGCCGCCATCTCGCTGTTCGGGCTCAAGTCCGGCGCGGCGCTGGCGACGGTCGTCGGCGTGCTGGTGGAAGTGCCGGTGATGCTGTCGGTCGTCTCGATCGTAAAGGCCTCGCGGGGCTGGTATGAGCGGGGAGTGGTTGCCTGATGCCGCTACGCAGCCCGAACAAGGCTCGTCCGCTTCTGGCAGTAACAGCTATTCAGCATGCTGCCAGGAAATGGCAGAAATGCCCCGCACCAAGCTGGTCGGATCGCATCTAAGCTACCCCTCAGCCCTCACCACGCCGCGCCGCCCGCACGATCACCGCCGACCCCAGCAGCGCTGCCGAGACGATCGCCGCCACCGCCACCAGCCCGCCTGTCGTGATCCGCGCCTCCAGCGCCACCGTGTCGCCGACGCGGAGGGTTGCGTGGGCGCCGGTCGGGGCGGTGCGGGGCGGCTGGGTGGGGAGGGGATCGGCCATGGCCGCTTCTACCGCGAATCCCGTTTTGAGGCACGCGCCGCGTGTCGCGCGCGGGATCGTTCCGCTGTCGAATGAACCATTCCGGCAGACCAACGTTATGGGGCCGTCCTTATCAGATGGTTTCCAGCGTGAGTCAGAACGTGTCGCATCCCCGTCTTTCCCTGCCAGCGCGGTATCGCCGCTGGGGGATTCCGGGATTCGCGGCGACACTGGTCTGCGCCGCGCCGGCGCTCGCGCAAGGCTATGCCGCCAAGCAGCTCGGCGACTGGACGGTCGCCGCCAGCAAGGACGGATCGGGCTGCTTCATCAGCCGCAGCTTCGACCAGCCCGGCGGCACCACGCTGCTGCTCGGCATGGACCGCGACGGCAGCAACCATTTCTCGGTGCTCAACGAGAATTGGTCGATCCGCCCGCAGGACCGGCTCAAGCTCACCTTCCGCCTCACCCAGGGCGGCTACCCCAATCACCAGGCGATCGGCATCGTCGCGGACGGCAAGCAGGGCTTCGTCGCGGCGTTCGATCCCAAATTCCCGACAGCCTTTGCAGGCTCCAAGGCGCTGCACATCGATCGCGGTACCACGCCGGTCGCGCGGCTGCCGCTCGACGGCAGCGGCGCCGCGGTGGCGGAGCTCAAGCGCTGCGTCGACGCGCAGCACGGGGCGCCCAAAGCGGCGGCCAGCGACGACGGAATTCCGCGCGATCCCTTCGCCGAGCGCCCCAGGCCCCGGCGCAAACGGTGACGCGGGAACGTTTCGCCCCGTGCCCGGCTCGGCCCGACGGACATCCGGCACAGTCGGACCGAATCGGGATTGTTGCGGGCCCGTTGCTCCGGCTTGGTGGCTCGGCCTTAAGTTTTCTTAACGAGTGAAAGGTGTGTTTATGCGTACTGGTATGAAGTTTGCTCCCCTCGCGGCCCTCATGATCGGCAGCGTCGCGCTGAGCGGTTGCGCTACCAAGAAGTTCGTCCGCGAGCAGATCGCCCCGGTGAGCCAGCGCGTCGATGCGCTCGAGACGCGCCTCCAGGAGACCGACGGCACCGCCAAGCAGGCGCTGTCGCAGGCCCAGGCCGCTGCCGGCCAGGCCCAGCAGAACGGCCAGCGCCTCGACCAGATCAACGGCCGCGTCGACACGCTCGACCAGCAGCAGCAGGCGCTGTCGCAGCAGGTCCAGCAGCAGAACGCCAAGCCGCGCAAGCGCGCCCGCAACTAAGCGGCGCCTGCCGTATCGGCCTTCGGGCCGCGGGTTGGGGGTGGCCGTGCTTCGGGGCGGCCACCCTTTTCCGTTGAGCGCCCTTTTTCGTGAGCGACGTATCGATGATCCAAGGCTTACTTGCGCTGGCCGGGCTGGCGCTGCTGGTTCCCCCCGCCGCCGTCCCCCCCCAGAATGCCAAGCCCAAGGCTGCCGCGCCGAAGAAGGCCGCGCCCAAGAAGGGCAAGCACGCGCCCGCCAAGCCCAAGGCCGCGGCGGCTGCCGCCAAGCCCGCCGCCCCCGATCTCCAGCCCTCGGCAGACACGCTCCGCGTGCACGACTGGGTATCTTCGGCCGGGGACAATCACGGGCTGCCCTATCTGATCGTCGACAAGCCGGGGGCCGCGCTGTTCCTCTATGATTCGCACGGCAAGCAGCTTGCCGCGGTGCCGGTGCTGATCGGGATCGCCCCGGGCGACGATGCGACGCCGGGGATCGGCGCGAAGCAGCTCTCCGAGATCGGCCCGGCTGAGAAGACCACGCCCGCCGGGCGCTATCTCGCCAAGTTCGGCCTCGCGGTCGGCAAGGAGCGGGTGCTGTGGGTGGATTATTACACTTCGGTCGCGCTACACCCGGTGCCGACCGGCGTGGCGGCGCGCAAGGAAAAGCGGCGCGAGCGGCTCGCCTCGCCGACGCCCGATGACAACCGCATCACCTTCGGCTGCATCAACGTGCCGTCGGCCTTCTACACCAAGCTGCTGAGCCCGATGTACAAGGGCAAAGGCGGCTATGTGTACGTGCTGCCCGACAGCAAGCCGATTGAGGACGTGTTCCCGGCGCTCCACGTCCAGTCGGCGGCGCGGTCGGCGAACTGAGCCGGGGTTTTACGGTTTTCTAAGCCGCTGCTGCCATGGTCGCTCGCCACCGCTCCCTGTTGTGGGGGGCATCGGGAGAGACGACCATGCAGCGCCTGCCGCTGATCGCGCCGCAGCCGCCGCGGTTGAGCCTGATGACCGACGCGCTCCGCGCGATCGAAGCGCGCGGCACCTATTCGAACGGTGGTCCCATGGTGCTCGGGTTCGAGACGGGCGCGAGGGCGCGGCTGTTCGGCGGGCAGGGCGCGTGCCTTGCGGTGGCCAATGCGACGCTCGGGCTGATGCTGGCGATCCGCCACGCCGCGGGCCCCCGCGCGGGGGGCGATGCGCTGGCGCTGGTCCCCGCCTTCACCTTCGCCGCGACCGCGCAGGCGGTGCAATGGGCCGGGCTGACCCCGGTGCTGTGCGACATCGACCCCGAGGACTGGACGATGCGCGCCGATGCCGAGGCGGCGGCGTTCGACCGGTATGGCGATCGCATCGCGGTGGTGGTGCCCTATGCCACCTTCGGCGCGAGCCTCGATCTGGCGCGCTACCGTGCGTATCACGCGCGCGGCATCGGCGTGGTGGTGGATGCGGCGGCTTCGCTCGGCACGATCGATGCGGCGGGGCACCAGTTTGGCACCGATGCGCCGTTCCCGGTGGTCTACTCGATGCATGCCACCAAGGTGTTCGCCACCGCCGAGGGTGGCCTGATCCATAGCGGCGACACCGCGCTGATCGAAACGCTGCGGCGAATGACCAATTTCGGCTTCGACGGGGCGCGATCGGCGGAAGGGCCCGGGTTCAACGCCAAGCTGCCCGAGGTGCTCGGCGCGCTCGCCACCGCGAAGCTGGCGGAGCTGGAGCGCATTGCCGCGCATCGCGCCGCGCTGGACCGCGTCTATCGCGCGCGGCTGGGCGGCTTTGCCGATGCGCATGGCTTCCAGTTCCAGGCGCTGCGCGGATCACGCCCGGCGCTGCAATTCCAGTCGCTGCTGCTGCCCCGCGCCTTTGCCGGGCATCGCGCGGCCATCATCGCGGCGCTGGCCGAGCAGGGGATCGGCGCCGGCCAGTATTTCAGCCCGCATCTGGGCGAGCAGCCCTGGTTCCGCAGCAGTTGCGTGATCGATCGCGCGCTGCCGGTCGCCGACGACATCGCCGGGCGCATTCTCTCGCTGCCGGTCACCGACGGGATGACCGAGGCGGATGTGGACACCGTCTGCACCGCGCTGGTCGACGCCTGCCGCACCGCAGGGCTCGACGGGCTGCGCGTCGAGCGGCGCGGGCGGACGGTGCATTCGGCGCTGATCGTCGGCGGCGGCCCGGCGGGCACCGCGTTGCTTACCGCTGCGACCAAGGGCGACCAGCTGGGAACGCTGGCCGAAACGGGCCTCGCGATCGTCGAGCGCGACGCGGTGCTCGGGCGCGGCGAGATCGGCAGCTATGCGATCACGTCTGACAGCACCGCCGAGACCTTCCTCACCGCGGTGAAGGACAATGTGCACGGCGACATCGCCGCGCTGACCGACCACCATGCCGCCCGCGAGGTAGCGCTCTATGCCGGGCGGCTGGGCGTACCGCTGGCGCGCTCGACCCCGCTGCTGGAGGCGACCGGGGCGCGGCTCGGCGCACTGGTAGCGCAGCATGGCGGCGTGGTCGCGACCCGATCCGAGGTGCTGGAGGCCCGCCGGACGCCGCAAGGCGACTGGGCGGCGCGGGTGCGTAACCTGCTCACCGGCGATGCGCGCGTGATGCGCGCCGCGAATCTCGTGATCGCCACCGGCGGTTATCAGGACCGCGCGCAGGTCGCGGCGGAGGTGATTGCGGGCGCCCCGATCGGTGACCTGGCCGGCGACCGTCTGTTGCTGGGCGACGATTTCCTAAGGCTCGGCGGGCTCGATCGGCTGCGCGCGCGGCTCGCCGACGTCCGCGCACCCCGTATCGCGATCGTCGGCGGATCGACCAGCGCGATGGCCGCCGCGGTGCTGCTGCTCAAGGCGAGCCCGGCGCTGCCGCTGGGGGCGGGGGCGCTGCGGCTCTACCATCGCCGGCCGCTGCGACCCTTCTACCGCTCGGCCGAGGAGGCGCGGGCCGATGGCTTCACCGATTTCGGGCCCGACGACATCTGTCCGCTCAGCGGCTTCGTCTATCGCCTCGCCGGCTTCCGGCTGGAGGCGCGCGAGCTGGTGCTGCGGATGCTCGGCGTGGGCGGCCGCGCCCCCGATCCGCGCATGGCGCTGTGCCGGCTGACCGGCGATAACGACGCGGCAATGCGCGCCGAACTCGAAGCGGCGGATGTGGTGATCGCCGCGCTCGGCTATCGCCCGCGCGCGCTACCGCTCTACGACGTCGACGGCGCGCGGATCGCGCTGATGGCGGACCATCCCGGGCGACCCCGGCTGGTCGACCAGCAATGCCGCGTGCTCGATGCCGAGGGGCGGGTACTGCCCGGCGTCTACGGCCTGGGGCTCGCCTCGGGTCATGTCCCCGACGGTCCCTTGGGCGGGGAGGCTACCTTCAGCGGCAAGGCCAACGGCCTGTGGCTGTGGCAGAACGATATCGGCCGGATGATCGTCGACCAGATCCTCGCCGATCGGGCACGCGCGGCGGCATGACCACGCCCATCATCTCGGTAGTGATGGCGACGTACAACGGCGCCGCGCTGCTGCCCGAAACGCTGGCAAGCCTGCAGGCGCAGAGCTTCGCTGACTGGGAGCTGGTCGCGGTGGACGATTGCTCGCGCGACGAAACCGTCGCGCTGCTGCGGGGCTGGGGCGATCCGCGCATCCGCGTTATCGAGAGTTCGGTCAATGGCGGCCCGGTGGTGGCGCGCAACCTTGCCTTCGCTGCAGCGCGCGGGCGCTACATCGCCGGGCTCGACCAGGATGATCTCTGCCTGCCCGAACGTTTCGCGCGGCAGGTCGCCTGGCTCGATGCGCATCCCGGGACCGTGCTGGTCAGCACCGCCACCGATTGCCTCGTCGAGGGGCGGGTGCGGGCAGGGCAGTGGGTGCGGCCGCTCACGCCCGGGCTGATCGACTGGCTGATGCTGGTGCAGAATCCGTTGGTCTGGTCCTCGGTGCTGTTCCGCGCCGAGGCCGCACGCCGGCTGGAGATCTTCGAGCGCCCCGAATGCCGCTATGTCGAGGATTTCGACCTTTACCACCGGCTGCGCGCCTTCGGCCGGATCGACCAGATCGACACGGTGCTGACGCTGTACCGCCAGCATGCCGGTGGCGCCTCGCAGATGTTCAACGGTACGATGACCGCGCATGCCGAGGCGCTGCTCCACGCGCGGCACCGGGCGCTGCTGGGCGAGGACGCGCCGGATATCGCCGGGTTGCTGGTGCGCTATGTGATGGCCAAGGCGCCGATCGGGGAGCGCGCGCTGCTGCGCCGGCTGTTCGACGGGATCACGGTGCTCCGCGCGCATTTCGGGCAGCAGGGCCACGATGCGGCGACGCTGACGCGGGTGGACCGGGAGATTTCGCGATTGTGGTGGCGACTGTGCCGCACGGCGGTACGCTCCGGCCGCCTGCCGCTCCGCCGTGCGCTTGCCGCGCGTCCGGCGACGGCGGCGCTGGAGGATGCCCGGCCCGTCGACCTTGCGGCAAGTGGGCTGATCGGTGCGATCCGCGCCCGCCGGGCGTAGTCCGTTTGTTGCCTCCCTCGCCGGGGCGCGGCTGCCGCGTTCGGGTGGCGGTATAGCCCCACCGCACAAACCGTCGTCATTCCCGCGAAGGCGGGAATCCATTCGCCTGTGCGCCGGGGGAAGGAACCGCAGCATCAGCGCCAATGGATCCCCGCCTTCGCGGGGATGACGAGCAGTTTGGTTCTATGCGGCGGCCCTAGCCTCGGGCCGATGAGAAAGTCGCCCCCTTACAGCGTCGCCGAGGCCATCAGCGCGCGGGCGTCGTTGGCGAGCAGGTCGAAATAATGCAGTCGCGGCGCATCGAAGGTGACCATGTAGAGCTTGCCGTCCACGATCGCGGCGCGCGCCTCGCCCTTGCGGGTGAGGCCGTCGGAATCGGTCACCAGATAGGCGAAGGTCACGCCGTCGCGGCCGAGGAACGTGCCCGGCGTCGCGCCACTCAGCTGGAAGTCGCGGGCGTCCTTGCCGGTGCGGTAGGTGCGCTCCAGCAGCTCGGGCACCTCGGCCAGCAGCATGTCCTTGCGGAACTTGGGCAGCGGCTCCTTCTTCTTGCTGCGCTCGCGGATCAGCGGCTCGCCGGGCTCGATCGCGGCATAGAAGGTGACTTCGTCGAGCTGCTCGCCGTCCAGCGTCCAGGCCTCGGCATGCTTGCCGGGCTTGCCCGACAGCCGGTTCCAGTCGCGCGTCGGCGTGATCGAGAGCGTCGACTCCGCGACCGTGACCGGCTTGCCCTTCTCCGCCAGCTTGTGCGCATTGGCGGGGACGGAGAGGGTGGCGACGGCGGCGAGCGCGAGCGCCACGCGCAGGGTGTTGAACTTCATCACTTGGACTCCCCCGGAATCATCATCTTGATCATGCCCGCATCCGCCGCATCGGGGCGCAGGCTGAGATAGGTTTGCAGTGGCACCACCGCCTCGCTCGCGCGCCCGGTCTTGATCAGCGACAGGCCCAGCCCGCGATGCGCCTCCGCCAGCGTAGGATCGAGCTTGACCGCGTTGGCATAGAACTCGGCCGCGGCGATCAGGTCGCGCGGGTTGCCGCGGGTGCGGTACAGGTCGCCCCGCTTGCACCACAGCGTCCCGGTCCAGCCCGTCGTCGCCAGGTTCTGGATCAGATAGTCGCTGGCGCCGAAGTCGTTCAGCTTGATCTGATCGTCGAGGAACTGGCCGAGAAACGGCGCGAGCGCGGTGCGGTAGCGGTCGGCGCCGTCTTCGCGGTCCGCACCGTCGGGTGCGGCGAGCGCGGCGAGATAGCCCGCGCGCTCGGCATAGGGCGGGTGCGACGCGGCAAAGGCGATTAGACGGAAATTGGGCTTTTTGAGGCCCTTGGCACTGGCCGACGCCTCCGCCTCCTCCATCATGTGCTGCCAGATGGCCGAAGCCTCCTGTGGCCGGAGGTGGCTGCGGTTGAGATAGGCGACGCCGAGACGATCCGCCTCGCGTTCCTCGTCGCGACCGTGGCGATAGAGGCCGCCATAGACGGCTAGCTGGAAATTCTGGAAGCTCCGCACATTCTGGTAGGTCGCCGCGAAGCTGGTCAGCACCGCCATCCACGCGACGGCGTCGGTGCCGGAGCGCTGTTCCTTGAATGCCGTCACGGTATGCCGGCTCTCGAAATGGCCAAACTCGTGACCAAGTACCGTCGCCAATTCCGCTTCATTGCGGACCCGAAGCAGGAGGCCGGAATAGACGCGCATCGTGCCATTGGGCATCATGCTTGCGTTGAACAGCGGCGCGCGGATCACATAGACCCGGACCGCGCCGCACCGGTCCGCGCCGACTGTCTCGCACAGCACCGATCGCACATAGCCGGTCAGCCGCTCGTCATGAATAACAAGGCTGGAGGCGGTAAGTTCGCGCTCTTCCTCGTCGGCCTCGTGCCAGATACCGATCTCGTCGACGCCCTTGGGCTGGTACACGCCCTGGTACGGCGGGAGCGGCACCGCCTGCTGCGTCGCGGCCGGACTGGCGAGGAGCAGCCCGATGCCGGCGCCAAACGCGTGCATCCGGCGGCGACTCATGGCTTTGTCGGTGCCTGGGCGATCGCCGGCACCGCCGCCTGCGCCACCGTCTGCGCCTTGAACGCGGTGCTGCCGGGGAAATCCTCGAGCAGCTGGTGCAGGCGCTTTTCCGCGCCATCGGCCTCGCGCACGTCGCCGCCCATCTCGGCATCGGCATTCAGCCACAGGAGATCGCCGGTGCGCAGATCGACGAGCCCGGCATAGCCTTTATGCACGCCAGACCGCACCGAAACACCGCCGAACGCCGCAAACACCTGCAGCATCTTGCGCCCGGTCGAGCCATAGGCATCCTGCGTGAACAGGAAGAGGCCGTAATCGGCATCCTTGGCGCCCGGCAGATGGGCCACGCCCGTGCCCAGCGACCAGTCGAACACGGCGTTCTTGTTGTCGCGCTTCTTGGTGGGTAGGCGGTTGCCGACGAAGAACTGGTACTGGATCACCGCGTCGGAGACGGCGGCGAAGAGTTGGATATGCTCCTGCAGCGTCGGTGCATCGTCGCCATAGGCTTCGGGCGCGACAATGACGGTGTTGCCCAGCGATGCCTGCGCCTTGGCGAGCGCCGCCTGAAGATTGTCCCTGGCCTTTTCGGTCCATTCGCCGTTCGGCTCGAACATGCCGCCGGTCGATTGCGCGCCGACGCTGATCGACGGACGAAATACCAGGATCTTCTTGCCGCTGTTCGCGGGGAGTTCGAAGCCCTGCTTGGTCGTCGATCGTTCTTGTGCCTGTGCCGCACCCGCGGACAGGAACAGGCCGGCCGCAATTGCGGCGGCCTTAGTAAAGCCCTTCATCCATCCCCCTTTTGTCACGCGCCCCTGCGTGCACGGTTCGATGTAATCGTGCCCTATGGTCCACATCAACTGAGATGTTGCGAGATCGACGCGAAAATGGAGTTATCCGTCCAGAGATCGTTTCTACACCGTGGTGGGACGCTACGGCATGCTGGCGCGCCTGTGTGCACCGCAGGACTGGCTCGCTTGACAGCGCACGGCCGACCCGCGAACCCGGGCGCCGTCATTCCTCCGGAGGTTTTGCGTCCATGCCCGTTTCGCCGGCCCCGACTCGCCGCTGGCTACTCGCCGCGCTCGCCGTCACGCTCGCCGTTCCCGCCCACGCTGCCGGGCGGCCGCCCCTGGTTCTAGCCGCCGCGAGCCTGCAGGAGTCGATGAACGCCGCCGCCGATGCCTGGGCACGGCTGGGGCATCCGCGGCCGGTGCTGTCCTTCGCGGCCTCCTCGGCGCTTGCCCGGCAGATCCAGTCGGGCGCGCCCGCGGACCTGTTCGTTTCGGCCGACGAGCCGTGGATGGACGCGGTCGACAGGGCGGGCAAGCTCGCCCCCGGCACGCGCGTCGCGTTTCTCGGCAACCGCCTGGTGCTCGCCGGTGCGGCTACCGGCCGGCGCGCCGTGCCGCTCGACCGCGCCGGGCCGCTGCTCGCCGCGCTCGGCCAGGCGCGGCTGGCGATGGCGGATCCCGACGCGGTGCCTGCCGGGCTTTACGGCAAAGCCGCGCTGCAGAAGATCGGCGCCTGGGACCGGCTGGCGCCCCAGGTGGTGCGCGCCGAGAATGTCCGTGCCGCGCTGGCGCTGGTCGAGCGCGGCGCGGCGCCGTTCGGCATCGTCTATGCCACCGATGCACGCGCCTCCGCCAAGGTTCGGATCGCGGGCACCTTTCCCGCGGCGAACCATCCGCCGATCCGCTATCCGGTGGCGCGGCTCAAGACCGCCGCCAGCCCCGACGCCGAGCCCTTCCGCCGTTTCCTGGTGAGCGGGCGCGGCAAGGCGATCTTCGCGCGCTACGGCTTCACCCCGCTGTGAGCATGGCGGCGTGCTGAGCGCCGAGGAATGGGGCATCGTCCTGCTCTCGCTCAAGGTTGGGGGCGTGGCGGTGCTCGCGGTGCTGCCCTTGGCGTTCGCGCTCGCCTGGCTGCTGGCGCGGGGGCGCTTTCCCGGGAAGCTGCTGCTCGACGCACTGGTCCATCTGCCGCTGGTGGTGCCGCCGGTGGTGACCGGCTGGATGCTGCTGCTCGCCTTCGCGCCGGCGGGGCCGATCGGCGGGCTGCTGGAGCGCTGGTTCGGGGTGACCGTGCTGTTCCGCTGGAGCGGGGCGGCGATCGCGGCGGGCGTGATGGCGCTGCCGCTGATGGTACGCGCGATCCGATTGTCGCTGGAGGCTGTCGACCAAAGGCTGGAGCAGGCGGCGCGCAGCCTCGGCGCGGGACCGGTGCGGACCTTCGCCACCGTCACCCTGCCGCTGGCGCTGCCGGGCGTGCTCGCTGGGCTGGTACTCGGCTTCGCGCGCGCGCTGGGCGAGTTCGGCGCGACCATCTCCTTCGTCTCCAACGTGCCCGGCGAGACCGAGACGCTGCCGCTCGCCATCTATTCGGCGCTGCAGGTGCCCGGAGGCGAGGGGCAGGTGCTGCGACTGGCGGCGGTGTCAATCGTGATCGCCTTCGTCGCGCTGCTGGCGTCCGAGCTGGTCGCGCGGCGGACGGGCAGGGGCAATCATGTCCTTTGACATCGACGTGCGCCGCACGCTCGGCGATGCCGAGATCGCCTGCCGCGTCGAGCCCGGTGCCGGGGTGACGGTGCTGTTCGGCCCCTCGGGCGCGGGCAAGTCGAGCGTGCTCAACATGGTCGCCGGGCTGCTCCGCCCCGATGCCGGGCATATCCGGGTGGGCGAGCGCACGCTGTTCGATGCGGCTGCGGGCGTGGACCTCAAGCCCGAGGCGCGGCGCGCCGGCTATGTGTTCCAGGAGCCGCGGCTGTTCCCGCATCTGCGCGCGCGCGCCAACCTGCTCTATGGCTGGCGGAAAGGTGCGGCGGTGGACGTGGACCGCGTGATCGGTCTGCTCGGCATCGCGCACCTGCTCGATCGCTGGCCGCGCACGCTTTCGGGCGGTGAGGCCAAGCGCGTGGCGATCGGCCGTGCCTTGCTTACCGACCCGGCCTTCCTGCTGCTCGACGAGCCGCTCGCCTCGCTCGACCGCGCCCGCCGCGAGGAAATCCTGGCGCTGCTGGAGCGCCTGCGCGACGGCATCGGCCTGCCGATCCTTCTCGTCACCCATGACCGCGCCGAAGCCGAGCGGCTGGGGAATCGGATCGTGGCGTTCGGGGAATAGGGGCGTCAGACCGCGATGGTCTCGACCGCGAGCGGGTGGAAGCCGTGCAGCACTTCCGCCGCTACCCCAGCCTCGGTCACGAGCGTGGAGATCGCCGCCAGCGGCAGGATCCGGTAGGGGGACGCCGCCCCCAGCTTGTCGTGCGAGGCCAGGACGATGGTCTCGGCCGCCTGGCGCGCGATCAGGCGCTTGATCTCCGCCTCTTCCGGATCGCCCGTCGTCGCGCCCAGGTCCGGGTGCAGCCCGGTCACGCCCATGAAATAGGTGTCGGCGCGGATGCGCGAAATCGCATCGGCGGCCGCGGCACCGGTGGCGACGATCGAATGCTTGAACAGCCGCCCCCCGATGATCTGCACATCGAGGAGCGGGTGCCGCACCAGTTCGACCGCGATACTCGGACTATGGGTGACGATGGTCGCCCTGAGATCCTGGGGCAATGCCCTTGCCAGCTGCACATTGGTCGTCCCGCCATCGAGGAAAACGATCTGGCCGGGCCGGATCAGGCGCGCCGCATGCCGCCCCAGCGCGACCTTGGCGGGGGAAGCAAGCCCCGCGCGCGCCGCAAAGTCCGCCATTGCCGGCGAGGCCGGCAGCGCGCCGCCATGGACGCGCTGCAAAAGGCCTTCGCCGGCAAGCTCGCGCAGATCGCGCCGGATCGTGTCCTCCGACACGCCGATCTCCTTGCTGAACGCCTTGCCGATGAACCGCCCGTCCCGCTGAAGCATCCTTTGTATCAGGGCCTTGCGCTCGGTCGTCAGCATCCACGCCTCGATTGCACGATAATCATTGACTCTGCACGATACTGCACGGAAATGGGGGCGGCGTCCAGCGGGGAGCAGCCCCGGGTCCTTCAAGCATAGTGGAGCAGGCATGAGCATCGCGGATCGCGTGCGGGTGGCGGAGGTCATCACCCTTTCGGACAATTGGTACGTCCTCAAGAAGACGGTGTTCGAATTTCAGCGGCAGGACGGCAGCTGGCAGCGACAGTCGCGCGAGACCTATGATCGCGGCAATGGTGCAGCGATTCTGCTGTACGATCCCGTACGGCGCATGGTCGTGCTCACCCGCCAGTTCCGCTACCCTGCCTTCGTCAACGGTTATGACGATCTGCTGATCGAGGTGCCGGCCGGATTGCTCGACGATGCCGAACCCGAGGTCCGCATCCGCGCCGAGGCATCGGAGGAGACCGGTTTTCAGGTCGGCGAGGTCCGCCAGGTCTTCGATGCGTTCATGAGCCCCGGTTCGGTGACCGAGCGTCTGCACTTCTTCGTTGGCCGCTACCGACCCGAAGACCGCGTCGGGGCAGGCGGCGGCATCGCGGCGGAGGGCGAGGACATCGCGGTGTTCGAGATCGGCATCGACGATGCGCTGGCAATGATCGAGTCCGGTGAAATCCGCGACGGGAAGACGATCATGCTCCTGCAATATGCCGCACTGCATCTGTTTTCGGCGTAGCGCTTGGGGGCACGTGCGGGCCCGCGTCAAAGACCGCGCCGACTGAACATGCAGTTGGTAGCTGGAACGCGGACAGGCACCCTGAACGAGGGAGGGGCAATAGCCTGCCCACCGAAAACGGTAGTACCCCGGGGATCGGTCTAGCGGCTTCGGGAAAGCTGCATGACGCGCCATGCTTCCCATCTTCGATGCAAATCCGCCTTCGATTGTGGGATGCGCGCATCCAGGGCTTCAGCAGCCGCAATCCGATCGGTACGGAAATGGCGAAAGTCCTGGCGCGCTTCACACCATGCGATCAGCATGCGAGTTGCGTCGGCATAGCCGAGGAGGATCGGCCACACCGTTCGCTCGGTTTGCGCGCCATTTTGATCGCGGTAGACGAGGTGCAGCTTCGACCGTGCGCGGATCGTATCCCGAAGCATCGCCGCGTCCACGACATCCTCGACGGGAGCAAGGCGCGGCGGGACGCCCGTGCTTGGTGCCAGGACGAACGGCCGGAGATGGGCAGGAACGACGGTGACGATCTTCGCCAGAAGGGCGTTCACAGCGGGAGAGAGCAGAGGGTCCTCGCGACCGGCGACCCACTGCGCCCCCAGAACGATTGCTTCCAACTCAACCTGGGTCAGCATCAGCGGCGGCATGTCGTAGTCTGCGTCAAGCAGATAGCCGAAGCCCGGTTCGCCGGTGATCAGCACCCGCTGCGCCATGAGGGCGGCAATGTCGCGATACAATGTGCGCGTCGACACCTCCAGCTCGGCGGCCAAGGCAGCGCCGGTCACCGGCCGTGTGGATCGCCGCAGAAGCTGGATGATTTGAAAAAGGCGATCGGCGCGACGCACCTATTGATGACTCCTGCTGACACAACGCTGTCAGCAGCGGTGCGATACGAGGCCGGCTTCCGCAAGCCACGTACCGGGATGCCATCATGAAATTCGCTTCCGTCCGCCTTATCGCCGCCGACATCAACGCCATGGTCGCATTCTACGAGCTGGTGACGGGCCAGACCGCCGAATGGCTCGCACCGCAGTTCGCCGAGATCGTCACCCCGGGCGCGACGCTCGCCATCGGCAGCACCGAAACCGTGGCCATCTTTGCCGAGAACAGCGCGATGCCGGGTGCCAATCGCACCGCCATCCTGGAGTTCATGGTCGAGGACGTGGACGCTGTCGTCGATCGGCTCAGCGGGACGTGCGCGCTGGTGCATGCGCCCAAACTGCTGCCATGGGGTAACCGCACCTTTCAGGTTCGTGATCCCGAAGGCTCGGCGATCAGCATTTTCATGCCGTTCACGGATGCCGCAAAGGCGCGTTTCGGATTACGATAGGCGTCGTTCCTGCATCGCGGGGATTTCTCCCTGATGGAAGCGCGGTGGGGCGGCTGCGGCAAATGCCCTATACCCACGCTGCCTCGCTGACCACGGCGACGCTCGCCACCGGCAATGCATAGGCCGCGGGCTCTGTGCCCCGCGCCGATACCGGCGCGGCGCTGCCGCCCTCGATGCGGAACCGCGCGGCGTGCTCGACCAACTGGCCGATCTCCGCCATCAGGTTGCGCGCCGCGGCGGAGGTCTCCTCCACCATCGCCGCATTCTGCTGGGTGGAATTGTCCATCACCCGGATCGTCTCGCTGAGACGCGAGACCGATTCCGATTGCACGCGGTTATCTGCCGCCACCTGGCCGAGCAGCCTGTGCACGGTCTGGGCATTTTCCGAGATCGAGCTGAACGCGCCGTCGACATCCTCGACGGCCGCCACCGCGGTGCCGATCTCGACCTGGGTGACGGTCAACTGGTCGCGAGCGCGGCCGGCTTCCTCCTCTGCGCGCATCGCCAGCGCCGAGACAAGGTCGGCAACCACTGCGAAGCCGCGACCTGCCTCGCCGGCACGTCCGGCCTCCACCGCAGCGTTCATCGCCAGCACGCGAGTCTGGAAAGCGATCTTGTCGAGGCCTTCGATCACCGCGTCGATGCCCTTGGCGCTTTCCAAGACGCGACTCATCGCGGTTACGGCGTTGCTGACGCGCGAGCGGCCGGTGCCAACGGCCTCGATCGTCTGGTCGGCGCGGCTCACCGTTTCGCTCGCAGCCCGGACCGAGGTGCGAAGGCGCTCGTCGATCTGGCTGATCTCGGCGGTGGTCGTCTCGAGGCTCGCGGCATTGGCCTCGGTGCGGCGGGCGAGGTCTTCGGAAGCCGCCGTGATCTCCGTGGACGCGCGGCGCAGTGACCCTGCACCACTGTGCACCGAGCCCAGCAGGGTACGCAGGCTGTCCACCGCGATATTGAAATCCTGCTTGAGCCGGGCGAACGGACCATTGAGGTCCGCATCGACATGGGTGGTGAGGTCGCCGCTCGCCAGCTTCTGCAGTCCGGAGCCGACAGTCTCGACGATCAGCTCGGTGGTCGCGTGCTTCTCGGCATTGGCGGCCTCGACCTGCTGGCTGAACTGCGCGATGGCGCGGGCCAGCGCGCCGAGTTCGTCCCGGCGATCGGTCTCGGGCAGCGGCGTGCCGGGTTCGCTGACCAACCGCGCGACGGTGTCGGACAGGGTGATCAGCGGACCGACCAGCCGGCGAGTGGCGAGGCGTGCGGCATAGAGCGCGCCGGCGATCGCGGCGAGTAGCGTGGCGGCCAGCAGCACGGCGGTGATCCAGCCGAGCGTTTCCCCTGCGCGCGCGGTGCCATCCGAATACTGCTCGATCGCATCCGAGGCGGCGGCCATCGAGGTTTCCAGCACCGAGAATTGCTGAAAGAAGCCGGGCAGCAGCCGCTTGGCTGCGGCAGGGTCATCCATGGCAGCGTCGGCAATCTGCTGTGCGACGTTCCCATAGGCGACCATCGGATCGCCGACCTTCGCCGCGGCAGCCTCGATGGCGGCGTCCCCCTTGAACGCGACATCCTCGGCGATGCGCTTGCGCAGGGTGTCGAGATGCGCACCGAGATCCTTGCGTGCGTCCGCCATCCGTATGCCGACGCCCGGCTCACTGGACGCAAGGATGGCGAGTACGTCGCTGCGCACCGCATCGTGCATCATGTCCGCCTCCATATGGTTGCGGAGCAGCCCCGAGGCGGTCGCCTGCGCGTTCAGTGCCGCGCTCAGCAGCCAGGACGAGACGATCCCGGTTCCCCCGCAAAGCAAGAAAAGCAGGATGATAGCGACAGTTAGCTTGCGAGTTGCATAGGCGATCGACTGCACGACGTCACTCCTGCACGTGAATGCGCCGCGGCAAGGGGCGGCCTCCCCGCAAAAATTATAGACAATATTCCGTAAAGCGGAGTCATTCATCCTAAAACATGTGGCGAGGGGTGACGGGATTCTTGCCATGACGCGGTTTCTGTTCGCCATTGTGCTGGCGTGTACGTCGACGAACTACGTATTTGCCCAGAGCGCAGTCGATGTGCACTTGGTGGAAACGATCGATATCGCGAGCGTCGCCCGCGGCGGGGATCGTGATCGGACCTATGTGCTCGACGATACCGACCTTACCGCCGATGCCGATATGGCGCGGCTCGTCGGCTGGCGGGGCGCCACCGCGCATCTGCATGTGATGAGCACGATGGGCGGGCGCCCCAATGATGCGGCGGCGACGCTGCAGGGCGTCGACAATATCGAAGTCGCGAGCCATCATCTGCGGCTGTTCGAGGCTTGGGTGGAGCAGCGCATCGGCCGGCACATGACGGTGCGCAGCGGCGCCTATGATCTCAACAGCGAATTCTACGTCAACGGATCGGCGGGGCTACTGCTATCGCCCTCGTTCGGCGCTGGGTCCGAACTTGCCGCCTCGGGCCCCAACGGCCCGTCGATCTTCCCGTCGACGGCGCTGACGGTGCGGCTGGAGCATCGCATCGATCACCTCGGCTATGTCCGCGCGGCGCTGCTCAACGGATCGGCCGGGTGTGTGGGGGATACCCACGGGGTCGATTTCAGCTTTCGCCAGGGCCTACTGCTGATCGCCGAGGCCGGGGTGGAGCGGGAGGGTCTCAAGATCGCCGGCGGATATTGGCGCTACACCAAGCGCCACGACGACTATACCGACGTCGATGTCGACGGCTTCCCGATCCGCCGTCGCGATCATGGCGGCTATGTGCTCGCCGAGCTGCAGATGCTGGGCGGGGAGGGCAAGCGCACGCTCACCGCGTTCGGCCGCGCGGGCATGTCCGGCGGTTCGACCACGCCGTTCCAGGGCGGCTGGCAGACGGGATTCCTGATCGAGCGGCTCGTCGCCGGCCGTCCGGACTCGCAGGCCTCGCTGGGCATGAGCCGCGGCGTGACGACCCGGGGCTATCGCGCGATGCTGCTCGACGGGAGGACGCGGCCGGCACGCGCCGAAACCACGGTCGAGCTGACCTATTCGGATCGGCTGGCCAAATGGCTGACCGTGCAGCCCGATCTCCAGTTCATCACCGATCGCGGCGGCGTGGACAAGGCACGCGGCGTGCTGGTCGGCACCGTGCGGCTGACGATCGTCTTTTGATCGCCCGAAGGCGTCGCGCACGAAAAAGCCGCCGCCCGGCAATTCGGACGACGGCTCTTTCGTGTCACGCTCGGTCAGGCGGCAAGCCCCCGAACGGGGCGGATCACTCCGCCTCGTTCAGATACTCGCCGGCATCCGCGTCGGTGCCGTGACCCGAGGGGGTCACCTGCGCCAGGGGGTCATCCCCGGTGCCGGCTGCCTCACGCGGGCTGCGGGCCTGCTCGGCCGCACGCTCTTCCGCCGCGCTTGCCGGCGCGATGAGCGAGGCGTCCTGCATCTTGCGCTGGGCGACGCGGAGCGCTGCGTCGCGCGACGTTGCCGCAACCCGCAGCCGCGCCATGCCCGCACCGGTACCGGCGGGGATCAGGCGGCCGACGATCACATTCTCCTTCAGGCCCTGCAGCGTGTCCTTCTTGCCCTGCACCGCGGCTTCGGTGAGCACGCGGGTGGTCTCCTGGAACGACGCGGCCGAGATGAAGCTGCGGGTCTGCAGCGACGCCTTGGTGATGCCGAGCAGGATCGGCTTGCCCATCGCGGGCTGCTGGCCCGGCTGGAGCTTCTCGTTATGCTCGTCCATCTCGTCGCGATCGACCTGTTCGCCCGCCAGCAGCGTGGTGTCGCCGCCATCGGTGATCTCGACCTTCTGCAGCATCTGGCGAACAATCACCTCGATGTGCTTGTCGTTGATCTTCACGCCCTGCAGTCGATAAACTTCCTGGATTTCGCTGACGAGGTATTCGGCCAGCGGCTCGATGCCGAGCACTTCCAGAATGTCGTGCGGATCCGGCGAACCGCCGATCAGGTTGTCGCCACGCTTGACGTAGTCGCCTTCCTGAACGTCGATCACCTTCGACTTCGGGACCAGATACTCCACGACCTCGCCGCCGTCTTCCGGCTGGATGCCGATCTTGCGCTTGGCCTTATAGTCCTTGCCGAACACCACGCGGCCCGAGACCTTCGCGATGATGGCATTTTCCTTGGGCTTGCGCGCTTCGAACAGCTCGGCGACGCGCGGCAGACCGCCGGTGATGTCGCGGGTCTTGGCGGACTCGCGGGCAACACGGGCAAGCACGTCACCGCCCGAAACCGTGGCACCGTCCTCGACCGAGATCACCGCGCCCGGCGCCAGCATGTAGCGGGCGGCTTCGGCGGCATTCTCGCCGGTGAGGGTCATGCGAGGACGCAGGTCCTCCTTCTTGCCCGCACCGCGGAATTCGGTGACGACGCGCTGGGCGATGCCCGTCGCTTCGTCGACCTGCTCCGTCATGGTCTTGCCTTCGATGATGTCCTGATACTTCACGACACCACCGGTTTCGGTGATCACCGGCATGGTGAACGGATCCCACTCGGCCATGCGATCGCCGGCGCTGACCAGATGGCCGTCGTCGAACATCACATAGGCGCCGTACGGGATCTTGTGCACGGCCAGCTCGCGACCATCCATGTCCATGATCGCGATCTCGCCCGAGCGGCTGAGCACCACGCGACGGCCGCGCTGATCCTCGATCAGGCGCAGGTCGCGGAACTCGGCCTTGCCGTCCACGGGGGCTTCGAGGTTCGACTGCTCGTTGAGCTGCGCCGCACCGCCGATGTGGAAGGTACGCATGGTCAGCTGCGTGCCCGGCTCACCGATCGACTGCGCCGCGATGACGCCCACCGCTTCGCCGATGTTCACCGGCGTACCGCGGGCAAGGTCACGCCCGTAGCACTTGGCGCACACGCCGAGCTTGGCTTCGCAGACCAGCGGCGAACGGATCTTCACTGCAGGCGTGCTGAGCGCCTCGATCTGCGCGATCATCGGTTCGTCGAGCAGGGTGCCGATCGGGATCACCACCTGGTTGGTCTTCGGATCGACGATGTCCTCGGCCGTGGTACGGCCCAGGATGCGCTCGCCGAGCGAGGCGATCACCGAACCGCCCTGCACGATCGCCTTCATCTCCAGCGCGCGCTCGGTGCCGCAATCGTCTTCGAGGACGACGCAGTCCTGCGACACGTCGACCAGACGACGGGTGAGGTAACCCGAGTTCGCCGTCTTCAACGCGGTGTCCGCGAGGCCCTTACGGGCACCGTGGGTCGAGTTGAAGTATTCAAGGACGGTCAGACCTTCCTTGAAGTTCGAGATGATCGGCGTTTCGATGATCTCGCCCGACGGCTTGGCCATCAGGCCGCGCATGCCGGCGAGCTGCTTGATCTGCGCCGCCGAACCACGGGCACCCGAGTGCGCCATGATGTAGATGGCGTTGTCGGGCTTCTGACGACCGGTCTCGGGGTCGGTCTTGACCGCCTTGATCTCGTCCATCATCGCCGCGGCCACCTGGTCGCCGCAACGGCTCCAGGCGTCGATCACCTTGTTGTACTTCTCCTGCTGCGTGATCAGGCCGTCCTGATACTGCTGCTCGAAGTCCTTCACCAGCGCCTTAGTCTCGTCGACCAGACCGACCTTGGCGTCCGGAATGATCATGTCGTCCTTGCCGAACGAGATGCCGGCCTTGAACGCGTGGCGGAAGCCGAGCGACATGATCGCGTCGGCGAACAGCACGGTCTCCTTCTGGCCGGTGTGACGATAGACCTCGTCGATCACGTCGCCCACGTCCTTCTTGGTGAGCAGGCGGTTGACGACGTCGAACGGCACCTTGTGGCTGTGCGGCAGGCACTCGCCGAGCAGCATGCGGCCCGGCGTGGTCTGGTAGCGCTTCAGGTACGAATTGCCCTGCTCGTCGGTCTGCGGAACGCGGCTGGTGATCTTGGTATGCAGCGTGACCGCGCCGGCATGCAGGGCCTGGTGGACCTCCGCCATGTCGGCCAGCAGCATGCCTTCGCCCGGCTCGCCTTCCTTCTCCATGGTGATGTAATAGAGACCCAGCACCATGTCCTGCGACGGCACGATGATCGGCTTGCCGTTGGCGGGGGACAGGATGTTGTTGGTCGACATCATCAGGACGCGCGCTTCCAGCTGGGCCTCGAGGCTCAGCGGAACGTGGACGGCCATCTGGTCACCGTCGAAGTCGGCGTTGAAGGCCGAGCAGACCAGCGGGTGGAGCTGGATCGCCTTGCCTTCGATCAGCACCGGCTCGAACGCCTGGATGCCCAGACGGTGGAGCGTCGGCGCGCGGTTCAGCAGAACCGGGTGCTCGCGGATCACTTCGTCCAGGATGTCCCAGACTTCCTTGCGCTCCTTCTCGACCCACTTCTTCGCCTGCTTCAGGGTCATGGACAGACCCTTGGCATCGAGACGGGCGTAGATGAACGGCTTGAACAGCTCGAGCGCCATCTTCTTCGGCAGGCCGCACTGGTGCAGCTTGAGTTCCGGACCGGTCACGATGACCGAACGGCCCGAATAGTCGACGCGCTTGCCGAGCAGGTTCTGACGGAAGCGGCCCTGCTTGCCCTTGAGCATGTCGGACAGCGACTTGAGCGGACGCTTGTTCGCACCGGTGATGGTGCGGCCGCGGCGGCCATTGTCGAACAGCGCGTCGACGGCTTCCTGCAGCATGCGCTTTTCGTTGCGGACGATGATGTCCGGCGCGCGCAGCTCCATCAGCCGCTTCAGGCGGTTGTTACGGTTGATCACGCGGCGATACAGATCGTTGAGATCCGAGGTCGCGAAGCGGCCGCCGTCCAGCGGCACCAGCGGGCGCAGTTCGGGCGGGATCACCGGCACGACGTCCAGGATCATCCATTCCGGGCGGTTGCCTGAATCGATGAAGCTCTCGACGACCTTGAGGCGCTTGATGATCTTCTTGGGCTTGAGCTCGGACTTGGTGACCGCGAGCTCTTCGAGCAGCTCCTTGCGCTCGCCCTCGAGGTCGAGATCCATGAGCATGATCTTGACCGCTTCCGCGCCGATGCCGGCAGAGAAGGCGTCCTCGCCATATTCATCCTGCGCGTCGAGCAGCTCGTCCTCGGTGAGGAGCTGGAACTTCTCGAGCGGGGTGAGGCCCGGCTCGGTGACGATGTAGCTCTCGAAGTACAGCACGCGCTCGAGCTGCTTGAGCTGCATGTCGAGCAGCAGGCCGATGCGGCTCGGCAGCGACTTCAGGAACCAGATGTGCGCGACCGGCGCGGCCAGCTCGATATGGCCCATGCGCTCGCGGCGGACCTTCGAGACGGTCACTTCCACGCCGCACTTTTCGCAGACGATGCCCTTGTACTTCATGCGCTTGTACTTGCCGCACAGGCACTCGTAATCCTTGATCGGACCGAAGATGCGCGCGCAGAACAGGCCGTCACGCTCGGGCTTGAACGTGCGATAGTTGATCGTCTCGGGCTTCTTGATCTCGCCGAACGACCAGCTGCGGATACGGTCCGGCGACGCGATCCCGATCTGGATCTGGTCGAAGGTTTCCGGCTTGGCGAGCGGGTTCGCGAAGTTGGTAAGTTCGTTCATTTCTTCACTCCATCGCCCTCCCGCGGACGGGAGGGGCTAGGGGAGGGGATATCGTTACGTCGGCAGGCGGCTGGCCGCCCCTCCTCCCCGGGGAAGGAGGGGCGCCGGTCCCTTACTCCGCCGCGATCTGCACGCCGTCGTCGTCGAAGCCGAGCTCGGCGTTCTTCAACTCGACGTTCAGGCCCAGCGAGCGCATTTCCTTGACGAGCACGTTGAAGCTCTCCGGAATGCCGGCCTCGAAGGTGTCGTCGCCCTTGACGATCGCTTCGTAGACCTTGGTGCGGCCGACCACGTCGTCCGACTTCACCGTCAGCATTTCCTGGAGCGTGTACGCCGCGCCATAGGCCTGGAGCGCCCACACTTCCATTTCACCGAAGCGCTGGCCACCGAACTGCGCCTTACCGCCCAGCGGCTGCTGGGTGACGAGGCTGTACGGCCCGATCGAACGCGCGTGGATCTTGTCGTCCACAAGGTGGTGCAGCTTGAGCACATACTTGTACCCAACCGTTACCTTGCGATCGAACGCGTCGCCCGTACGGCCGTCGAACAGCGTCACCTGACCGGATTCGTCCAGGCCCGCCATCCGCAGCATCGCCGAGACGTCGGCTTCCACCGCGCCGTCGAACACCGGGGTGGCCATCGGCACGCCCGAGCGGACATTCTGCGCCAGGTCGACCAGCTGCTCGGTCGAGCGGCGATCCAGCTCGGCCTTGTAGTTGTCGCCATAGACGGTGCCGAGCAGCTCCTTGACCGCTTCCGGCGCTTCGCCGGCCTGCGGGTTGGGGTTGGCTGCCCGCCATGCATCGAGCGCATCGCCGATCTTCCGGCCCAAACCGCGTGCGGCCCAGCCCAGATGGGTCTCGAAGATCTGCCCGACGTTCATGCGCGACGGCACGCCCAGCGGGTTGAGCACGAAGTCGACCGGAGTACCGTCCTCGAGGAACGGCATGTCTTCCTGCGGCAGGATGCGGCTGATGATGCCCTTGTTGCCGTGGCGGCCGGCCATCTTGTCGCCCGGCTGCAGCTTGCGCTTCACCGCGACGAACACCTTGACCATCTTCAGCACGCCCGGCGGCAGCTCGTCGCCCCGCTCCAGCTTCTCGCGGCGGTCTTCGAACTTGTCCTTGATGCGCTTCACGGCCTCGTCATACTGGCCCTTCACCGCTTCCAGGTTGCCCTGCATCGCGTCGTCCTGGACGGCGAACTTCCACCACTCGTGGCGGTCGACGCTGTCGAGCAGGTCTTCGTCGATGGTGACGCCCTTCTTCAGGCCCTTCGGCGCCGCGGTGGCGACCTGACCCAGCAGCATCTCGCGCAGACGCGACCAGGTCGCGCGGTTTAGGATGTTGCGTTCGTCGTCGGCATCCTTGCGCAGGCGCTCGATTTCCTCGCGCTCGATCGCCAGGGCACGCTCGTCCTTGTCGATGCCGTGACGGTTGAACACGCGGACGTCGACGATCGTGCCGGCCACGCCCGGGGGCAGACGCAGCGAGGTGTCGCGCACGTCGCTGGCCTTTTCGCCGAAGATGGCGCGGAGGAGCTTCTCTTCCGGCGTCATCGGGCTTTCGCCCTTCGGGGTGATCTTGCCGACCAGGATGTCACCCGGCTCGACCTCGGCACCGACATACACGATGCCGGCTTCGTCGAGATTACGCAGCGCTTCTTCACCCACGTTCGGGATGTCGCGGGTGATGTCTTCCGGCCCGAGCTTGGTGTCGCGCGCCATCACTTCGAACTCATCGATGTGGATCGACGTGAACACGTCGTCCTTCACGATGCGCTCGTTGATCAGGATCGAGTCCTCGTAGTTGTAGCCGTTCCACGGCATGAACGCGACGAGCACGTTGCGGCCCAGCGCCAGCTCGCCGAACTCGGTCGACGGACCGTCGGCGATCACGTCGCCGGCCTGCACCATGTCGCCCACCTTCACCAGCGGACGCTGGTTGATGCAGGTCGACTGGTTCGAGCGCTGGAACTTCATCAGCGTGTAGATGTCGACGCCGCTCTCGCTGGCATCGACGTCACCCGTCGCGCGGACCACGATACGGGTCGCGTCGACCTGGTCGACCACGCCCGAACGCTTGGCGGCGATCGCGGCGCCGGAATCCCGGGCCACGGTCGATTCCATGCCGGTGCCGACGAAGGGCGCTTCCGCCTTCACCAGCGGCACGGCCTGACGCTGCATGTTCGAGCCCATGAGCGCGCGGTTCGCGTCGTCCTTCTCGAGGAAGGGGATCAGCGACGCGGCGACCGAGACGAGCTGCTTCGGCGACACGTCCATCAGCGTCACCTGATCGCGCAGCGCCATCAGGAATTCGCCGGCCTGGCGGGCCGAGACGAGATCGTCGACGAAGCCGCCATTCTCGTCGAGCTCGGCCGATGCCTGCGCGATCGTGTGCTTCTGCTCTTCCATCGCCGACAGATAGACGACCTCGTTGGTCACCTTGCCGTCGATGATCTTGCGGTACGGCGTCTCGATGAAGCCGTACTTGTTCACGCGGCTGAACGTCGCGAGCGAGTTGATCAGACCGATGTTCGGGCCTTCCGGCGTTTCGATCGGGCAGATACGGCCATAATGGGTCGGGTGAACGTCGCGGACTTCGAAGCCTGCGCGCTCACGGGTAAGACCGCCCGGTCCGAGCGCCGAGACGCGACGCTTGTGCGTCACTTCGGAGAGCGGGTTGGTCTGGTCCATGAACTGCGACAGCTGCGACGAACCGAAGAACTCGCGCACCGCGGCGACCGCGGGCTTGGCGTTGATCAGGTCGTTCGGCATCACCGTCGACACGTCGACCGACGACATGCGCTCCTTCACGGCGCGCTCCATGCGGAGCAGGCCGACGCGGTACTGGTTCTCGAGCAGCTCGCCCACCGAACGCACGCGGCGGTTGCCGAGATTGTCGATGTCGTCGACTTCGCCCTTGCCGTCCTTGAGGTTCACGAGCGTCTTGACGACCTCGAGAATGTCCTCGGTGCGCAGCGTGGTCACGGTGTCCGGGGTGTCGAGGCCCAGGCGCATGTTGAGCTTCACGCGGCCGACGGCCGAGAGGTCGTAGCGTTCCGGATCGAAGAACAGGCCGGCGAACAGCGATTCCGCGGTCTCGAGCGTCGGCGGCTCGCCGGGGCGCATGACGCGGTAGATGTCGGACAGGGCCTGCTGGCGCTCTTCGGCCTTGTCGACCTTGAGCGTGTTGCGGATCCACGGGCCGGTGGCGATGTGATCGATGTCGAGCAGCTCGATCCGGTCGATGCCGGCCTTGTCGAGCTTCTCGAGGTTCTCGGCCGAGACTTCGTCACCGGCTTCGATGTAGATCTCGCCGGTCGCCTCGTTGATTAGGTCATAGGCGCTGTAGCGGCCGAAGATTTCTTCGGTCGGGATCAGCAGCGTCTCGAGACCGTCCTTCGCGGCCTTGTTGGCTGCGCGGGGGCTGATCTTCTGGCCGGCCGGGAACACGACCTCGCCCGACTTGGCGTCGACGATGTCGAACATCGGCTTCGAACCGCGCCAGTTCTCCACCTGGAAGGGGATCTGCCAGCCGTTCGGACCGCGCAGGAAGGTGACGCGGTTGTAGAAATAGTTGAGGATCTCTTCCGACGTCAGCCCCAGCGCGTACAGCAGGCTGGTGACCGGCAGCTTGCGCTTGCGGTCGATACGGACGTTGACGATGTCCTTGGCGTCGAACTCGAAGTCCAGCCACGAACCGCGATACGGGATCACGCGCGCAGCGAAGAGATACTTGCCGCTGGCGTGGGTCTTGCCGCGGTCATGGTCGAACAGAACGCCCGGCGAACGGTGCATCTGGCTGACGATGACGCGCTCGGTGCCGTTGATGAAGAACGTGCCGTTCTCGGTCATGAGCGGCATGTCGCCCATGTACACGTCCTGCTCCTTAATATCGAGCACCGACCGGGCTTCCGTATCGGGATCGACCTCGAACACGATGAGGCGGAGGGTAACGCGCATCGGCGCCGCATAGGTGATGCCGCGCTGGCGGCACTCGTCCACGTCGAACTTCGGATCCTCGAGCTCGTAGGTCACGAAGTCGAGCTCGGCGGTGCCGGCGAAGTCGCGGATCGGGAACACGCTGCGGAGCGTCTTCTCGAGGCCGGAGACATAGCCGATCGAGGGGTCCGACCGCAGGAACTGTTCGTAGGATTCGCGCTGAACCTCGATCAGGTTCGGCATCTGCACCACTTCGTGGATGTCGCCGAACACCTTGCGGATGCGGCGCTTCAGCGTGCCGCCCTCGATTGCCTTGGTAGCCATAGGTGTGTGTTGCCTCGTCAGCCGTAAACTCGGTGCCCCTGTCCGGGAGCCAGGACGTGCAAATCGACGCCGAAAGGCCGCGCGACCCCCGATGCTCGGGATTCGGCAGCTCTACAGGCGTCTGACAAGCCGTTCCGATCCATTCGTACGATGCGCTGCGCGACGGCGCGTCATTTCCCGATCGGAGGGCCAGAGCGGGGATATAGGGGGTGGGGGAGGGGATGTCAAAGGCGTGGGCCGCGGCGCGGAAAAGGTTCCCGGCTGCACCAATGGCCATGTGCAGTTTACGCAACCGCAACAATTCTGACGCAGCTGCGCCGTGAAGACTTAACAATCGGGCGCCAACCGGCCTGCCGACCAAGGGAGGCAAGAATGCACTACAAGAAAACGGGTCTGATCGCAGCGTTGCTCGCCACCGTCTCGGCGACGGCGGTGCACGCGCAGGAGGCGTCGCAGGACGAGGGGCTTGGGGGCGATATCATCGTCACCTCGCAGAAGTTCGAGCAGAAGCTGCGCGACGTGCCGATCACCATCACCGCGGTGACGCAAGAGCAGATGAAGCGGCTTGGCGTCGATGATCTCGACGAGCTGTCCAACTACGTCCCGGGCCTCAACATCCAGGAGCAGAGCGCCAACAACCCCGGCATCGTGATCCGCGGCATCACTTCCGACAGCGGCTCCGCGCAGCAGGCGGCTCGCGTGACGCTCTACTATAACGGCGTCGACATCTCGCGCTCGCGTGGCGCCTATCAGGCGATCTACGATGTCGATCGGATCGAAGTGGTGAAGGGGCCGCAGGCCACGCTGTTCGGCACCGCCTCGACGATCGGTGCGGTGAGCATTCTTTCCGCGCGGCCCAAGCCGGGCGTGTCGGGCGAACTCACGGCCGGTTATGGCAATTACAACGCCTATCTAGTGGGCGGGCACCTCAATATCGGTAACGACGTCATCGCGGCGCGCGTCGCGGGCGAGTTCAAGAAGCGCGACGGCTATGTCGAGAATCTGTCGCCTACGCAGGACGACCTCTACGCCCAGAACCAGCTCGGTTTGCGCGCTTCGGTGCGCTACACGCCGACCCCGGCGCTGACCGTCGACCTGATCGGCACCTATGATCGCCAGCGCAACAGCGGTACGCCATTTATCTCCAAGCGCTTCGCGACGTCGCAGGGCCCGGGCAATCCGTTCGGCGCGGCCAATCTGTCGGGCTCGCCCTATGCGAAGCAGGTCTTCGGCACCGACAAGCTGGGCCTGACCCGCGACGTCTACGACGTGAACCTCACCGCGCGCTATGATCTGGGCGACGGCTGGAGCTTCACCACCGTGAACGGCTATCGGTCGTTCGACTCGTTCGAGGTGTTCGATGCGGACGGCTCGGCGGCGCCGTGGCTTGAATTCGCCGAGGGCGCCTATGGCTCGCAGATCAGCCATGAATCGCGCTTCGCCTATGTCGGCGATCATGTCCGCACCAGCTTCGGCTTGAACGTGTTCCACGAGAACAACCGTCAGGAAGTGCCCTTCTCGACCGAAGAAGGCACGTATATCGCGTGCGCGACCGGCTTGCCGTGCGTCTCATCGACCGGCGTAGTGGTCGCGTCGCAGACGACCGCGGCGCTCACGAAGGGTGCGTTCACGCAAATTCCGTACAGCTCGAAGTTCACCAACAAGGGCATCAACGACCAATATTCGATGTTCGGCGAAGTCACCTGGATGCCGATCCATGCGCTGGAGGTGACCGCTGGCATCCGCGCGCTGATCGAGCAGCGCAAGTCGGGCTATGTCTCGGTCGCGCCCAAGTCGGTGCTCAGCGGTGCGCCGCTGATCCCGGGCCAGGCCACCACCAAGGGCACGCTGTGGAGCCAGGACAGCTTCCAGGCCTTCCTCCCGCGCTTCAACATCCTGTATCGCCTGGACGACGCGATCAACCTCTATGCGACGATTTCCAAGGGGCGTCGCTCGCCGACGGTGAACCAGGGCGCGACCTCCACGTCGCTCATCCCCGAAGAAACGGTGTGGAACTATGAGGGCGGCGTGAAGCTCGCCAAGGGCATGTTCTCCGGCTCGCTGGGCGTCTACTATCAAAAGTACAGCAACTTCCAGATCAGCCGTACGGTTACCGATGCCAATGATCCGTCGGGCCGCCCGGTGGGTTCGAGCATCACGGAGAGCGCCGGCAGCGCCAGCAATCTTGGCTTCGAAGCGGAAGGGCAGCTTCGCCCGGTGAGCTGGCTGACGGTGTTCGGCAATGCCGGCTACATCGACGGCGGTATCGACGACAAGAAATCGAACGGCATCTATGCGAACAATCGGTTCCGTCTGCAGCCCAAGCTCCAGTGGGCGGCCGGTTTCACCGTCGACGCCCCGCTGGGCAACGGTATCCGCGTGTTCGCGACGCCGAGCGTGACCTATCGCAGCAAGATCTTCTTCGAGATCCCGAACAAGGAGGCGATTTCGCAGAACAAGGTGACGCTGGTCAACGTCAAGGCGGGCCTTAGCTTCGCCGAGGGGCGGTACGAGATCGCCGGTTACGTTCGCAACGCGACCAACGAGAAATATTTGCTCGACGCCGGAAACACCGGCGGCGGATTCAACGACCCGACCTATATCCCGGGCGAACCTCGATTCTATGGCGTGCAACTGACCGGTCGTTTCTGACCGTCAGCAATGCAAACGTGGGAGGGGCTCGCCGCGCAAATGCGCGGCGAGTTCTTTCTTTTCAATGGGTTGCTGCTTTATTTCAGCCGGCATTATGGGCAAGAAGCGTGCCTGAATGAACGGTGAATGGCTCACTTCGTCCTGACCTTGGGCCGGTTTGTCGCAGGACCTTGGTTCGAATAAGGGGTTCCGCCCGTTGAACCCTCGTTATGAAACAGTGTCAGACCCCGCTTCGCCCCCGCGCCGCACTGTTGATCAGTGCCGCGTTCCTTGCCACCCCCGCCTTCGCCCAAGAAGCCGCGCCCCAGCAGACCGTGACCCCGCCGCCGGCCGTCGGGGCGCCTGCTCCACAGGCCGCTACGGCAGTCCCGGAAGTCCGCATGGCCCCGGCCGCGCCCGTCGTGCAGTCGGTGCCCCCGGTCGAGCAGCAGATGGCCGGCAGCGCCAACCAGGCGCCCTCGACCACCGATGCCGCCCCGGCCCGGGCCACTCGTGCCGAGCGTACCGCACCGCGCGCCGAAGCACGCGCTGCAGCCCAGCCGCGCCAGGCAACGCCCGCCGCGCAAGCCGCTACGGCGCCGACGCAGCAGGCGGCAAGCCCGGCGCCCGCGCCGGTTGCCCAGCCACAGCCTGCAGAGCCGGTCACGCAGCCCGCAGCCCCTGCTGCTGAGGTAACGCAGACGACCGAGACGACCAACGAGACGACGCGTTCGACCTCACTGATTCCGTGGATTCTTGGCGGTCTTGCCGTGATCCTCGCGGCCGCTGCTGCCATATTCTTGCTCCGCCGTCGTCGTGCTGACGACGACCTGTTGGTGCGCGATATGGCGGCCACCACCACCGAGCCGGTGGCGCATCGCCCCATGCCGCGGCCGGTGGCACCGCGCAGTGATATCGGTCTCGCCGCTGCCGCTGCGGCGCCGGTGATGGCGCCGATTGCCGATCGTCACCCGGTCGCCGAGCCGGTTGCCGAGGCCCATGTGGAAGCCAAGCTTGCCGAAGCCGACGAGGCGGTGCTCGAGCATGTCGTCGATGCGCCGGCGCCGGTCGCCAATCGTCCGTGGCTCGAGCTGGGCCTGCGTCCGGTCCGCGCCGGTACCAGCGAGGACGAGGCACTCGTCGATATCGAGCTGACCATCGGCAATTCGGGCGACACGCCTGCCCGTGATGTGCGCATCTCGACCTTCCTGCTCGCCGATGCCGAGACGAGCGAGATGGAGCAGCTGCTCACCAACCATGGTCCGGCCGCCGACGTGCCGCCGGTGACGATCGATGCCGGTGACGGTGCCCGCGTCGACGCGCACCTTGCGGTGCCGAAGGGCGAACTGGGTCGTACGTTCAATCCGGTCGTCGTCGCGGAGGCGCGGTACCGTCTGCCCGATGGACGCGAAGGCCGCACCAGCGCCGCCTTCCGCATCGGCCGTGCCGCCCCCTCGGCAGCGGGCATCGGCCCGATCGGTGCCACCCGACCGCACCTTGTCGACGATCTCGAAGCGGAGCTGCTCGGCACCCCCGCACACGCCTGATACCACCCTATCTTGAACCGGCCCGCGTTCCTCAGGGGAGCGCGGGCCCCTTCACATGCCCGCTTCCCATGTGTCGAGTGTAACACTATCACCCCGGACCTCGGTTCTCTGGGGAGACATTATGCAGCTTCGTACCTTCCTCCTGGCAGCGCTCGCGACGACCGCGCTGATCCCTGCCGCCGGCGCCCAGCAGGCGCAGCCATTCAACGACATTCCCGCGAAGTTCGAGCTGCCCGAGGGGCCAAAGGATTATACCCGCCGCGAAGTAATGGTGCCGATGCGCGACGGTACCAAGTTGTTCACGACCATCGTGATCCCCAAGGGCGCCAAGAACGCCCCGATCATGCTCACCCGCACGCCCTATGACGCGTATAATCGCGTCCGCCGCAGCTCGAGCAACAAGATGCTCTCGGTGCTCGCGCAGGGCGACGAGGTGTTCACCGAGGCAGGCTATATCCGCGTGTTCCAAGACATTCGCGGCAAGAATCGATCCGAAGGCGATTTCGTCGTCACCCGACCGCCCGTCGGCCCGTTGAACCCGACCAAGATCGACGACACGACCGATGCCTATGACACAATCGACTGGCTGGTGAAGAACCTGCCGGAATCGAACGGCAAGGTCGGCATGCTCGGCTCGTCCTACGAAGGCTGGACCGTGGTGATGGCGTTGCTCCATCCGCATCCGGCGCTGAAGGTCGCGGCGCCCGAAAGCCCGATGATCGACGGCTGGATGGGAGACGACTGGTTCCATCACGGCGCCTTCCGCCTCCCCAATATCGGCTGGATCTCCGGCATCACCGGCTACAAGGCCGGCGGCCCGACCCCGCCCAATGGCGGCTGGGACGATTATGACACGTTCCGCAAGGTCGGCTCGGCCGGCGACTGGGCCAAGCAGTATGGCTATGACCAGCTGCCCTTCTGGAAGAAGCTCAGCCAGCACGTCTCCTACGACGCCTTCTGGCAGGGCCAGGCGCTCGACAAGATTCTCGCCGCCAATCCCTCCAACGTGCCGACGCTGTGGGAGCAGGGCCTGTGGGATCACGAGGACATGTACGGCGCGATCCACGCATGGGAGGAGTTGCAGAAGACTCCGCAGGCGGCCAACAACTTCCTGCTGATGGGCCCGTGGCGGCACTCCGGCTTCAACTATAACGGGTCAAAGCTGGGCGAGCTGAACTTCGAGGGCGACACCGCGCTGCAGGCGCGCCGCGACATTTTGCTGCCGTTCTTCAACGCGCATCTGAAGGATGGTTCGCCCGCCTATACGCCGCCGGCCGCGAGCATCTACAACACCGGCGAAAATCACTGGGACTTCCTCACCAAGTGGCCGCTGGGCGCGCAGCTGACGCCGCTGTATCTCGGCACAGGGGAAGCTGCCGGGTTCGACAGGGCCGGGACAGGCGAGGACAGCTATGTCTCCGATCCTGCCAAGCCGGTCCCCTACTTGCCCCGCCCGATCAACTTCAGCGACGGTCGCTGGAGCACCTATCTCGTCACCGACCAGCGCTTCGTCGACGGCCGTCAGGACGTGCTGACCTATGCGACGCCGGTGCTCAAGGAGCCGGTGCGCGTGTCGGGCACGCCGCTGGCGGACATCTTCGCCAAGACGACCGGGACCGACGGCGACTTCGTGGTGAAGGTGATCGACGTCTATCCGGACGAGATCGCGTCCAGCAAGGAAATGGGCGGCTTCCAGCTGCCGATCGCGATGGACATCTTCCGGGGGCGCTACCGCAACTCGTTCGAGCATCCCTCGGCGATCCCGGCGGGCAAGGCGCAGGAATACAAGTTCCGCCTGCCGGTGGTGAACCATACCTTCCTGCCCGGCCACCGTATCATGGTGCAGATCCAGTCGACGCTGTTCCCAGTCTATGACCGCAACCCGCAAAAATACGTGGAGAACATCTTCTTCGCCAAGCCGGGCGATTATCAGAAGGCGACGGTGACGATCCTCTATGGCGGCAAGCAGTCGAGCTCGGTGCTGCTGCCCGTGGTGCCGGTCGACCAGAGCGCCGCCAAGGCGCGGTGAAACGTAGGCACCCCGCGCATGCCGACGCGCGGGGTGCCCTCGCGCCACCAATGTTGTTACCGACATGCATCGGAATATGCGTGAAATTCCGTATGCTGTTTCTACGTATCTGCATTATTCCTTAAGGTTATTCGCGTTCAACCAACCCAGGAGCGGGCGGGAGGCCCGTTGCGGGGAGGCACGCCATGACCCTTGGGGATATCCGATCCTACCTTCGTGAAACGATCGAGTTTTTCATCTATTTCGTTTTCATGACGGTTCTCGGGGCGTCGATGTTCATTGTCGTGAATTATGCGCCCCAGGCAAATTCACGGTGGTACATCAGCACCTGCATCGCGATGTCGGTATTCAGCGGGCTGTATGCGGTGCGGATGCTTCGGCGCTATTGGCGCGCGCGGCGCAGTCTGTTCGGATTCTGGGGACGGCGAAACAAGCACGCGGGGGCGTTGACCGCGCCGGATGGGGCCACCTTGCTCTGGTCCGAGCGTATCGGGGCGGGGCGGCCAGAAGCTCGGTCGGCAGACTCCGAACGCGCGCGCCTGGTGGAAAAGCTCGAGGCGATGGAGCGGGCCTATCGATCGCGCTGTGCGCTGCTCGGCATCGAGCCGGAAGAACATCCCGAAGACGTCACCATCAATCCCGACATGTCGCTCGACGCCATCCGCGAGCGTATCGCCGAGCGCATGCATCGCGAGGACGAGCGCGCGGAAGAAGAAAAGCAGCGGATGTTCCGCTGATCTTCTCGATCGTTTCACCTCCGCTTAGGATTCGTTAACGCGGTTGCTTCATGATGCGGCGCCACAGAGGGGCGGGTACGTGGGCGCGTACCCAGGGGGCCGTCGAGGGGAATAGCGCATGAAGTCCGATTCCGTTCGCCACTATTTGATGATGTCGCTGGAATTCGGTGCGTATTGCGTGCTGATGACCCTGCTCAGCTATTTGATGGTGCTGCTGGTGCTACGTGCGCCGCAACCGAATAGCGGTATCTACATCGGCGTAGCCCTTCTCGCCGCCTTGCTGACCGGCCTGCACGCCGGCAAGATGTTCCGAATGTATCGGATCGCGTTACTGCGGATCCAGAATCGCAAGTCCAGAAGCAAGAAGCCGCCGATGGAGGTCCGTCACTGGTCCGATCGTATCGCAGCGGAGGAGGCGGTCGGCCGTCACGATGCACGGCGCAAGCAGGCGACGGGGCAGGAAGCTTCACCCGAACTGGAAGCAATTCGGTTGCGGATCGCGGAGCGCATGGCGCGCGAGGATCGCGAGCGCGATGAACTGGCCCGCGAAGATCGCGAACGGCTCGAATACGAGCGTATCGAACGCATGGAGCGCGCCCGCTCCGAGCGTATCCGGAGCGAATCACGCGCCTCTCGCCACAATAATTGAGCGGCCCGGCGATGCCGTCGAACGGATCGTCGCGCGGCGGCGATGCGCGCAGTGGAATGCAGCCGCCGTTCAGCTTCGGCGGATCAGTCAGGATGCGTGAACAGGGGTAGGCATAGCGCAGCATTTGGGATGGTCTTGGTCGGTGCGTTCGCCGCGCCCGCACTGGCGCAGGATGCGCCAAGGGCCGATCCCACGCCACAGGCGATCCCCGGGGTGTTGCCCGAGCGGTTTCGTCTGCCCGGTGCGCCGGTTGCCGGTCCTGCCCCGGCGTCATCGCCGACGGACGCTTCGATCGTGGAGCCTGTGATCGTTCCGCTGCCTAAGCAGCGCCCGATTGCCCGCCCGACGACCGTCGCGGCGCCAAGCCCGCTGGCGACGACAGCGCCCACGCCGCAACCGAGCGCAGCCCCCCCGATGCCGGCGTCGGCGCGGCTGAAACCGACGCCATCGGCCGCGGTGGTGTCGCCACGGCGGCGGCCTGTTGCTCCCGCGAGGCCTCGATCCGGCTGGCCATGGTGGGCATTGGGGGCGATCGGTATCGCCGCAGCGGTGGCTGTCTCGCGATATCGACGGGGGCGTCTCGAAATGTCCGAACTGGCGGCGCCGGAGCCGGAGCGTGCCCGGCCTGTTGCCGAATCTGCGCCCTTATCGCCGCAGCCTCATGCGATCGTCGCCCCGTTCAAGGTCGAGGTCGTTTCGGCCCACGTCGTTTTCTCGGCCAAGACGGTGGCCTTCGACCTCGAAATCGATCTCATCAACCAACATATGCGGGTGGCCGAGGGGCTGCGTCCCGCGCTCGCGCTGATCAGCGCCAGCCCCGATCAAGATCGCTGGCGTGCAGCGTTCCATGCCGGGCCGTCCACACAAAACGAGGGAAAGCCGGTCGATCTCGCCGCAGGGGCCACATTGCGGCTGCCGGTGCGTCTAACCCTGCACCGCGAGCAATTGCACGTCGTGGTGCACGGCGGCAGGCCGATGTTCGTGGCCATGCTATTGTGCGATCTGCGCTGGCGCGGCGGGCTGAGCTTGCACCATTTCGCTGCCGATTTCTTGCTGGGCACAGCTGGTCAAGGCACCCTGCCGGGGCCGATCTGGCTGGATCGGGCAGCGCCCTCGACGGTAGCGGCGATCGACTACGCGCCGCTCGGGCCCTAGTCACTGCACCATAACGAAAAGAGGCGGTCCGTCGCCGGACCGCCTCCTTCCAGTATCCAAGCCTTGAAACGGGCTGGGAAGTGCTTACTTGACCTCGACGGTCGCGCCAGCTTCTTCCAGCTGCTTCTTGATCTTCTCGGCTTCGTCCTTCGACACGCCTTCCTTGACGGGCTTCGGAGCGCCTTCGACGAGCGCCTTTGCTTCGGTGAGGCCGAGGCTGGTGATGGCGCGGACTTCCTTGATGACGTTGATCTTCTTGCCACCGTCGCCGGTGAGGATCACGTCGAACTCGGTCTGCTCTTCAGCAGCCGGGGCAGCGGCGCCACCAGCGGCCGGGCCGGCAACGGCGACGGCAGCGGCGGCCGAAACGCCCCACTTCTCTTCGAGCAGCTTCGAGAGCTCAGCGGCCTCGAGCACGGTCAGGGCGGAAAGCTGGTCGACGATTGCGTTAAGGTCAGCCATGATAAACTCCAGTCAGTTCAATAGTTTCGGGATAGAATAAAGGTCGCTCGAAGCCGAAGCTCAGGCAGCCTGCTTTTCGCTGTACGCCGCAAGCACGCGGGCGATCTGCGCCGCCGGTGCCTGGGTGATGGTGGCGAGCTTGGTCGCGGGCGCTGCGATGAGCCCCACGAGCTTGCCGCGCAGCTCGTCCAGCGACGGCAGCGAGGCGAGTGCCTGCACGCCGGCCGCATCCAGCAGCACATTGCCCATGGCCCCGCCGACGATTTCGAGCTTGTCGTTCGTCTTGGCGAAGTCCGAGACCACCTTGGCCGCAGCCACGGGATCGACGGAGGTGGACAATGCCGTCGGACCCGTCAGCAGGTCCGCGAGCACCGCATAATCGGTGCCCTGGGTGGCAATCTTGGCGAGCTTGTTCTTCGAGACCTTATAGGTCGCGCCGGCTGCACGCATCTTGTTGCGCAGGTCCGTCGACTGCTTGACGGTCATGCCGAGATTGCGGGTGACAACCACCACGCCAACCTCGTTGAAGGTGCGGTTCAGCTCGGCAACGGCGTCGGCCTTCTGGGTACGATCCATGCCGGTCTCCTCATACATGAGGCTGCCCTTTCCCCACGCAAGCGGGCAGGGGGCAACCCCGGTTCACGACCCGTGCGAACACGGGCCAGGCGCAATTTGTCCGAGGGGAAGGATCGTCACGAGGCCGGGGAAATCCCTGGGGCGTGACCCGGAACGCTTGGGCCGCCCGCGCATCCGCGCTAGAGGCCGGCCAAGCCGCCGGTAAATTCTGTCCCCGTCTAGGCGAGTATTTTCAAGACCGGCAAATCCCGGCCCCTCGCTGTCTCGGACGGATTCCTTCCGAAGAAGGAGCGCGCCCAATAGCGGATTCGGGTGGCAAGTCAAGGGTGGCAAAGATCCTCCCCGGCACGGGGAGGGGGACCGCGCCGCGCCAGCGGCGTGGTGGAGGGGGAGCGTCGCGAGGGATGCGGGGTCAGATGCGCCTAGACTGTACCGCCCGCGACCCCGCCACGCCACCCGAGTCCGAGAAGAAGGCCCCCCTCCACCATCTGCTGCGCAGATGGTCCCCCTCCCCGTGCCGGGGAGGATCTTGGCCCTTGCAGAATAAAACAGGAACACCCATCTCCCCAGTGTCCGTCAAATCCAGGGGGGAGGGCGCACCCATGCGCGGCACCAAAGGCGATCGTACCCGCGAGAACCAGCGCTTCCTGAAAGCCCTGCGCCGCACCGCCAACGTGACCCTCGCCGCCGAGGAAGCGGGGCAGACGCGCAAGACCTTCCAGAAGCGCCGCGCGCGCAACCCCGATTTCGCGAGCCAGTGGGACGCAGCCCTCGCTTACGCCTAGGCGCAGCTTGCCGCCGGTGCGCCGTCGCCTACCCCCGAGGGCGAGGCCGCGCGCACCGGCGGCGGCGAATATAGCGTGCGCGCCTCGCGCGGCCGCGCGGTGCAGGTGCGCCGCGCCCCCAAGGGGGTGCTGACCACCGAGGGCGAGCGCCGCTTCCTCGCCCATCTCGCCGCCACCGCCAATGTGCGGCTGTCAGCAGAGGCGACCGGCATCGGTTGGAACGCCATCTATGCCCGGCGCCGGCGCTCGGCGGCGTTCGCGCGGGCGATGGAGGCAGCGCTGGCCGAGGGCTATCAGCGGCTCGAACTCGCGCTGCTCGACAATGCGCTGCGATCGCTGGACCCGACCGGCGAGGACCTGGGCGAATGGCGCGAGACCGTCGACGAGACCGACCCGCTCACCTTGATGACGCCGCGCGAGGCGCTGCTGCTGCTCGGCTATCGCCGCCCGGTGATCGTCGAGGGGCGGCCCCATAGCGGCTTCGGCGTGCCGCGCATCCCTCGCGAGCAGGCGCTGGCGCGGCTGTCGCGGGAGCTGGACCGGGTGGAGCGGCGGTTGAAGCGGGACGAGGCCTAGAAGGTGCGCACGACCATCCGTGCGGTCAGGACCATCCGCCCGGTAAGGACCATCAGCCCGGTCAGAAAGCCAGGCTGCGCGGTTCGCCGCCTTCCGGCAGCCAGCGCAAGATCGAAGCGACCCGTGCCGCAGAGCGTAAGTGGACCAGCTGATCGGCAGTAGCGAAGAAATTGCGAAGTAACCGAAGGTGGGCAGCCACCGCCTAGTGGACTGCGGGCGAGGGATGTACACGAGGACAATGTGCGCTCCCTGACCTACATCTTCTGTTCTATCGTATAGCCCTTGAGTCGGGTCTCACCTTTCAAGCTGGCACCCGCTATGATAGGCTTCGTGGCGATCGAATTGCCGGGAGGCAGCTTGGTGGGGGCAGGGGGCAAATTTCGACTGCTGGATGCGCTGCCTGGCCAGCTTCCAGCCTTGCGGCAAGGGGTGCCGGTTTCGATCCGTACGTTGTGGCTGTCGCTATTGCTGATGGTAGCCGCCATTCAGCTCGCGGGGCTCGGTTATGTGCTGATCGACACGTACCGCATCAATCCCGCGCTCCGCGCGCTCGGGTTCGAGTTCAATTTCGACGAGGCGGGGCTTCCTGCCTTGACGGTCCTGCGGTCCGACATCGCAGCAGCCGGCGTCGGCGAGGGGGACCGAATTGTCGCGGTTGCGGGAAGGCGCCTGCCGCCCTCGGCAAGCACCTTCACGGTCGGTCGCGCGATACTCGCAGCGCCGGGCACCGTGGTCGCGCTCGTCGTTCGCAAGAAGGATGGTCGTGAAATCGAAGTCCGCGCCAGCCGCTCCTCGCACGCGCACTTGGCTCGCGCGCCGAACCCGATCCCAGTGGATGTGCGGATTTGTGTGAGGCTCTTCTTCACCCTGCTCTGTTCGGCCTCCCTGCTTGGATCCAGCTGTCTGCTGCTTTACCGGCGCCCTCGCGACCCTGAGGCGCTGCTGCTCGGCCTAGGATTTCTGACGATAGCGGCATGTGTCGACCCGCCGCTCCTGATGTGGATGTCGCTCGGCGTCGGCTGGGTGATCGACGTGCTGACAGGCATATGGTGGGCCATGCTCGTCGTGGCGATTGCGGCGTTTCCCAACGGCCAGTTCACGCCGCCTTGGCTCCGCTGGTCGATGATCGTGGCGCCCGTGCTGGGCGTCGTCCTGATGAACGATCGATTGGATCAAGCCCTGGCGCTGTCGTTGGGGTTGGGAGTTCCCCTGCTGCTGATCGCAGCGCAGATAATCCGCTATCGCAGGCTTGAACCCGGATTGGAACGTCAGCAGATCAAATGGGCAGCGCTGGGCTTTGCCACAGCCTTTGCGCTGGTCGGCGCCGCGCTGATCATGTCCTTGGCGCCGTACGATCATTGGTCGACCTGGGCGGGGAGCATGTGGTTGATCGGCACCGTGTGCCTTTTCAACTTGGGCTTCGCGGTGATGCCACTGGGGCTGCTCATCGCGCTGATCCGCTACCGGCTGTGGAATGTCGATCAGGTTCTATCCAATTCGGTAGCATATACCGTGGTGGCGGGCGCCATCGTGCTGCTTTGGTCGCTCCTGTCCGATGTCGCGAAGCAAGTGGTGGCATCGTTGCTGGGGCCGGAGAACGCGACCCTGGGCCTCGCTGTAGGTGCGGTCGTGGCGACCAGCGTGTTCGTGCCGACGCAGCGCGTGGTGCTCAAATGGTCCAAGCAGCGCTTCGATCGGTCCAGCATCGAGCTTGAAGAGCTTCCCGCGCGGCTCGGGCTATGGGCCCATCGCTGCAATCGGTCGGAAATCGCCGCTCGAACGCTCGATATCGTGATGGGTGCGCTGCACGCGTCTGGTGGCGCTCTCCTCGCGCGAACGCCAACCGGCCATGCGCTGCTGGCCAAGCGTGGCGCACGGGTCGACGAATTGGTGCCGTCCTCGCTGTCTTACAGTTCGGACACCGTCCGGCACATCGGAGGCCATGTGCTCCACCTGGCAGACGAGGAGGGTTTGGCAGGCTGGATGATCTTGCTCCCGCGCGACGATGATTCACCTTTTCCGCGGTCGCAGTTGAAATCACTTTCGGCGGCCGCTGCCTCGATCGCCAACGCCCTCCGCAGCGCCGAACCTGAAGCATTACCCGAGGCCGCGCCCCGCCATATGCTCGACGAGTTGCGGGAGCGGCTGGAAAAGCTGGAGCGCAGCCGCCCAAAAACCGTGTGATTGGCAGCAGGGACTGCGCCGGGTGAGCCCCGTCCGCCCTCGCGACGGAGGTCCGCACCCGGGATGGACTGTGGCAGGCGTGTCCCCACGGCAACACAATTTCAATCTTTAACCGAATTGCGCAATCTCCCCCTTGCCAAGCCCGTCCCATGCGTCAGCTTTGTTGCAAACAAACACCGAGAGGGTGCGCAGCGGAACGGCTTGGATCGAGGGGAACCACATGCACGTATCGTACCGACGACCCACCTGCAGTCTCGCCGTGCTGGCGCTCGCCATGGGGATGGCAGCGGCGCCCGCCTATGCCCAGGACGACACCACCGGTGCCGCCGCCACGGCGCCCCAGGACGACATCGTCGTCACCGGCTCGCGCATCCGTCGCAGCCCGCTCGATCAGGACAAGCCGGTCGTCACCGTCGGCCAGGAGGAGATTGCGCGCACCGGCCTCACCGCGATCGCCGATGTGCTCCAGCGGCTGCCAAGTGCTGCGGGCGGGCTCAACACCAAGGTCAACAATGCCGGCAATGTCGGCGGGCCGCCGGACGGGACCGGGGTCAGCTCGGGCTCGGCCGAGGTCGATCTGCGCTATCTCGCCGCCAAGCGCACGCTGATCCTCGTCGACGGGCTGCGCTTCGTCAACGGCTCGGCGGCGGGCGGCATTCCCGCCTCGGTCGACCTCAACACGCTGCCGGTCAATGTGATCGAGCGCGTCGAGGTGCTGCAGTCGGGCGCGTCGCCGCTCTATGGCTCGGACGCGGTCGCCGGCGTGATCAACATCATCACCAAGCAGCAGCAGGAGGGGCTGCGCGCCTCGGCGCAGTACGGCGTCTATCGCCAGGGGGACGGCGATACCCAGCAGTACGAGGCGAGCTACGGCATCCAGTCGCGCGATACCGGCACCTCGCTGGTGTTCGGCGCGAGCTATGTGAAGCAGGGCGGCGTCTCGACCGGCGACCGCGCCATCTCGCAATTCCCCAATCCGGGGCAGACCGCGTGCACCGATCCGATCGGCGGGTGCAGCGGCACGCCGCCCAATGGCCGCTATGCGGTGCTGGGGCAGACGCTGGCGCTGCGCGCGCCGGTCGCCGGGCGGCCGAGCTATCCGGCGGACTTCAAGCCGTTCACCGCGGCGGACCGCTATAATTTCGCGCCGCTCAACTATCTGCTGACCCCGTCCGAGCGCTATGGCGGCTTCGTCAACTTCAAGCAGGCGCTGACCGACAGCATCAACATGCGGGTCAAGCTGCTGTACAACCACCGCTATTCGCGGACCCAGGCGGCCTATCTGCCGCTCAACATCGGGCCGGACGCGGGCAACGGCAATCTGCTCGACACCATCTCGGTGGACGTGACCAACCCGTATAATCCGTTCGGGGTGACGCTTTCCTCGGGGGCGGACGGCGGCGCGGCCAATTACTCGTTCATCGCGCGGCGCATGGTCGAGGCCGGGCAGCGCGTGTTCACCCAGAATGTCGACACCATGTCGGCGACGCTGACCTTCGACGGGTCGTTCGATGTCGGCGGGCGCAAATGGTATTGGGACGTCAACGGGGTGTACGGCGTCAACGATGCCAAGCAGGTGTTCACCGGCAACCTCAACGCGGCGCGGCTGGCACAGGCGCTGGGGCCGGTGGGGGCGTGCACCGGCGCGTGCGTGCCGTTCAACCTGTTCGGCGGGCTCGGCTCGATCACCCCGGCGATGCTGGGCTATGTCGCGTTCGACGAGCGCGACCGCAGCAGCCAGAAGATGTGGGACACCACCGCCAATCTGTCGGGCTCACTGTTCGATCTGCCGGCGGGGCCGGTGGGCGTGGCGATCGGCTATGAGCATCGCGACCAGTTCGCCAGCTATGATCCCGATGCGGTGATCGTCGCGGGGCTGGGGGCGGACGTGCCGACCAGCCCCGCGCGCGGCGGGTTCAACGTCGACGAGGTCTATGGTGAGCTGCGGGTGCCGCTGTTGTCGAACGTGCCGTTCTTCCACAAGCTCGAGCTGGACGGCGCGGTGCGGCACTCCAACTATTCGTCGTTCGGCAGCAACACCACCTTCACCGCCTCGGGGCTGTGGAAGCCGGTCGCCGACCTGCTGCTGCGCGGCGGCTATGCCGAGAGCCTGCGCGCGCCGAGCATCGGCGAGCTCTATGCCGGGCTGTCGCGCTTCGATGCGTCGATCGACGATCCGTGCACCAGCGCGGCGGGGGGATCGTTCACCAGCAACGCGACGGTGCGCGCGAACTGCATCGCCAACGGCGTGCCGGCGAACGGCAGCTACAACGAGCCGACCGGCGGGCAGCTGGGCGTGTTCTCGCAGGGCAATACCGCGCTCAAGCCCGAGACGGCGAAGACCTGGACCGCGGGCGGGGTCTATAGCCCCGAATGGGCGCGCGGCTGGTCGAGCGCGTTCAGCCTCGAGGTCAATTACTACAACATCAAGCTCGACAACGCGATCGACTCGGTGCCCGCGACGCTGACGCTGCGGGCTGCGCGTTCAACGCCGATCCGGTCAGCTGCGCGGCGATCCGGCGGACGAGCAGCGGGACGATCGCGGGGATCAGCGGGCGGCTGCTCAACTTGAACGGCATCCGCACCGACGGGCTGGACGGCACGCTGACCTTCCGCACCCACAAGATCGGCGAGGGCACGATCGGGCTCAACGCCAACGCCGCCTATCTGCTGCGCTACGACGTGGTGCCGCCGGCGGACCTCGGCGCGCCGGCGCTGCGCTATGCCGGTACCGAGCGCGGCAGCCCCGACCAGGCCTATCCGCGCTTCAAGGGCAATGCGACGCTCGACTGGTCGAGCCCCGCTTACGGCATCTCCTTCACCGCGCGCTATATCAGCGGGGTCGACGAGCGCGACGACGTGCACCGGTTGGGCGCGGTGTTCTACGGCGATATCCAGGCCTATTTCTCGCCGGCCTGGATGAACCATCGCGCGCGGGTGACGCTGGGCGTCAACAACCTGTTCGATCGCGATCCGCCCGCCTGCTACACCTGCCAGAGCGCCAATTTCGACCCGACAACCTACGACCTGCCGGGCCAGTTCGGCTATCTGCGCCTGTCCTTCGGCTTCTGAGGAGGGGGAGGGGCCGGGCGCGATCCCGGCCCCTTTTTCGTGTCTACGGTCGACCCCGCCCCGCCGCGGCAGCAGCGGCCAGCGCCCCTGAAAATGTTCCAGATCGGTTCATCGTTCTTGACATCGTGACGATGTTCAGGTACAAAACAAGAACGCTCCCGAATCGCGCCCACTTCCGGGCAGATCGCAGACTGGCTCTCGCAGGGAGCCCGGCAGCGTAAATCCCGGGCCGTGTTACCTTCGCGCGCCCGGAAAAGCCTAGATCGACGGAATGTACAGCCGTGGCCCCTGTCGGGCCCGCGCACGGCTGTTTGCGACCATATCGTTTGAACGACCTAAACGGGGCGAACCAACCTGGTTCGATCCGCCCATTTTCGTGCGTAGTGTAAAGGATCAACTAGTGATAAATCTGTCTGTACAAAATGTGACGACGGACGCCGGGTTCGTCGGCGGCACCATCGCGCTGCAACGTCAGCTCGGCGCGACGTCGACATTCTCGCTCCTGCAGGGCTCCGACGCAGCGGTGGCGCTCGGCAGCGACAGCCTCACGCTGTCGTCCGCGCTCGCCATCGGCGAGACGGCCACCGCGCTGGTGGCCGAAACCGACGGCAGCGGCGCCAGCTTCCGCCAGATCGCCTATGCGCTCAACATCACCGGCGCAGTCTCATCGACCGATATCTACCACCTCGTCATGGTCCGCGGCGCCCATACCAAACGTAACGCGGGCGCGGTCAACATGGGCAAGCTGCTGTTCGCACGCGGCTTTATCGACACGCCCTTCACGACGGACGCGACGCAGTTCACGCCGCGCACCGGAACGCCCGCCCATTTCGGCTTGCCGACCAACGGCGCATCGCCGTCGCCCAATGGCAGCGTGCAGCAACTGGGTGCGACCGACTATGTCTACGACTTCACCGCGAGCGGGGGCGGCCGCACCGTCAGCGGCACGCTCACGATCAAGCCCGATCTGGGGCGGTCGCTGCCGGCCTATACCTTCGATCGCGGCGCGCGCACGCTGCCGGCCGAGACCTTCACCGCCAAGTGCTTCTCCGTATCGAGCGCGACGGAATTGCAGGCGCTGAACGCGGCGGAGTCGGCGGGAGCCACGGTTCTGCTCAGCCTGGGTTGCGATCCCAGCTTCCAGATTTTCCCGGGATACAATGATCACTATCTCGCGACGCCCTGTCTCATCCAGTCCGAAGATCTGAAGCGGCAGACGACGATCGGGCGGATCACGGCCAACCACAGCGCAGGCTATTATCACGACAGCCTCATCGTGCGGGCATCGCTTACCGATCTTCAGACCTGGTACGGCAGCACCGCTACCGCGATCATCAGCATCCTGGGCAGCAACGATAGGCTCCGCATTTCGCGGTGCACGATCGGTGCGCCTGCAGGCACGGCCAACACCGATCTGCCCGCATGCACCTATGCGCCGGGCGGCTCGATCGACGTGTTCGAAAACACGTTCGACCGCATCAGCGGAAACGCGATCCGCAGCTGCACCAATTCGTCGTTCGTCCGGAACACGGTCATCCGGTGGAACGCGGACTCGCTGTTTCTGGGCAATGCCAACAGCGTCGTCATCGACGGCCTGATTGTCGAAGGCAACTGGATGGGCGAATGCGTTCTCGCCAACTTCATCGTCCATCCCGACAGCGGGCAGTTCGGCACGACGCTGAATCCGCCCGTGATCGTCCGCGGCTACTACAAGATGCTGGACAACACGACCTGGGGCGGTGCTTCGGACATGTCGTTCAACGGGCCGCATTACACGGGCAATGGCACCTATGGTGTCACCACGCCGATCTTCGAGTGCACGCCCGAAGTATCCGGTAACTTCCACGGCTCGCTGACGCTCTACGGCATCGGCTGTGCGGACAATGCCACCTACCAGGCGGGCGGCGTGCTCTACGCCAACACCAGCGTGCGCCAGTTGACCGGCGTCACCGGCGACGCCCGGCTCGGCAAGGGCTCGGGTGCGCAGGGCTTCGACAGCTTCGCCGACGACGGCGTGACGCCCGGACCGTTCCAGCAGCGCTTCCCGGGAGGCGTCGATTACAAGCCCGGCGCGAACGTCACCATCGCCTTCACCTATTGTGACGGCAGGCCGTTCGGCGGCGGGGCGGACTTTTCGCAGTCCTACGCGAAGCAGAAGCCGCAGGCCCGCGCAAACCCGGTCGGGCTGACGCCGGCGCAGATCAACGACAATTCGGCGTTCTTCGACGATCCCAACCGGGTCGTGCCGGACTGGTCGATCTACACCGCCGCGCAGCAGTCCGAGATCCTGCGTGCGATGTATGCGACCAAGGCAGGCGGTCCGCTGGACAAGGGCGACGGCCGGGTGATCGGCACCTGGTGCGTCCGTCGCAACGGCGCGCCGGCCAAGCGCAACCAGTACGGCACCGCCACGCTTGCCGCATCAGCGGCAGCTGGTCAGGTGACTGCGACGCTGTCGCGGGTGCTGGGCGTCGACATGATCTGCGACGTGGTGCGAAACGGCGCCGCCACCGGTGTGGCGATCACCATTCCGGCGGGGCAGGTTTCTGCCAGCGCTGCGGCGACGTTCGTGGCGGGGGACACCCTCCTCCTCAAGAACGACTGCGGCCTGCTCAATCCGTCGGTAACCGCCGCCTGATCGTCGGGTAAGCGCGCGTAGGTCGTGCGTGCCGCGCCGTCCGTTCAGCGTTTGCTAGACGCACGGGCGGTTCGGCACGACGGCTGTCGGCCGGCGAGGATGCAAACCTGCATTCTTGCCGGCTCGCCGCGCATCCCCGACCATCGTGTCCGGTGGCCCGAACCCCGCGAACCGACGGCGTTGCGGAGCGCCTGGGGACGTCGAACCGGATACCGGCGCCGCCGCCGCTGCGCCGTAGGATGCCGGGATAGAAGTTGACCATGTCGCGCCGGATCGGGCGGCGCTCTGGTACACTGTATCGATGGGCGGGCGGGGCGAATCCCAACCCGGCCTTAAGCCCCTCAGAACAGCCGGGTCAGCGTGTAGAACAGCGCGCCCACCGCCGCCGAGGCGGGAATGGTGATCACCCAGGCGATAACGACGTTGCTTGCGACCCCCCAGCGCACCGCCGAGGCGCGCCTGGCCGTCCCCGCGCCGATGATCGCGCCGGTGATGGTGTGCGTGGTCGAAACCGGAATGCCCAGCCACGACGCGCCGAACAGGATGATCGATCCGCCCATCGAGGCGCTGAACCCCTGGTGTTGCGACAGCTTGGTGATCCGCGAGCCCATCGTCTCGATGATCTTCCAGCCGCCGCTCAGCGTGCCCAGCGCGATCGCGACATAGCAGCTGATCGCCACCCAGTGCGGCACCTCGAACGCGCCGTGGAGATAGCCGGTCGAATAGAGCAGCACGGTGATGATGCCCATCGTCTTCTGCGCATCGTTGAGGCCGTGGCTCAGCGAATAGGCGCCCGAGGAGATCAGGTGCAGCACCCGGAAGCTGCGCTCCGCCCGGCTCGCGGTCGCGCGGCGGAACAGCCAGCTGGTCAGCAGCATGATCGCCATCGCCAGGATCATGCCCAGGGTGGGCGAGAGCACGATGGCGATCAGCGTCTTGTTGAGCCCGGTCCACTGGATGCCCTCGAACCCGGCATGCGCCACGCCCGCGCCCACCATGCCGCCGACCAGCGCATGGCTCGACGAGGAGGGGATGCCCTTCATCCAGGTGACGACGTTCCAGAACATCGCGCCGACCAGCGCGCCGAACACCACGGCGGGAGTCACCAGATTCTGGTCGATCAGCCCCTTGCCGATCGTTTCCGCCACCTTGTGCATGCTGGGGAAGGCGATGGTGACGAAATAGGCGGCGAAGTTGAAGAAGGCCGCGAAGGCGACCGCATGGACCGGCTTGAGCAGCCGCGTGGCGACCACCGTGGCGATCGCGTTCGCCGCATCGTGCAGGCCGTTGAGGAAATCGAACGCCAGCGCGACCAGGATCAACCCGATGAGCAGCGGCAGGGCAAGTTCGTGCATGATGGATCAGGCGTGATCGATGACGAGGCCGTCGATCTCGTTCGCGACATCCTCGAACGCGTCGACGATCCGCTCGAGATGCTTGTACAGCTCGCGCATCACCGCGAACTGCAGCGGGTCCTGCGGGCCCAGTTCCTTGTAGGCGCGCTTGAGGCCGGCGGCATGGATGTCGTCGGCATGGCTTTCCATGCGGACGAGGCGCTCGGTCAGCTCGTGCAGCCGAGCGCCGTTCTTGGCGACGTCGCGCAGCAGCGGCATCGCCTCCACCGTGAGGCGGGCCGCATCGACGACGATGCCGGCCATGTCCTTCATCTCGGGCTCGAAATGGCGGATCTCGTAGAGGTCGATCGCGCGCACCGTCGCCTGCATCTCGTCGATCGCATCGTCCATCGATCCGATCAGCGCGGTGATCGCGCCGCGATCGAACGGCGTGAGGAAGGTGACGCGCACCGTCTGGAGCACCTGGCGGGTGATCTCGTCGGCGTCATGCTCGCGCTCGATCACTTCGCGGATATGGTCGGGCCCGCCGTCCTGCAGCAGCCGCGCCAGCGCATCGGCGCCGGCGACCACCGTGGCGGCATGCGCCTCGAACATCTCAAAGAAATTGCCCGATTTGGGCAACAGGCGTTGGAACCACGCGAACATGCGATTGACCTTTGATGTTTGGATGACGGTGCCGAGCACCCCCATGCGCCGGGTTGCGGCGCGAAATTCCTCGGGCCCGAACGAGCGGATCAGCTCGCGCAGGTCGGGCTCGTCGACGGCATTGGCGGCATCGGCCAGATCGAACCAGCGGCGCTGGCGCTGGCCCTGTTCCTTCCAGCTATCGAGCTCGCGGGTGACCGAGAAGGGAAACACCTCTACATCGGCCATCACCGAGGCGCCGTTGCCGCGCGTCTTGCGATAGCGATAGGCGCCGAGCGGGGTGGGGCAGATCACGCCCTGCACGCCCGCTTCCTCCTCGGCCTCCAGCACCGCGGCGGCGTGCGCGCTGATGCCGGTGCCAGGATTGCCCTTGGGAATCACCCAGCGCCCGGTCCCCCGCGAGGTGACCAGCAGCACCTGGGTGGAGGCATCGGGCCCCGAACCGAGGGTACGATAGGGCAAGGCGGCGATCTGGCGAATGGCGAGTGGCTCCAGGGGTAGGGGAGCGCGCGGTGTTACAAGCTTGGCCGGCGATGGCAAGCGGGGAGGGGGATAGGGTATGTCGGACGATGCATCAGCCGATGCGTTCGGCGAGTACCATCCGCTTGTCGAACCATTCGAACGCCATCCGGCGGCCCATCGGCAGCACCAGCCCGAACCATTTGCCGCTGGCGTCGCTCGGCACCGCCCAATGGCCTTCGTCGCAGCCGAGATGCCGGGCCTTGCCGGCGTCACCGGCAACGCTCCACGCCTTCAATGCCGCGGCCAGCGTTGTCCGCGCGGCAGTCGGCCGCGGGGCGGCGGCGGGGCTCAGATAGGGACCGGTGCAGACGTCGCTATGGTCGAACTGGCCATTGTCCGGCCCCTCCCAGCGGATCGCGCCCGAGGCGTCGCTGTTGCCGGTGACGGTCAAGCGCGATCCGACCATGCCCATCTCGTCCTCGAGCGGATCCTGGTTGCCCGGATTGTACACCTTGATCACGCGCCATGTGCCGACGATCTGGCAGGGACTCTCCGGGGCACCGGGATCGCAGTCCGCGGCGACCGTCAGCGGGGATCGCGCGGGCGCGGGTGCCCGGCGTTCGCCGTCGCCGTGCGCCGCGAGCACCAGCAGGGGAGCGAAGACGAGACGCATGCGAAGTCCTTATTGGCTTGCGTTTACCAGCACATAGCCAAAGGACGACGGTCGGCCAAGGCTGGCCAGCAGCGCATTGACGTCGCTGGGCCGCTGCCGAATTGCGCGACGACTTTGGACAGCGTGCCGCCGGCCTGGACCGTGTAGTCCGGCGGCGGCACCAGCCGGTCGAGCGGCAAGCTGCCCGCCATCAGCCGATCGAGGGGATGTGTGCCGGTGTCCTGCGTCGGCAGCGGCGGCGCGCTGCCCGACCCGGGGTTGCCGGTGCTTGCAACATGCTCGGACCTCCGCTTCCAGCCTGCGGAAGACCTCCGAGACAATGCCTTGCGCGGCGGCCCCATCGACGATTCGATTAGGTCAGAGGGCTTGGCGGCAAACAAAAGGGCCGGGATCGCTCCCGGCCCTTTCGCTTTTCGCCGATGGCGCGCCGATCAGAACTCGGCGCGCACCCCGAACAGGAAGGTGCGGCCGTAATAGTTGATCTCGCCGAAGCGGTTGGGATCGTCGTTATAGGTGTAGAGCTTGGCGCCGGAGAGGTTGATCGCCTCGACGCTCAGCTGCACGTTGGGCAGCAGCTTGTAGCTGATGCTGCCGTCCAGCGTGCCGAACGGCGCGGTGTAGCTCGGCGCCTGGGTGGTGCTGCCGGTGCCCGAAAGGTACCGGTCGCGCCACACATAGGAAAGGCGCGTCGCCAGCGGGCCCTTCTCGTAGAAGCCGACGATGTTGAAGCTGTTCTTCGACAGGCCGATCAGCTGGTCGACGATCGGCCGCGCGCCCGCGGTGTAGTTGGCCTTGACCGAGGTGTGGGTGTAGCTCGCCTGCATGCCGAGGCCGTCGAACGGCGCGGGCAGGAAGGTGAAGACCTGGTTGTAGCCGGCCTCGACCCCGTACACCTTGGCCTTGCCGCCGTTGACCTGGGTGGAGAGCAGCACCGTGCCGCGGCCCGGGATGTCGATATTGACGTTCTGCGCGGTGATGTAATCGTCCATCTTCTTGTAGAACACCGCGCCGGTGAGCGCGCCGCGCGGGTTGAAATACCATTCCAGCGCACCGTCGAACTGGGTGGCGAGGAAGGGGAGGAGCTGCGGATTGCCGCCGCTCGCGGTCGGCGCGTCGGTCGACAGGGTGATGCGCGGCGCGCTGTCGGTGACGTTGGGCCGCGTGAGTACCCGGCTCGCGGCGAAGCGGGCGACCAGCGTGCTGGTGAGCTCGGCCTTGAGGTTGAAGCTCGGCAGCCAGTCGTTGAAGGTCTTGGGGAAGGCGGCGGGCGTGATCACGCTGCCGGTACGCAGGAAGCCGGCCGCGTTCTGATCGGTATGGACGTAGCGGATGCCGACATTGCCGAGGATGTCCACGCCGCCGAGCGACGTGCCGTAATCGAGCCGCGCATAGGCCGATGCGGTCTTCTCGGTGGTCTTGAACGAGGCGGCCTGGTCGCTGGGGGTCAGCGGCGCGTTGGCGACGGCGCTGGTGAACAGCGCATTGTAATAGGCCGAGGTCACCGGCGCGAGCCAGGTGCGCGGCAGGTTGCCGGAGACGTTCTTGAGGAAGTCGTCATAGGGCAGCGGCTCGGACGCGCCCGCGCCGAGCGTGGCGAGCGGGGTGTTGGGCGCCGGGTTGACCAGGAAGTCGCGGCGCCAATAGTCGCGCTTGCGCCAGTGATATTCGGCACCCACCGCGATCTTGCGGAGGAAGCCGCCGACGTCATAGGCGCCGTCCAATCGCGCGAACTTGTCCCAGTCCTTGCTGTTCTTCGGCGCGATGTTGAAGGTGTAGAGCTGGTAGTTGGCCGGGTTGTTGGCATCGACCGTGGTGGTGATCGTCGGCAGCACCTTGTAACCGCCCGAGGCATCGTAGGTGAGCGGGGCGAAGAACATCGCGCGGCTGCGCACCGTGCCCTCGGCATTGCTCGGGTGGAAGCTGTGCGCCGACGACCAGTTGAGGTTCGCGGTCACGTGGACGCGGTCGTGGTTCCAGCTCTGCTTGAGGCCGATGGTCAGCAGGTCGTGGCGGTTGAGGCTGTATTCGCGGCTGGCCATGAAGCGCACGTCGTTGATCGTCGCGCCCACCACGGTGTTGCCCTGGAGCTTGACCGAGCTCGGCACGATCACCGGCGTGTGGCCGGCGACGCTGGTGTCGTCGGGATAGATGTCGAGGCCGAACTCGTCATAGGCGACGTCGAGCCGGGTCGCGAGCACGTCGAGCGTGGTCTCGAGCTCCGGCGTCGGGCGCCACTGCGCAGACACCAGGCCCGAGATGCGCTTGCGATCCTCAGTCTCGATCGTCGGGCGGGTGCGGGTGGGGGTGTAGAGGCCGGACTGCAGGCCGCCCTGGGCGGGCTTCACGAACTTGTCGAGGTTCCAGCCGAAATTGATGAAGCGGTCGTTGCGGACCGACTTGCCCCAGTATTGCGCGCCGACCAGGATGCCGAAGCTGTCGCCAAAGGTGTGGCTGCCGATCAGTGTGGCATTGGGCTTCACCTTCTCGGTCTGCGAGGTGTAGGTGCCGCGCAGGTTGGCGGTGACCTTGTTGCCGACGTCGAACGGACGGAAGGTGCGCACGTCGATATTGCCGCCCAGCGCGCCCTCGGTCATGTCCGAGGTCGGGGTCTTCACCACGTCGATGTTCGCGACGAACTCGGCGGGCAGCATCTCGAAGCGGAACTGGCGGCCATTGGCGCCGCCATTCTCGATCAGGTCGTTGAGCGCGACCGGGCGGCCATTGAGCAGCGTGCTTTGGAACTGGGGACCGAGGCCGCGGACGCTGACGTACAGGCCCTCGCCGCGCGGCCGCGTGATCGCGACTCCGGTGACGAGCTGGAGCGCTTCGGCGACGTTCTGCGCGGGGAACTTGCCGATGTCGGTCGAGCTGATCGAATCCAGGCCATATTCGGCGCGGCGCTTCGCCTCGGTCGCGGCGGCGAGGCTGCGCGCATAGCTGCCGTTGACGACGATCTCGTCGGCGCCGGACGTGTCGTCCTGCGGCGGGGTCGTCTGGGCATAGGCTGGGGCAAGCGTCGCCAGTGTGAGGGCGAGCGCCGAGGACGCGCGAAGCAGCGCGGAGGTCGGTTGCATGACTGGATTCTCCCTGGACCCTTATTGGTCTTGTGGGAGTGCACCTACCGGTATTTGAAAACGCAACGGTGTCGCTTCCTTTGCAGAAGCGTGAAATCGCGGGCCCTTTTCGTTACGGTAGCATTGCAGCCGTGTCAGCCGCGTCGCGCGGGCGTTACCGGGCGCGCCCGGCGAGACACATGATCGCCACCATGTGTCAAATAGGGCACAGGTTTGCTGCTTTCGTAAGCAGCGCCGAAGAACGCCATTGCGATCCGCAGGGGAGAGGATTTGACTGACGCAGTGCCGACACGTCGAAGCGACGGCGGCAACTTCAATAAGATGACAACGAGAATGAAAGGGGTTCCCATGTCACGATTCCGCAAGCCTGGTCGCACCGGCCTTAATCTCGCTGCGTCCAGCCTGGCGCTGATCGTCGCGTCGCCGCTGGTTGCGCAGGCGCAGCAGGGCAACGCCGACGGCGCAGCCCCCCAGGCGGATGCCGCACCGGACACCGGCAACGACATCGTCGTCACCGGTTCGCGGATTCGTCGTCCCGATTACGAGACCGCCAGCCCGATCGTGTCCTTCGGCGCGCAGACGCTGCAGCAGGCCGGCACGACCAACGTCACCGACTTCCTGCAGGGCATCCCGGCGCTGGTCGGGTCGCAGACGTCGCGCGACAATTCGGGGGATCGCGCAGGCATCGGCGCTACCGGGCTCAACCTCGTCGACCTGCGGAATCTCGGCACCAACCGCACGCTGGTGCTCGTCGACGGTCGGCGGCATGTCTCGAGCCTGCCGGGCACCCAGTCGGTCGACATCAACACCATCCCGACCGACCTGATCGAGCGGATCGACATCCTGACCGGCGGCGCCTCGGCCATCTATGGTGCCGATGGCGTGACGGGCGTGGTCAACTTCCTGATCAAGAAGGACTTCCAGGGCGTCACTGCGCGCGCGCAGGCCAATGTGAGCAAATATGGCGATGCCGGTCAGCGGCTGTTCTCGCTCACCGCCGGGCAGAATTTCGCCGGCGGCCGCGGTAATGTCGCGGTGGCGTATGAATATAACGAGACCGATCGCCTGCGCACCGTCGATCGCGGTGCGCTGATCGGCACCACCCGCACCGGCTTCTATCGCAACCCCGATTATGTCGCCGGCCAGTCGGGATCCTACAACTACATCCCGCAGAGCGGCGTCCGCTACGGCCAGACCTCGCGCTACGGCGCGGTAGACGTAGACTTCGACGGGCTGCCCGATTTCGTCGGCACCGGCCGCGTCTACAATCGCGGGATCGACATCCCCGGCGGCTATACCCGCAACAGCGATGACACGCTGGTCTCTGATTATGGCAACGACCTGCTGCCGAGCAGCAAGCGCCATGTGGTCAACGCGTTCGCCCATTTCGACGTCTCGGACAAGCTGACGCTGTTCGCCGAGGGCAAGTATGCGAACACCAAGTCCTACTCGCTGGGGCAGCCGACGTTCGACTATTATCTGTTCGTGCCGCAGGACAATCCGTACATCCCGGCGCCGATCGCTGCCGCGATCGATCCGGCGAATGGCGGCGTGCTGGTGACCCGCGACAATTTCGACCTGGGGCAGCGCGGCGAGAACATCAAGCGCGAGACCTATCGTAGCGTCATCGGCGCAAAGGGCGACCTAAGCCCGAGCCTGCACTATGAAATCTCCTACGTGTTCGGCCAGACGAACATCACCAACCGCTTCGTCAACGACATCTACAGCGACCGTTTCTTCGCGGCGCTGGATGCGGTGCGCAACCCGGCCAACGGCCAGATCACCTGCCGGGTCAACCTGGATCCAACCTGGACGCCGGACCAGCCCTATTCCAGCGGCCGCACGGTGCTGTCGCCGACCACCTTCAAGCCGGGCGAGTGCCAGCCGATCAACCTGTTCGGTGAGAATGTGACCAGCCAGGCCGGGCTGGATTTCATTCGCGCGAACACCACCGAGCGTTCGCGGCTCCGGCAGAACGTCGTGTCGGGGTCGATCAGCGGCGATCTGCGCGACCTGTTCACGCTGCCCGGCGGCGCGATCGGCTATGCGCTGGGTGCCGAATATCGCAAGGAGAGCTCGCGCTTCACCCCCGACCTGCTCGAGCAGCAAGGCCTGACCTTCTCGAACAAGCTGTTGCCGACGCGCGGCAGCTATGACGTGAAGGAAGTGTTCGGCGAAATCGACGTGCCGCTGCTGAAGGACCGTCCCTTCTTCCAGACCCTGGACGTGGCCGGGGCGCTGCGCTTCTCGGACTATTCGTCGATCGGCCATACCACGACCTGGAAGGCGGACGCGACCTGGGCGCCGATCCGCGACGTGCGCTTCCGCGGCACGATCTCCAAGGCGGTTCGCGCGCCCAACATCGGCGAGCTGTACGATGCGGCGTCGCAGACCTTCGCCTTCTTCGACGATCCCTGCATCGTCGCCAACCGCACGCTCGGCAAGTCGACCCGCGCCGCGAACTGCCAGGCGATCCTGTCAGCCGCGGGACTGAACGCGGCACAGATCGCCAGCTATGACGATCCCCGCAACTTCAACATCTCGGGCACCAGCGGGGGCAACCCCAATCTGGCGCCAGAAGAGGCGCGGACCTGGACCGCGGGCGTCGTGCTGCAGCCGAGCTTCCTGCGCGGCTTCCAGCTCTCGCTCGACTGGTACAATATCAACATCAAGAACGCGATCAACACGGTCGATCCGCAGCAGCTGGCCGAGCTGTGCGTCGATCAGGCGACGATCAACAACCCCTTCTGCGCCACCATCCAGCGCCAGCAGGGCACGGGCCTGATCAACGGCTTCACCGTCTCGCCGCAGAACGTCGCCAATTTCAAGACCGCGGGGCTGGACGCGAACCTCAACTACAGCTTCTCGATCGACAAGGTGGGCGCGTTCAACATCCACGTCGTGGCCAGCTATCTGGACCGGCTGACCTTTGTCGGCACGCCGGGCGCGGAGGCGACGGACAATCTGCGGCAGGCCTATATGCCGCGGCTGCAGGCGTTCACCAATCTCACCTATTCGACCGGCAAGTTCTCGTTCAACTACAGCCTGTCGTGGTGGGACAAGACCTATCGCTATCCGAAGGATCGCCTGACCGGCAATCCCAACTATGTCGCGCCCGAATATGCCTTCTTCAAGGAGCGGTGGATGCACAACATCTACGCCAGCGTCGACGTCGACAAGCGCTTCCAGCTCTATGGCGGCGTGACCAACCTGTTCGACCAGAAGCCGGACCTGGGCGCGCTCCTGTACCCGACCGACTGGACCGGTCGCTCGGGCTTCGTTGGGGCGCGCGTCAAGTTCTGACGCGATAGCTCTGAAACGCGCAGGCCCCGCCCGATCCGATCGGGCGGGGCCTTTTTTTCGCGCCGGCACCCGGTTCGCCGAGGGGCGGGCGACGATCTCGTCCGCGATCCCGCTCACATGCAAAAAGGGCCGGGGATTGCGCCCCGGCCCTTTTCGTTTGCTCGTGTCCCGAAGGATCAGGCGGCGGCGACTTCGGTCGTGTCGACCTTCACGCCCGGGCCCATCGACGAGGACAGGGCGACCTTCTGGAGGTACTTGCCCTTGGCGCCCGCCGGCTTGGCCTTGACGACCGCGTCGACGAGGGCGTCGAAGTTGCGGCGCAGGTCTTCGTTCGAGAAGCTCACCTTGCCGATGCCCGAGTGGATGATGCCGGCCTTTTCGACGCGGTATTCCACCTGACCGCCCTTGGCGGCCTTCACGGCCTCAGCGACGTTCATGGTCACGGTGCCGAGCTTCGGGTTCGGCATCAGGCCCTTCGGACCCAGCACCTTACCGAGACGGCCGACCAGGCCCATCATGTCCGGGGTGGCGATGCAGCGATCGAAATCGATCTTGCCGCCCTGGATGGCTTCCATCAGGTCTTCCGCACCGACGACGTCTGCGCCGGCAGCCAGGGCTTCCTCAGCCTTGGCGCCGCGGGCGAACACGCCCACGCGAACGGTCTTGCCGGTGCCGGCCGGGAGCGTGACGACGCCGCGGACCATCTGGTCGGCGTGGCGCGGATCGACGCCGAGGTTCAGCGCGACTTCGATCGACTCGTCGAACTTGGCGGTCGCATACTGCTTCACCAGCGCGATCGCTTCATCGACGCCGTGCAGCTTGATGGGGTCGACGCTCCAGCTCTTCTGCTTCTTGGTCAGCTTTGCCATGGAATCAGCCCTCCACCACTTCGAGGCCCATCGCGCGGGCCGAACCTTCGATGATCTTCGTCGCGGCTTCGATGTCGTTCGCGTTCAGGTCCTTCATCTTGACCTGGGCGATTTCCGACAGCTGCGAACGCTTGATCTTGCCCGCGACAGCCTTGCCCGGCTCCTTCGAGCCCGACTTCAGGTTGATCGCCTTCTTCAGGAGATAGGTCGCCGGGGGCGTCTTGGTCTCGAACGAGAAGCTACGGTCTGCATAGACGGTGATGACGGTGGGGAGCGGGGTGCCCTTTTCCACGTCGCCGGTCGCGGCGTTGAACGCCTTGCAGAATTCCATGATGTTCACGCCGCGCTGACCCAAAGCAGGGCCGATCGGCGGCGAGGGGTTTGCGGCGCCGGCAGCCACCTGCAGCTTGATATAGCCGGTAATCTTCTTAGCCATGTCACTCTCTTTCAAGTCGAGCGGTACAAGCGACGACCAAAGGCCGCCTCCCGCATGGTTCCCGAGCTGTGTGCTTGGAAGCGCGCGGCCTTAGCCGAAAGCGGGGGCGGGGGCAAGGGGTGCCGAGGCGGATGCCGGCAACCCTTGCGCCACGCTGGCCGCGATCAGCAGTGGTGGACGTTGAGGTCGTTGATGACGTTGTTATAGGCCTGCAGCAGCGTTTCGGCATCCTGCACCGCCTTGGGCTTGATCATCTGGAACGACGAACCGTTGCGATCCTTGGCATAGGTGCCGTCGTCGGTGCGCTGGAGGATGTCGCGCCCTGCGGCGAGATAGGCATTGGCATGCAGCATGAAGCTCGCGCAGGCGGTCTTGTCCTTCTCGCGGACCTTGGTGTCGAACTGCACGGCCATGGTGTTGAACTGGTCGAGCGATGCCGCGAAGGCCGCCTTCTGGTCGCCCAGCCCCTTGCCGTCGATCACGCCCGCGGCATGGTCCATGCTTTCCTTGAGATAATAGACCGAGCCCTTGCGGTAATGGTCGAGCGTGCCCTTCTCGGTCGCCTCGAACGCGGCCTTGACGCGAGCACGGTCGGCGGCGTCGATCGCCTTGGCATAGGCGGCCTGGGCCGTGGCGACCTCGCCCAGCGCGGCGAGCAGCGCGGGCTGGACCTCGCGGCCATGCGCGCCCTTGTCGCCCATATAGCGCTTGGCATCGACATAGTTTTCCATGTCGCGGTAGAGCGGGGCGATCTTGGCGAGCGCCGCGCTGTAGCTGCGGGCGGCCCCGTCGATTGCCGGCATGGCGGGGCTCAGCGCGAGTGCCTTGTCCAGCTGCTCCTTGATCCGGTCGATGCCGGGATCGGAGGGGAAGAAGAGGGTGTCCAGATTTTTGCCGCTATCGAGCTTCGGCTTGATGTCGCGCTGATAGGTGGCGCCGATCTCTGCGAAGGAGGTGTTGGCCGTGTTGGCGGCTTCGACATAGGCATTGTATTTCTGCATCTCGCTCTGGTCGGCGGCCGACGTGGGCGCGCTGGCATTGTCGCCGCCCTTGGTCCCGCACGCCGAGAGCGCGAGCATGCAGGCCGGGAGCGCCGTGGCGCAGAGCAATTTCCTGAACACGAAATACACCTCACTCTGGTTACTGTTAGGATGGGGCTGCAAGTCCTTGAGACGAAGGCCTATCGCACCATCGCTGCGCCCTGTGCCCCGGTCGGCCGCAAGGTTCAAGATTTTGCAGGTCTTGGGCGGTGGTTCGGGGCAGGCGTTCGGGCGACAGGCATCTCCCGTCGCGGTAGGAGGGGCGCCTTGGACGCGGTAACGGACCTTCCGGGCGGTGATGAGGAGACGTGCGATGATGACGTGGCTTTCGGCAGCAATCGGCGCCGCGGCGCTGGCCTTTGGGGCTGCGCCTGCGGAAACGCCCGAGACCGCGCCGCCGATGGTTCGGATTGCCGAGATCGAGATCGATCCCGGACAATTGGAGGCGTGCAAGGCGATCCTGGCGGAAGAGCAGGAAGCGTCGGTACGCCTGGAACCCGGGGTGCTGATGCTGCATTCCGTCGCGCTCGCCGACGACCCGACCAAAATCCGGCTGCTCGAAGTCTATGCGAGCAGGGCGGCATATGAGGCGCACATCAAGGCGCCGCATTTCCTCAAATACAAGACGTCCACCGAAAAGATGGTACGATCGCTGCGCCTCCTCGAGACCAAGCCGATCCTGCTCTGCGCCAAATCCGAAGGGCGAAAGGGCGGCGACGTTCTTTGCATGTGAGAAGGGCGCGCCCGCGTCGGGCGTATCTCACACCCGCTTTCGCAGGGAAGCGACCGCGTCGCTTTTTCACAACGCGCTAGCTTCGCGTGGAGGGCGCCCAATACAAGGGGGTTTGTCCTGTTCGCATATCGGCCGAGCAGCTTCGCCGCGGCCTCGCCCAACGCCTACCGAGACGGTACGCCTGACGGCGCCGCAGCCTTGCGACAACCGGCGCCTCCGCGGCTCACGGCCGCAGTTCCGCCGTGTGCCCGGCCTCGGCGCCGCCGATATCGCCCTCGGCCACCCATTCGCGCCACAGCAGCACCAGCGCCGCCATCACTGCGGGGCCGACGAACAGGCCGAGCAGCCCGATCGTCTCCACGCCGCCCAGAATGCCGATCAGCACCCAGACGAAGGGGAGGCGGGTGGTGCCGCCGATCAGGCTCGGGCGCAGGAAATGGTCGATCACGAAGTTGAGCGCATAGCCGATCGCGCCGACCACGATCGCCGCCATCACCGCCCCCTTGGCGAGCAGCAGCAGCAGCGCCAGCGCCAGGACGACACCAAGCCCGAACGGGATGATCGAGGCGAAGCCGGAGAACAGGCCGAGCAGGATCGGATGCGGCACCCCGCCGATCGCGAACAGGATCGCCATCAGGATGCCCTGGGCGAGCCCCAGCAGCACCATGCCGTCGACCGCGCCGCGCACAGCCGCGAAGATCTGTCGCCCCAGCCGGTCGCCCGCGTCACCAAAGGCGCGGGTCGCGCCGCGATCGAGCTGGCGGACGATGGTGTCGCGGTCGCGCAGCAGGAAGAACAGCACGACCAGGGTGAACCCGAACACCACCACGCGGCGGATCAGGCTGTGAGTGAAGGCCTGCGAATGGCTGCGCCACAGCGACTGGTCGAGCCGGCCGAACTCGGCGGCGGCGGCTTCGGGCGTGACCAAATGGAGGTTCCACCAGGCGGTCACCTGCTCGCGGCCCCAGGGCAGGCGGGCAACCCAGTCGGGCAGCGGCACGCCGTGTGCACGGGCATCGGAGATCCAGGCGGCGACCGACTGCGCCTCGACCAATGCCTGGCTGATCGCGATCGACAGCGGGATCAACACCACCAGCAGGATGGCGAGGGTGAGCAGCGCGGCGACCAATGCCGGACGGCCCGGCATCCGCGCGCTCAGCCAGACCCGCACCGGCTCGACCCCGATCGCAAGCACGCCGGCCCACAGGATCGCGGGCACGAAGGCCATCCCGATCCAGAGCGCAGCGGCAGCGATGACGGCGGCAAGCACCACGCGCGCTCGGGTTTGGGCTTTGGTCGTGTGCTGCATGAAGGTCCCCTGGTGTTCGGGGGAACAGTGGCGAGCCATGACGGCGCTGGCAAGCGGCGGGCCGTGTTCGGCGCCGATGAACTAAACAAGTACTTAAACAGTTTAGCAAATCTCCACGCCGTCGGGAGGGATCGGCGCGCGTGGAGCGTCATCATTGGAGAGGAATGGGCATGAAACGCATCATCATGGCCGTCGCAGCGCTTGGGCTTGCGACGACGGGCGCGGCTGCGCAGAGCAGCGGCCAGGCCGGCTCGCACAACCCGGTGGTGAAGGACGGCACCGCGCACCACGTCGCCGCGCCGGCGAAGGGCCGCAGCTCGTTCACCGAAAGCCAGGCCAAGGGCCGGCTCGCCAAGGCGGGCTATACCGACATCACGGACCTGAAGGGCACCGAGAACGGCGCCTGGCAGGGCATGGCGATGAAGAACGGGAAGAAGATGACCGTCACGCTCGACTACAAGGGCAACGTCACCGCGCGCTAACCCCATCAGTTCTGCAGGAGAAATGCGATGAGCCGGACCATTACCCGTCTGTTCGACGATTATTCGGACGCCAAGGCCGCAGTGAACGAACTCGAGCGGCTGGGCGTGCCGCATGGCGATCTCAGCATCATCGCCAACAACACGCATGGCGATCATGACGTGAGCGACGTCAACGCGCATGGTGATGTCAGCCGCGGTGCCTCGACCGGCGCGGCGCTGGGCGGCGTGGGCGGCCTGCTCGCGGGCCTTGGGCTGCTGGCGATCCCTGGCCTTGGCCCGATCGTGGCGGCGGGCTGGCTCGCCTCGACCGCGGCGGGTGCGGCGATCGGCGGTGTCGGCGGCGCTGCCACCGGCAGCATCGTCGGTGCGCTGAAGAATGCCGGCGAGAGCGAGGAAGACGCGAATGTCTATTCCGAGGGCGTCCGTCGCGGCGGCACGCTGGTGAGCGCACGCGTCGAGAATTCGCTGGTGCCGGAAGCCGAGACGGTGCTCAACCGTCGCGGCGTCGATGCCGGCACACGCGGCGCGGCCTATCGCCAGTCGGGCTGGACCGCCTTTGACGACAAGGCGCCGGCCTATACGCGCGACGAGATCGAGCGCGAACGCAGCACCTTTCGCGAGTCGACTGCACTCTGAGGCACGAGGTGCGGGGGCGGATCGACGTCCGCCCCCGCATCGCCCGGCCCATCACGCCATCGCGTGCAGGGGCGCGCGGCGCCGAGCAACCCCGCCGATCAAGCCGAAGCCGATGATCAGCATCGCCCAGGATGCCGGTTCGGGCACGGCGAGAAGCCCCAATTGGACCTGGGCAACGCCCTGGGGCCCGGAAACGGTCAGGCCGCCGGCATTCCAGAACCAGTTGGTGAACGCACCGCATTTGCTGTCCGCCGGCCCTGGCGTGGCGCAATTGTCGAAGGGACGGACGCCTGGCTGGAAGTAATAGTCGTACACGTCCCATTGCGCGGTCGAGAGGCCGCTAACATAGCTCGGCCCGGTGAAGTCGTACCGGGCGATGCTGAAATCATAATAGAATCCGCCCATGCCGTCGCGGTACACGTCGAAGTGATCGACTTGGTTCGGGCCCTGGACGGCGGCGGTGTACCCTGGCGTGACAAACGCCCGCAGGATCCAGCGACGGCCATCATCTGGAATCGTGCCGTCAAAATTCCAGCCTTCGCCGGATTTAACCGATATGTTCTGGAAGATGCAGGCGCTGTTTGCCGTGCAGCTTGACCAGTCTTGCGCGTGGCTGACAGCTGGCACGAGCAGCAGTAACAGCGTAGATAGCCATGTTCGAACAACATTGCGCATGACAAAATCCCCATAGTTCCGGCGAGTCCGGTATCGCCGTGTTAACTATGCCATCAAAGGGGCTGGATTTATATCGTTCACCGCGTCGTGCCGCGATATTTGCAATGCGGGGAGTCTGGGTGGCGCCTGTTTCCCACCTGCCCCGGCCTGCGCGCGTTGCCGATCGACACGAGAAAAGCCGGGGCCCGCGCCCCGGCTCTATCCTCGCCGTTATTCCTGTCCGCCCGGAAACATGGAAACGGGATCAGCTTTCGGTCGAGGCCGCCATCACCAGATTGGCGGGAACGGCGTGCCCGGCGGCGCGAAGCTGCGCGGCATACTCGTTCGCCATGGCAAGGTGGGCGGTACGGGCGCTGCTCTCCGTCGCCCGCGCTGCGGCCCGGCGGGCCTGGGCGAGGCGCTTCAGCAGATAGTCGGGGTCGGGTTCGTTCACGGGGCAACTCCGGAAGGGGCGGCATCGCGGGCGGGGCTGCCCGCGATGCCGGATCGGTTACTTCTTGTGGTTCTGGCCCGAGGCGTCCGAGACCGCGCTGCCGGCCGAGCGGACGTCCTTGCCGACGCCGTTGACGGTGTTGCAGGCGCCGAGCGTCAGCAGACCGAGCGCGGCGACGAGGGGGAGAGTCTTGCGGATCATGCAAAATTCCTTGTCGTGATACGGAGGGTTCAGTCGCGGCGGCCGATCAGCGCGGCACCGACGAGCAGCGCCACCGAGCCGGCGGCCGCCAAGGCGAGGATCGGGTGATCGCGCACCGCGCCGCGCACCTGGTCGAGCGTCTCGCCGAAGCGGCGCTCAAGCCCGCCCTCGACCTTCCGCGCCGCGCCGCGTGCCTCGGTCTCGCGATTCCCGGCGACCTTGCCGAGACCTTCCTCGGCACCGCCGACGACTTCCTTCACGGCACCTGCAATACGATGGGTATCCATGTTTCTTCTCCTTTGACGATGCGATTTCAGATATCGGCTTCGGTGGTGCGGCGGGCGGCGACGATGCCACCCCCGATCGCGGCAATTGCACCCAGCAGCATCACCAGGAACAGGGCGAGGGCACTGCCGGCGGCGACACTGGCGCCTGCGCTGCCTGCATTCTTCGCGGTCTGCACCGCGTCGTTCTTGGTCGCGACGAACTGGCGACGGGCCTTTTCCACGCGTACCATGGCTTCCTGCTGGCTCACGCCGTCCTGTACCGCGATGATCTCGGCGATCCGCTGTTCGGCCGCCTGGCCCTCGGCGCCGCCCTTGGCCATAGCCGGCAGCTCGGCGATCATCGCCTTGCGCGCCTGTTCGGGGGTCATGTCCTTGGCGTTGTCCGGGGTGCTGTCGAGCAGCGCGGACACCTGCGCATCCACCGCGGATGCATCGACACCGGCCGCCTTTGCGAGCGTGGGCGTCACCGCGCCGGCGCCTGCGACGGTGGTCGAGGCCACGGTCCCGACGGTGCGGAAGGCGCTGCCGACCAGGCCGCCGATCGCCGAGGTAAGCAGATAGAAGGTGAGCAGCAGCGTCACTGCCCAGATGGCGAGACCGTGCGCGGCGCCGTCGAACGGGCGGCGGAGCTTGGCGACGCGGGCGGCGCCGTAGGCGCCGAGGCCCAACGCGATCACGCTGCTGATCGTCCACCAGGCAAGCGCGCCGATGCCGAGGCCGCCGGCGCTGGGCCCGCTATTCTGCGCGGGGTCGATCGTCGAGAAGCCGATCGCGGCGCCCAGCAGGGCGAGCATCAGCTCGACGGCGAGCGCGATCACCGCGCCCGCGAAAATCGCGGACCAGCTGACGCGGGGGACAGGCCGTACGGCCAGGCGGGTATCATAGATAGCGGTTGCCATTGCGGCATCTCCTGCTCTTGGGGGGATCGTCGTGGTCACTTGCCCGCCACCTTGTTCTTGACCGTGCCCGCGATCTCACCGGCGCCGGCCTGGGCCTTGCCCGCCAGCTTCTCGGCGGCGCCCTCGGCCTCGATCCGGCGATCGCCGGTGATCTTGCCGATCGCCTCCTTGATCGAGCCCTTCAGCGCATGGGCTTCACCCTGGATACGATGTTCGTTCATCGGTTCGTCCTCCTGACTGAGGCGCGGGGAAGGCCCCGCGTCCATGACGAAGAGATGGCGGGGGAAAGGGGGTAAAAAGAGATACGGAAGTACCAAATCGTCTGGTGCGTCCGGACCAGAAGTGATCATTTTATCGGGCGCTGGAGCGGGTAGCCGCGCTCGCGCGCCCAGAGGATCGCCTGGGCCCGGCGGTTCACCCCGATCTTGGCGTAGACCCGCGCGACATGGTTGCGCAGCGTGTTGCGCGACACGCCCATCTCGCGGGCGATGGTGGCGTCGTCGCCGCCCTCGCACAGCAGGCTGAGCACTTCCTTCTCGCGGCGGGTGAGTTCGCTGGTCTCGACCGGGCGGGTGGACCCGTGCGGGTTGCGCAGATTGGCGAGCTTCTCGACCACCGAGCGGCTGAACCAGTTGGTATCCTGCATCACCGCCTCGATCGCGCCAATCAGTTCCAGCTCGTTGTGGCGGCGGGCATGGATGTCCTGCACCACCCACAGGATGCAGGTGTCGCGGCGCAGCGGGATGGCGGCGGCCGAGATCAGGCAATCGGTGATCGCGCCCTCCTTGGTGCGGACGCGTGCATCCACGCTACGGAAATCGCGACGCTCCTCCAGTTCCTGGCACGCGTGCTTGAGAAAGCCGCCGTCCTCGAACAGTCGCAGCGCGGCCATGCGCTGGCCCATCGCCTCGTCGCTCGACCAGCCGCTGAGCTGGTGGAAGGCATCGTTGGTGTCGCACAGCGCGAGATCGTCGCGCGTGGTGATCGCCATCGCCACCGGCGCGAGGCGGAAGGTGGTGACGAAGCGCTCTTCGCTGTGGCGCAGTTCGTTCTCGGCCTGGCGGCGCGGTTCGAGGTCCGCGAACGAGAACAGCATGCAGGGCTCGTCGTCGAGCTCGACCGGCTGGCCGGCGACGATCACCAGCTTGCGCCCGCCATCGGGCAGGTCGAGATCGGCCTGCATCTGCGGCACGGTGCGGCCGTCGCGGATGCGTTCCTTGGCGGTTTCGAGATCGGCGGCGTCCTTCAGCACGTCGATGTCGTAGAGCGAGCGGCCCAGCACCTCGTCGCGCTGGTACCCGGTGAGATCCAGAAAGCCCTGATTGACCTTCACATAGCGCTGGTCGGACAGGCGCAGGATCACCGCGGGGGCGGGATTGACGTTGAAGGTACGCTCGAAGCGCTGCTCGGCCTCGAAACGCTGCGACACGTCCTGCAGGACGAGGACGAGCAGGTCGGGGCGCCCCTCGGCATCACCGATCACCAGGCTGCGGACCTCATGGACCCAGCGGGCATCCTCGTCGCCGGCGGGGACGACCTCCACCACCACCTCGTCGAAGCTTTCGCCCGCCAGCACGCGGTCGAGCGGATAGTCGCCGCGATCGAGGCGGTGGTTGTTGCGGTAGCGCAGCTGGAAGCGCTGGCGATAGGCATCGACGTCGGTCCCGAGCGCGGCGACCGTCTCCACCCCGTGCATCCGGAGCGCCGCGTCGTTCGCCCAGCGGATCTTCTGGTCGGTATCGACCAGGATCACGCCTTCGCGCAGGCTGGAGATGATATGACGGAGCTGGGGAAGGTCGATGGAAGGATGGTCGATGCTCATGAACCCGCGCGGCACAATATGGTATACAAACGCTGAACGTGCAGCGTTGCGCGGGGATGCATGTTCGCAGGCTTAGGGATTTTTACGGAGGCGGATCAGGCTGCCAGATCGGCGTGGCGCATCGTGACCGACTGTAGCGCCGCAGCGAGATCGGCGAGGGGAATCGGACGCGCCAGCACCAGCGCGGCGCCCGCCGCTTCCAGTGCCTCGCGCGACACGCCGCCGCCCGGGTCGACCAGCACCACCGCGGTCGTGCCGACGGTCCGCGCGTCGGCGAGCAGTGCGGCGAGGGCAGGGGCGGACGGCGCGACCTCGGCGCCGATCAGCAGCAGGTCGAACGCCGCGAGCCGGCTCTCCGCCTCCGCCAGCGTGGCGACCGCCTCGACCGCAAAGCCCGCATGGAGCAGCCCGTGGATCGTCACGCCGCGCGCCAGCGGATTGGCTTCGACCAGCAGCAACGTGCGCATCGGCGCGGCCGGCGCTTCCGCCGAAGGCTCGGGCGCCGCGGGGGTGCGATGGGGCAGCCGCAGCCGGAAGCTGCTGCCGCTTCCCGGCGTGCTCTCTACGGTGAGCGTGCCGCCCATCCTGGTCGCGAAGGTCTGCGCCAGCGTGAGCCCCACGCCGATCCCGCCATAGGCGCGGCGGGTGCCGCCATCGACCTGATAGAATTTCCGGAAGATGCGGTCCTGCTCCTCGGCAGCGATGCCGATGCCGGTGTCCGAAACGCGGATCTCCACTGCCCCCGGCGCCCCCAGCGCCTGCAGCGTCACGCTGCCCGAGGGGGTGAACTTGACCGCGTTGGCGAGCAGATGCTGGAGGATCTGGCGAACCCGGCGCGCATCGCCGAGCATCGCGCCGGGGCAGTCGTCCAGCAGCAGCGTGAAGTCGATGCGTCCGGCGGCTTCCGCCTGCCAGGGCGCGGCGGCTTGCTCGATCAGGCGGGGCAGATCGAACGGCGCCTCTTCCAACGCGACCGTGCCGCCGTCGAGCGAGGCCATGTCGAGCACGTCGTCGACCAGGGCCTGCATCGACTTGCCCGCGTCCTGAAGCAGCGCGACGCGCCCGCGCGCGTGCTCGCCCAGGCTCGGGTCGCGCAGCAGCACCTCGCTCATGCCGAGGATGCCGTTCAGCGGCGTGCGGAACTCGTGGCTGGTCGTCGCCAGGAACTCACGCTTGGCGGCGAGCGCCTTGCCGAGCTGGGCGTTGCTCGCGGCAAGGTCGCGGTTGGCGATGCGCACCTCGCGGCGGCTGCGATGGATATGCGCCAGCGCGAAGGCGAGCAGGGCCGCCCCCCCCACAGCGACGAACAGCATGCCGCCGACCAGCAGCAGCTGGAATAGCGCGCGATCCCGCGCGAAGCGGGCGCGCTGGTTGGCCTCGTTGGTGCGCAGCTTCTCGATACGGAGCTGCTGGTTGGTCGCATCGAACCGCGCGGCGAGCAGCGCGGTGTTGGTGTCCGTCGCGACCGTGGTGACTTCGTCGTCGATGCGCTTGAGCGCCTTGAGATGGGCCAGCGCATCGGCGGGGCGCCCGGCGCGGGCATAGATGTCGACCGCGGCCTCGTGCACCTCGCGCCAGGCGGGCGAACTGGGATCCCCGATATGCGCGAACGCCGCGTCTATTTCCGCCACCGCGTCGCCGATCGCGCCCCGCTTGAGCGCGATCTCGCCCTGGATCGCATGCAGGCTCCCGTCATATTCGGAACCATGGCCTGCGCTCGCGGCGAAGGCGGCCGCGCTGTAGCGCTGTGCCGCGGCGGGCTTGCCCTGCTGGAGCTCCGTCCGGGCGAGATTGTTGAGGATCGGCACCTTGAGGCCTGGCTCGCCCGATGCCGTTGCCAGCGCCAGCGCCTGCTGATACTCGCGGATCGCGTCCGCGGGTCGATCCATGTCAAGCAGCGCGTTGCCGCGATTGTTGAAGATCGACATGCGCAGGTTGCGATCGCCCGAATCCACGTCGAGCGCGGCCTGGAAATAGCGCAGCGCCGATTCATTGTCGCGCGCCCGATTGTAGAGGCCGGCGATCATCACCAGCGCGATCGCCTGCTTGCGCGGCTCGTGCAAGCCGCGGAACAGGTTGTGCGCCTGCTGGAAGGCGTCCAGCGCGACGGCGGCATGGTTGCGGTTCTGCTCGATGCCGGCCCAGGTCATCAGCAGATCGGCGTGGAGCCGGCTGTTCGGCCAGCGCGCGCGTGCCGCATCGAGCGTGCGGGCGATCAGCGGCTCGGCTTCGGCATCGCGATCCAGCCGTGACAGCGCTTCGCCTTCGAGCCAGCGGGCCTTGGCGGCGAGAAGGCCGGCGTTGGGTGCGTCGCCTGCAGCAGTCTCGGCCGCACGCGCGGCGGCGAGCGCGGCCTGGGGATCGGCGAACATGCGGTCGATCGCCCGGGCGATGTGCTGCTCGGCCAGCGGCGCCTGCGCGAAGGCAGGGGCTGCGAGCAGCAATATCGTGCCGGCCATGATCGCGCGTGTCCGCATCGTCCCCCAAAGCGCGAAAGGCGCGCTTCCAGCATTATAGGAACGTTGCCGCGGCCAGCGTTAGTCCGCCAAACTACGGAGGCGAAACAAAAAAGGCCGGGGTACGCACCCCGGCCTTCCATGTCTTGGCAGGATCGGCCATCGGCCGGCTTACTTGACGCGTTCGACGTCCTCGAACCCCAGCTCCAGCGGGGTCGCGCGGCCGAAGATCGAGATCGAGACCTTGACGCGGTTCTTGTCGTAGTCGAGCTCCTCGACCACGCCCGAGAAGGTGGCGAAGTTGCCGCTGATCACCTTGACCGTGTCGCCGATGTCGAAATCGACCTTCAGCTTGGCCTTGGGCGCCGCGGTGGCCGCTTCTTCCTTGGTGTTGAGGATGCGCGCGGCTTCCGCCTCGCTGATCGGCTGGGGCTTGCCCGAGCTGCCGAGGAAGCCGGTCACCTTCGGCGTGTTCTTCACCAGGTGATAGACGTCGTCGTTCATCTCGAGCTTGGCGAGGACGTAGCCCGGGAAGAACTTCCGCTCGGACTGGATCTTCTTGCCGCGGCGCACTTCGGTGACCGTCTCGGTCGGCACTTCGACGGACTCGACGAGGCGATCGAGGCCAAGGCGGGTGGCGTCGGCCAGGATCTGGTCGCGGACCTTGCCCTCGAAACCGGAATAGGCGTGAATGATGTACCAGCGCGACATGGGTGTTGGTCTTTCTCTTACTGCGCGAGGCGAAGGAGGGCGTTGACGATCATGTCGAACAGCGAATCGATGCCGAGGAAGAAGCTGCCGAGCAGCGTCGTCATGATCATCACCATCACGCCGGTCATGATCGTCTCGCGGCGGGTCGGCCAGGCGATCTTGCGGGTCTCGGTCTGGACCTGCTTGATGAATTCGACGGGGCTTGTCTTCGCCACTGGGGCTATCCTCGTGTGAAAAATGGCGCTTCGGGCATGGGTCCGCTGCCCGGTCCTTTTCAGGAACCGGTGCAGTCCACCCAAGCTGTCGGCTAGGGGGCTGTATCTAGAGGATCGTGTCGAGGAGCGCAAGCGGGGGTTGGGAAGGGGTGTTTGCGGGGCGTGGGGCGTGCCGCCTCCACCACGCTGCTTCGCAGCTCGGTCCCCCTCCCCCTCCGGGGGAGGATCCGAGTGTCTCAGCGGTGCTTCATCCCCCGCACGCGGTGCCAGATGTAGAACGCCACCAAGGCAACCAGCACCACGCCGATCAGCGCGTCCGCGCTGTGGAACGCCGCCTTCATGCGCGGATCGCTGTCCCATTTCTCGCCCAGCGTCATGCCCACCCAGGCGAGGCCGAAGCACCAGGGCCAGCTGCCGAGGAAAGTGTAGACGTGGAACGGCACCAGCTTCATCCGCGCGACGCCCGCCGGGAAGGCGATGAACGAGCGGATCACCGGCAGCAGCCGGCCGATCAGCACCGCGATGCTGCCATAGCGCGCGAAGAAGCGGTCCGCCGCGTCGATCTCGCCCGGGCCGATCAGCAGATATTTCCCCCAGCGCAGCGCCAGCGGGCGGCCGCCGCGCTTGCCGATCTCATAGGCGACGATCGAGCCGAGGTTGCAGCCGACCGCGCCCGCGGTCGCCGCCAGGTACAGGTCGAACCGGCCGGTCGAGACCAGATAGCCGGCGAACGGCATGATGATCTCCGACGGCAAGGGAATGCAGGCGGATTCGATCGCCATCAGCACGGCGATGCCGAGATAGCCCCCGCTCGAGATGACCCAAATGGTGAAGGTGGCAAGGATGCCCAGAATCTTTTCGACCATGCGCGCTTGGTTGGGGCAGGCGGATACATTTGGGAAGCCGCTTTTTGCGCGGTGCAGCGAAAAGCGCGTCGGGGTTGGCGGCGGGGGAGGGGTTTGATAACCCGGAGTAAATCTAACCGGTGGAGAGGGTTGCGGGCATGACGATCGAGACGTCGCGGCGGAGGTTTCTCGCCGGCACGGGTAGCGGCGCGGTCGCGATGGGCGGGGTCGGCGTACCGCTTCCGGCGCCAGCGGCGTCGGCTCCTGCGCTCGCCGCGCCTGCCCGGCTCCAGCCGTTCGACATGGCGGACGTGACGCTGGGCGAGGGGCCGTTCCTCCATGCGCAGCGCGCCACCGAGGCCTATCTGCTGCGGCTCGAGCCAGACCGGCTGCTCCACCAGTTCCGCGTCAATGCGGGACTCAAGCCCAAGGCGCCAGCCTATGGCGGCTGGGAATCGGACCCGCTCTGGGCCGATATCCATTGCCAGGGGCATACGCTCGGCCATTATCTCTCGGCCTGCGCGTTCGCCTTCCGCGCCACCGCCAAGCCCGACTACAAGAAGCGCATCGACTATATCGCGACCGAACTCGGCGCCTGCCAGGACGCCGCCAAGAGCGGCCTCGTCACCGCCTTCCCGAACGGTGCGGCGGTGGTCGCGGCGCATCTGCGCGGCGAAAAGATCAGCGGCGTGCCTTGGTACACACTGCACAAGGTGTATGCCGGCCTGCGCGACGGGGCGCTGCTCGCCGACAGCGCGCCTGCCCGCGCGACGCTGCTCCGCCTCGCCGACTGGGGCGTGGTGGGATGCCGGCCGCTGACCGACGCGCAGTTCGAGGCGATGCTCGAGACCGAGCATGGCGGGATGAACGAGGTCTATGCCGATCTCTACGCGATGACCGGCAAGGCCGACTATCGCACGCTGTCCGAGCGCTTCTCGCACAAGGCGCTGCTGACCCCGCTGGCCAAGGCGCGCGACCATCTCGACGGGCTGCACGCCAACACCCAGGTGCCCAAGGTCGTCGGCTTCCACCGCGTCTACGAGACCACGGGCGATGCGTCGTACCGGGATGCCGCCGCCTTTTTCTGGAAGACGGTGGCGGAGACGCGCTCCTTCGCCACCGGCGGCCACGGCGACAACGAGCATTTCTTCGCGATGGCGGACTTCGAGGCCCATGTCTTCTCGGCCAAGGGATCGGAGACCTGCTGCCAGCACAACATGCTCAAGCTCACCCGCAGCCTGTTCCTGCACGAGCCCAAGCCCGAATATGCCGACTATTACGAGCGCACGCTGTTCAACGGCATCCTTGCCTCGCAGGACCCGGACAGCGGCATGGCAACCTATTTCCAGGGCGCGCGACCGGGATATATGAAGCTTTACCACACGCCCGAGCACAGCTTCTGGTGCTGCACCGGCACCGGCATGGAAAATCATTTGAAGTATCGGGACTCGATCTACTTCCACGACGATCGGGCGCTGTTCGTGAACCTGTTCCTGCCCTCCACGGTGCGCTGGCGCGCGAAGGGCGCCGAGCTGGTGCAGGAAACGCGCTTCCCCGAGGAGCCGCGCACGACGCTGCGTTGGAAGCTGGCCCGCCCGACCGACCTCACGCTCAACCTGCGCCATCCGCGCTGGAGCCGCATCGCCACCGTTCGGGTGAACGGCAAGATCGCGACGCGCTCGATGGCACCGGGCAGCCGGATCGAACTCGCGCGCCGCTGGCAGGATGGCGACACGGTGGAACTGCAACTGGTGATGGAGCCCGGGTTCGAAAGCGCCCCGGCGGCGCCGGACGTGGTGGCGTTCACCTATGGGCCGCTGGTGCTGGCGGGAGCGCTGGGCGCGCAGGGCTTGGCGCCGGGCGCCGACATCGTCGTCAACGAGCGCGACTATGGCCGGTACAATGACGGCCCGGTGCAGGTGCCGGTGCTCGCGGGGGATCCGGCCGCGCTGGCGGCGGCGATCCGGCCGGGCGCCATGCCGCTGGAGTTCACGCTCGCCGCGGCCGACGGTGCGCCGGTGCGGCTGGTCCCCTATCACCGGATCGCGCATGAGCGCTACGCGACCTATTGGAAGCTGGCCCCGGCGCGGGCCTGATGTCATCGGCGGCCCGGGAAGCCTGATGCCGCCCGGGCCGCCGCGGGGTCAGGCGGCCGGGATCATCGTGACCGGGGTACGGCGGCGACGACGCAGCGCTGCGCCGGCCAACCCGAAGCCGCCGATCAGCAGGGCCCATTGCTGCGGCTCCGGCACCGCGGCGACGTTGACGGTATAGCGAACGGTCGTGTCGCGATCGCCGAGAAAGCTGAAATAGGCGCGGACGCCGTTGAAGCGATAATCGGTGCGATACCGGGTATCGCGCGTGCTGTAGGCGGAACCGACTTCCCACCGCACGACCCCGGCGCGTGCGGGATCGGCATAATAGCCGTAGGTATCGTAATTCTGGACATCGTTGCCGCCGACATAGGCATTCGAACCCAGCATATACTGGTCGTAATGGCTTTGCGTCAGGATCGTGATGTCGAACGGCGGCGGCGTGTCGAAACGGAAGGTCAGCTGATATTTCCCGGGCCCCTTGGGGATGGAAATGCTGAGATCGCTGAACCCCGACGTGGTACCGCTATAGACCTCGGCCGCCGCAGGTGTCGCAAACGCCAGAAGCAACAACGTTACATAGTTTCGTACCATAAATCCCCTCAACTACTGGATGGTTGGGCACTGTATGCCGCATGCGGTGGTTGGACCCGAAATCGGAAGGCCCGCGCTCGCAAGCGCGGGCCCCTGGTGTCAGACGCGCTGTTCCCGGCGCGGCGCGATCGGGCGGCGGCGGCGCAGGACGGCCCCGGCGAGCCCGAAGCCACCGATCAGCAGCACCCAGTGCGCCGGCTCCGGCACCGCGCTGATGTCGATGCGATAGGCGACGGTTGCGCCGGGATCGGCGTAGAAGTCGAAATCGGCGTCGACGCCGTTGTAATAGCCGGTCACATAGATGTCGTTGAACGTGTAGCTATAGGCCGGGTCGATGGTCCATTGCACGGTGCCGGTGGTCGTCGGCACATGGTATGCATGGGTGTCCAGATAGAAATTGTCATCGCCGCCGATATAGTCGCCGGTGTCGACCCAGAAGAAATTATAATGTTCTTCGGTGTGAATGGTAACGTCGAACGGCACCGGGGTACCGAACGCGAAGCGCAGCTGATATTTGCCAGGACCAAATGGAATGGGAAAGGACAGGTGCCCGTCGCTCGGCACGGTCCCGATATAGCTTGCCGCGAACGCAGGCGTCGCGACCAGCAGGAGCAGCAACGCTAGAAGCTTCCTTGCCATCATTTCCCCCTTGGTAATCCGGTTCATCGGGCCCGGACGTACCGGGGCGACCCTGGTTGGACCGAATCGCGAACGTCTCCGGTCGCGCTCGCTCGCATCGTGTTGACGTTCCGTTTACCAAAATTTCCGTCGTCCCGATAATGATATGACGCGCGTCGCTGCCATCCGTCGCATGGCGTCGGGGCGGGGATTCCGCACTGCCTTGTGCCTGTGCGGGACGATCCGCCGCGATCCGCGAAAATAATTGTCCGGAAGGACGTGCGTGCGCGTCTTCCCTGATGAACCCGCGCCGGGCGGCCGTGGCGCCCCCGCCATCGCCCCGATTGCCGAATCTCCAGGTCGCGGGCGGTCCCTCGCGGCCGATGGACGCATGTAACGCGCAGCCGCTCTGGGACCTGCATGGAGATCGTATGACCAAGGGACGTATAACCGCCGCCACCCGTCATCTTCTGCCCAAGGCCGCGCTCGCCGCGCTTGCCGTGCTGCCGGTCGAGGCGGCACACGCGCAGGGCTGGCCCGCACCGGTCGCGCCGCTGCCGGAACTGGCGACCGCGCTCGACAAGCGCTTCCAGCCCGCGCTCGATTTCGACACTGACGTCTGCTTCAACGTGCCCGCGGTGAACGCCTCGGGCGCGATCAGCGCGAAGGCCTCGACCTACGCGACCAAGCCGCCGGCCTCGTGCCGCAATCCCGACTATCTGCGCACCAGCAACGCCTATGTCCGCACCCGCTGCAACAACGGCTATTGCGCGCGGGTCTATGCCTATTTCTGGCAGTCGGACTTCTCGCACGCCTATGATTGGGAGACGATCATCGTCTGGACCACCGATGCCGGCGCCAACAGCAGCGTCGTCGGCGTGGCCCGCGACTCCCATGGCAAGTGGGACACGCGCGCGACCAAGGACGGCCAGCTCCGCTTCCAGAGCGATGCGACCGGCAACCAGCATGTGAAGATGGTCTTCCATTACGAGACGCTGGGCTTCTCGCACCTGTTCCGCTTCTCGAAGACCGACAGCGGCGACGAGCCGCCCGAAAACGGCACCGGCACCTGGATGGTCCAGCCGCTGGTCAGCTGGAACGGCTATCCCTCGCTCGCCGTGCGCAATGCGATCGCCAATTACGATTTCGGCAGCGGCAATTTCGAGATCAAGGACGCGCGCTTCGCCGGATCGCTGAAGGCGGCGCTCAACACCAGCATCACGCCGGGCTTCAACCCCGATGTCGATGCCGGATCGGACTCGCCGGGCTGCCCGGCCGGTTCGACGATCTGCTGATCGGAACGGTCCCCGCGTCGCCTTCGGGCGGCGCGGGGATATCGGCCATGGAGCACAGGACATGAAACATACCCGGCTGCTCGCCGCCGGCGCGGCGCTGGTGGCACTGGCTGCGGGCAGGGCGCTGCTCGGCAAGGCGGGGTCCGCACCGACGCCCGCGGCGCAGGGCGTCGTCACCATCACCGCGCGACCCTCGTCTGCACCGACGACGCCGGCGTCGGCGGGACTCCCCAGGACCGTCGCCGCCGCGCCCGCACAGGTCGCGGCGCAGGTCCGCCTGGCCTATCCGCTGCTGCGGGACGTGGCGTTCGGCTGCGACGCGCGCGGCTGCGCGGTCACCGCGACGATCCCGCCTCCCACCGACGACGCCTTTCTCGCCACCCGGCAGGCGATGCTACTCGGCGGGCTGGCGCGCACGGTCGAGGCGCTGGGCTATGCCGCCACCGGACCGGTGCAGATGGAGGAGGTGTCGGAAAACCTGTTCCACATCCGCCTGCCCGTCGCGGAAGGCCGCCCGCGCGGCTGAACGGCAAAAGGGCGGCAGCGGAGTGTCCGCTGCCGCCCTTGCGATCTTCCCGAAGCCGGCCCCGGCATCCACCGGGGCGGGTTTTCCGTGCCTCAGAACTCCGCGCTGAAGCCCAGCGTGAAGGTTCGGCCGCTGGTGGTGTAGACCACCCGCCGCGCGATCGCGCCGCCGGCGAACTGCTCGATCGGCACGTTGGTGAGGTTGATGCCCTCGGCGATCAGGCGGATCCCCGGGCGCAGGTTCACATGCGCCTGCGCGTCGATATTGTGGGTGCCGCGGATCCAGTCGCCGACATTCCCGATGGTGCCGAGGCCGGTATAATATTTGCTGCGATAGGCGTCGGAGACGCGGATGCCCCAGCGCTGATCCTCGTAATAGAGCGTCGCGTTGGCCGCCCATTTCGAGAGGTTGAACAGCGGCAGCGTTACGAAGCTGTTGCCCACCTTGCCCTGCTGCTTGCCCTCGAACCAGGTGCCGTTGGCGGTGACGCCGAGGTGATCGAACGGCGCCGGCAGGAAGGTGAAGTCGTGCTGTACGGCCACTTCCACGCCCTTGATGTCCGCGCCCGGACCGTTGATCGGCTGGCTCACGTCATAGGGGGTGTTGGCGTCCTGGCCCTGGATCAGCAGCGACAGCGGCAGGCCGGTCTGGCCATAGGGGATCGTCGTCGTGCTCGGCGAGATATAGGTGTCCATGTTCTTGTAGAAGAAGCCGACCGAGGCGAAGCCCTTGCTGTCCATATACCATTCGAGCGAGGTTTCGACCGAGGTTGCCTTGAAGGGCTTGAGGAACGGGTTGCCCAGGCTGAGGCTGCCGCCGTTCGGACGGGTGGTGATCGACCCCGCCGCGGCGAGGTCGCCCAGGCCCGGGCGGTTGATGTTGCGATCGGCGCTGAGGCGGAACACCAACGTCTTGGTCAGGTCGAGCGCGAGGTTGGCGGCGGGCAGCCAGCCATGGCTGTTGTTCTTGATCACCACCGGCACGAAGGCGGTGCCGACCGCGAGATTGCCCGACGAGGTCAGGTCGGTCGAGTAATAGCGCACGCCGGCATTGGCGCGCAGCCGCATGCCGCCCACCAGCGTGTCGAGATCGAGCTGGGCGAAGCCGTTCCAGGTCTTCTCGTCGACCTTGTAGTCGCTGCCGGCCTGGAGGTTGGCGGCGGTGAGGTCGCGCTTGTCGCCGATCGCGGCATAGACGCCGTCGACATTGCCGACGATGTACTGGAGCAGCGTCTTGGGGCCGACCAGCTGCTTCAGGTCGTTCGACACCGGAATGTTCGCCGGCACGTTATGGAACACCTTGTTGGCCCAGGTATAGCCGCTGTTGGTGAAGTGCTTGTAGGCGCCGCCGGCCTTGAAAATAAGGCCGTCGCCCAGCTGATAGTCGGCGCTGAGCTTGCCGTTTGCGTAGCGGTTGACGATCTTGTTTTCCTGGACGTCGAGCCGCTGCACCGTCCACAGGTTCGGATCGGCGATCGCGATGCCATAGGTGTTGACCGGGATCTGCGGGCGGGTGTCGTAGCTGAACGCGGTCTGCTTGGCCTCCATGAAGACCTTGTCGAACACCGGCTGGCCGAAATCCGATTCCTCATAGCCGCCCAGCGCGCGCAGCGTCAGCCGGTCGCCCAGCTTCCAGCTGAGATTGGCGACGCCCTGGTAGAAATCGGTGTGGTTCTCGACGATGTGGTGCTCGGAGCGCAGGTCGATGCCGGTGAAGCTGGCGGCGCGCAGCGTGTTGGTGCCGTCGATCACCGCGCTGTGGATCACCTGGGTGCCGTTGACGGTCGAGCCGGTCAGCGGATTGCTGCCGGCGGTCGCCAGCGCATAATCGTCGCGATGGTCCCACAGGCGGCCGTAGAGGAAGTCGACATCGAGCTTGAAATCGTCGCCCGGGTGATACTGGACCGACGAGGTGACGCCGAGGCGCTGGCGATCGGTGTACCAGGTCGAGGGCGACTGCGCCGTCGGCTGGTAGACGCCGGCGAGCAGCTTGGCGCGGGTATCGGCATCGATCTCGGCGCCAATATTCTTCGCGCCGTATTTGGTCGGGCCCCAGCCCCAGTTGCGATAGCCGTACTCGTTGCTCTTGATCTTGCTGTAGGCGACCGAGACCAAGGCCCCCCAATCGCCCGAGCGGACCGAGGCGAGCGCCACCGCGCGCGGGGTGATGCCGGTGGCGTTGCTGTTGGTCTGGCCCTTGGCCGAGACGACGAACTTGTTGCCGGTATAGTCGAACGGCTTGGCGGTGGTGAGCTGCACGGTGCCGGCCAGGCCGCCTTCGTCCTGCTCGGCCGCATAGGATTTCTGCACAGAGATGCGGTTGAACAGTTCGGAGGCGAACAGGCTGTAGTCGAACGAGCGCGAGCGGCTGACCGAGCCGCGATTGTCCATGCCCGAGGCGGTGTTGCCCAGCACTTCCATGCCGTTGAGCTGGGTGCGGGTGAAATCGGCGCCCAGGCCGCGCAGCGCGATCTGGCGGCCTTCGCCGCTGTCGCGGGTGATGGTGATGCCCGGCACGCGCTGGAGCGATTCCGCCAGGTTCAGGTCGGGAAAGGCGGCGATATCGGTGGCGACGATGTCGTCCTCGGTACCCACGGCGCGACGCTTGAGCTCCTGCGCGGCGGTGATGCTCTCGCGATAGCCGGAAACGACGATCTCGGCAGTGTCCGGATCCTGCGGTTCGGCCTGGGCGGTCTGCACCGGCGCCGCGGCGAGGGGGGCGGGGGCTTCGCTGCGGGCGATGCGGCGCGCGGTCGGCGCGGCGGCGCGCGACGGAGTCAGCACGACGATGCCGCCATGCACCGCGGCGCTGAGGTTCGAGCCGCGCAGCAGCTGGTCCAGCGCGGCGCGGACGGTGAGGGCGCCGCGGACCCCGGCGGTGCGGCGGCCGTCGACGGCGCTCGGCGCCACCACCACCTGCAGGCCGGTCGCCTGCGAGAACTGCGAGATCGCGCTGCGCAGATCACTGGGCGCGATGTCGAACCGGCGCTGCGCCGCCATCGTCGCGTCGGCGGCATGCGCCTGCGCGATCGCGGGCGCTGCCAGCAGGATGGCGAGTGCCATGCGTGAAATCCCCTGGATGCGTGTCATTGTTGGTCTTCCCTCCGCTCCGGCGCACGTGCGCCGCTAGCGAGGAAGACGGGGGCAGATCAGCTTCCGGACAAAAGAATGTTGTTACGGTTCAATGTCATGGGTGTGACGGATTGGTGTCGGTGTCGCCGGTGGCTTCCAGTCGCAATTGCTCGCCGGTGCGCGCCGTGCGGAAGCCATAAGCGAGCCCCATTGCGTCGAGCAGCGCCTGGGGCGAATCCAGGCGGAACCGGCCCGAGACGGCGAGGCCACGCAGGCTCGGCGGCGGCGGGGCGATCAGCGGACCGCCGCGGCGGTTGAGCGCGTCGACCAGGTCGCCGAGCGGCATCGCGTCGATGTCGAGCCAGCCGTCGCGCCAGTCCTTCTGCGCGGCGTCGAAGCGGGTCGGGGGTTGCGCGCGACCCTCGGTAAAGCGGGTCCGCCACCCGGCGGGGACGATCACCACCGCGGCCGCGTCGCCGAAGCGCACCTTGCCGCGATAGACGGCGAGGCGCACGCCGCCGGCCGCGATGTCGATATTGAAGGCGGTGCCGAGCACCTGGGTCGCCGCACCGCCGGCATGGACGGTGAAGGGCCGATCGGGCAGGTGGGCGACGTCGAAATAGGCCTCGCCGCGCTGCATCGTCACGCTGCGGCGATGGTCTTCGAGGGTCACGTCGAGGCTGGTCGCGCCGTTGAGGTGGACCGAGCTGCCATCGGCCAGCGTCACGTCGAGCATCTGGCCACGCGCGGTCTCGTAATGGAGCGGGGCAGGGGTGGCGGCGCGGTACCAGCCCACCTGCCAGCCGCCGATGCCGAGTATCGCGGCGATGCCGAGCAGCCCACCGGTGCCGATCGCGGTGCGGCGGCGGCTGCGCATCGCGCGGATATCGGCGTCGGACAGGCGCGGCAGTTGCGCCATCGCATCGGAGAGCGCTCGATCATCGAGCATCGCCTGCACCTCGGCGGCAGCGGGGGGTGGCGCCTCGCGCAGCACGGCCTCGTCCTCGCGCATCGCCCAGTGGGCGGCGTCGTGCAGCGCGGCGCGGCGGGTGGGGTTCAGGCTCATCGCGACGCACCGCCGGGCAGGCCGCGACGCTCGAGCGCCGTGCGCAGATCGGCGACGGCGCGGACGCAATGCTTCTCGATCGCGGCGGGAGTCATGTCGAGGTCGGCGGCGATGATCGCCACCGCCACGCCGTCGAGCCGGCGGCGCAGGAAGATCTCGCGGCGGAGCGACGGCATCACCTTGAGCGCGCGGACGAGGATGTCGACCCGCTGGCGATAGTCGAGCACCTCCTCGGCGCGTGGCTGGGCGCAGGGAATGTCCTCGGCCAGCTCGGCCGGTCGGGGCGCGGCGCGCAGGCGACGGAAATGGTCGAACACCAGGTTGCGCGCCACCGCGAAGCAGAAGGCGCCGACATCGGCGACGCTGCGCGAGCGGCGATAGTCGTACAGCCGGATATAGGTTTCCTGGACGATGTCCTCGCCCTCGTGGGAATCGCGAAGGCGCGCCTGGACGAAGCGGAAAAGCGCGTCCCGCAGCGCCACCTCCTCCGACACCGCGCGGCGGTGCGCGGCCAGGCTGGTCATCTCGTTCATCGCCCGACCCTGCCCGAGGACGGATTCAAGGCGCACAACCCGCTCGTCGCCATGGCGATTCGCCCCCTTTCATCCTGAGATCGCCCGCGTTCCGCGCAGGGCTAGCGCCTCAGGATGAAGCTGGCGTGACAGTCAACGCTAGGAGGAGGAGCGCTCCCACGGTCGCGCCTGAAGCGCAGCGTCGGCCTTGTCGATCATGCGAAGCAGGCCGTCGAATTCGGAGCTGTTGTCGATCCGATAGCAACGGCTGAGATTGTTGCCGTAACGCTCGATGTCGCGTTCGGTGAGAAGGGCTACGGCCACCACGGGTTCCCCTTCAGGCATCTTGCGACAAATCCATTCCCCAGAACTAACTTCGATCTAACGTTCGCATCATTGAAAGTTTCCAGCCATTTGCGCTGGTTCGTGGCGGACGCTGTGGATAATGCGCAGCTGCTCCGCCAGGGCAATGCCGCCGCGACGATATCTGCGCTTTCGGAGACGAATGGAGGGGCGTCGCGCGCCGCTGCCTGGACGCAATAGCGAGGCCGGCGGCACGCTGGCGCTCCCGTCGCGGCGTACGCCGCATGATGCGCGCTAACCGGTGGCAAATCGAGCAATAGAGAATGTGCCATCCGCGGCTGTCGCGTACCTGAAAGTGCATGATATATGAACGATTGCGTGAACGCGCCGTATCAAATGCCCTTGAATCACTGTGTTTTCACAGAATAATTGGCGAATTACAGAAAAATGGCCCGATACTGATTGGAATAATCAGAAGGGAATCCGGTATAGACAGGCGTTCTTTTTGAAGGACGCCGGGCATGCTACGACAGCATAAATGGAGTCGTCGAGTCTAATTCAGTAGTTCATGCGCATACTAAGGTACTGCGCATGACTATTTCAAGCGATCTGCGCGGCTGTTTGCACGCCGGGGGGCGTTGCGGTGGCATCGTTGAACAGGGGGGACGGAGCATGACGAACAAGATCAGCCGCGCCGAATATTTGAAGGCGCATCCTCAGGCATCGGCCTGGGCGGCGCTCGCCGAGGCGACCAACGAACAGCTTCGCATCACGCCGGGTCCGGTTCGGCTGGACGAGGGGAGCTTCACCGGCAAGCGCGCGCTGATCCTAGGCGCCGGGGTCGGCGGGCTGACCACCGCCTATGAGCTGCTGTTCCACCGCACCGGGATGGAAGTGACGCTGCTCGAGGCGCAGAACCGCACCGGCGGCCGCTGCTTGTCGCTGCGCACCGGCGACACGCTGACCGAGGACCGCGACGACGCGCTGTTCGGGTCCGAACCGGGCGAAACCCAGGTCGTCCGCTTCCAATGGCCGGTCGGCGATTCCGAGCCCTATCTGAACGCGGGGCCGGGGCGTATTCCGTCCTCGCACAAGCGGCTGCTCGGCTATCTGCGCGAGTTCGGCGTCGCCATCGAAGTCTATGTGATGAACTCGATGTCCAATCTCGTCCACCTCAACGAGGGGCCGCTGCAGGGGACGCAGGTCTATCGGCAGATCGACCACAATCTGCGCGGCTGGGTGGCGCATCTGGTGCACGACCATGCCGCCGAACTGCTCGCCGACCCCAGCATGGGCATCCCGCCGGCCGAGCAGCCCGCACTCGTGGAAAAATTTCGCTCGCTCATGGTCAGCTTCGGCGAGCTCGACGAACTGGGGCGCTATGCACCGACGGCGGGCAACGAGGGGTTCGAGAATGCGATCTCGCGTGCCGGCTTCGACGTGCTGCCGGGGGTCGCCGTCGGTGAGATTGCGCAGGCGATCAAGCTCCAGGACCTCCTTGCCTCCGATTATTGGAAGCAGACGCGCTTCTACCAGCCCAGTGATTTCCTGTGGCAGCAGACGATCTTTCAGCCTGTGGGCGGCATGGACCAGGTGCAGCGCGCCTTTGCCCGGCAGGTGGCGGCGCTGGGCGGCACGGTCCACCTCAACAGCCCGGTCACCAGGATCGACTGGGACGACACGACGCGCGAATTCGTCGTGCAGGTCGCCCGGATCGGAAGCGAGGAGACGATCGAATATCGCGCCGACTACTGCTTCTCCAACATCGCCATGCCGTTTCTCGAACGGCTGCTGTCCGACAAGCTGCTTGCCGGCGACGGAGCGCAGGGCTTCGCCGCACCGTTCACGGAGGGGCTGCGCGCGGTGTTCGCAGCGCAGGCGCGGCCGCGGATCGATGCGCAGGGCAAGTATCAGGACAAGTTCCTCGCCGCGACCACCAAGGTCGGCTGGCAGGCCGATCGTCGGCTGTGGCAGGGCAAGCTGATCACCCATGCGCATGATGCCCAGCTCAAACTGACCACACTGGTCGTGCCCGATGCCGAGGAGGGCGTGGTGCCGATCTTCGGCGGGATCAGCTGGAGCGCGGACGAGATCGTCCAGATCTGGTATCCTTCCACCGGCTATCATGATCGCAAGGGCGTGCTCACCGGGGCGTATAATTTCGGGCAGATCGCCTATAGCTGGGGCCAGAAGTCCGTCGCCGCGCGACTGGATATCGCCCGGGCCGGCGCGCGCAAGTTCGGCAAGGCGTTCGGCGACGGCCTGCACGACGGCATCGCCATCGCGTGGCAGAACATGCCCTATATCAAGGGCGGATGGGCCTATTGGCAGGCGGTGGGCAGCCCCGAGGATGCCGCGCGCCACTTCAACCATCTGAGCCAGGGCACGGGCGTGTACGACGGGGCGGGCCAGCTTTCGGACCCGGTGTTCTTCGTCGTCGGCGACCAGCTCTCATCGCTGCCCGGCTGGCAGGAAGGGGCGATCGCCGCGGCGCTCAATGCGCTGACGCGGATGGCGCGGCCCGATCTGCACATCCCCTATCTCGCAAAGCTGCCCGACACGCGGCTGCTCGTCGAAGGCATTTGACGGGGCCGCAGCCCGATCCAGACCAATGGGAGAAAACCGATGGTGTTCAGTGCGGAAACGCTTTTGGCGCTCAAGGATGGCGGTCGTGTCCTCTCGGCGGGGGTGCGCGGCGACGAATTGCTGGGGCCGCTCGCGCTGCTGCCCGGCGTGTGGAAGAACGAAGGGGGCCTGGAAGGCCATGGCTGGAACATGATCGCGCTGCCTTTCGCGACGCGGCCCGGCTCGACGCTCGATTATCGCCTGTTGCTCAACCAGTATAACGAGACGCTGGTGTTCGACATTGTCGACAAGGGCGTGCCCAATCGCGGGTTGAGCGCTACCGGCGCGCAGGCGGACCAGTCGCTCGTCGCGCTCGACTATGAGCAGGTGATCGACCAGATCGCGACCGAGGATTTCCCGCACAGCAACGTACTGGGACCGACGCACCCGCCGGGGAACACGATCCATCACGAACCGGGGCTGTGGCTCAACATGCTCGATCACGTCGCCGACGGCTTCGACATCGCCAGGCTGGGCTCGATCCCGCATGGCGACGCGGTGCTGGCGCTCGGCCGGAGCGTGCCGCCGACGGCGGGGCCGCCGGTGATTCCCGATGTCAGCGGGCTGCCGCTGAAGGTGAATCAGGATCTCTCCAGCGCCTATCTCGCGCCGTACAAGCATTTCCACGACCATCCGTTCAAGGGCGTGTTCGATCCCGTGCATCCCGCAGCGCTGCTGGCGGCGGCCAACCAGGGTGTGAACATCGTCCGCACCACCACGCTGGCCGTGGACAGCGAGGCGGAGACGGCGGGCATCCGCAACATCCCGTTCATCGTGCAGCAGGCCAATGCCTCGTCGATGCGGTCGACCTTCTGGATCCAGGAGCTCGCCGAAAAGAACGCCAATGGCAGGCCGAAGCTGCGGCTGCAGTATCTGCAGGTGGTGATGCTCGATTTCGATCCACGGACGCGCGGTCTGCCGGGGCGGATCCAGTGGCCGCACGTGTCGATCAACACGCTGCAGAAGGTCGAGCAGACCCCCAAGGTCAAGCTCGAGCTGTTCGCGCGCGACTGAGCCGGGCGGCGACATGAAACCGTGATGTCGGGGGAAAGTGGCAGGGGAGCTCGGATTCGAACCGAGGGCCTTCGGTTTTGGAGACCGACGCTCTAACCAGCTGAGCTACACCCCTGTGCGGTTCGCCCCTTTATCGGTCGATGTTGCTTCGGGCAAGACCCAAGATGCAGGTCGCCGCGAAATGCGCGCAAAACGATGCGGGCAAAAAGAAAGCGCCTCCACGATGGTCGTGGCGGCGCTCCCCTGCAACGGCGAGGATGGTTTTTGTTTTAGGCGTTCGCGTAGGTGACGCGCGTGCGGCGCGTGCGACGCATGGCTGCACCGGCCAGGCCGAAGCCGCCGATCATCATGCCCCAGGCTGCCGGCTCGGGCACGCCCGACGGAACGAACACGCCCTGGCCGCCGTACGAACCGTTGCCGCGCGAGAAGCCGTTGATGGTGATTTCGTTCTGCACGCCGGCCTTGATCGGCACCGCGTTGGCGAAGACGAACTCGTTGATGCCGCTACCGAAGAAACCGGTCAGCTGGACACCGTTGAAGAACACCGACTTGAGGTCGAGGTCGGTCGGGCCGTTGAACTTCACCGCGCTGGTGATGATCGAGCCGCTCGCCATGCCGTCGGTCGGCAGGGTGAACTGGTAGATGTGGGTGAAATTGCCTGCGGTGATGCCCGACTGACCGAAGCTGGTCGAAATCGAGCCGTCAGCGGCAAGAGCGATATTCATGTCGGCCGGACCGAAATAGGTTGCGGCCTGAGCGGGTGCGACAGCGACAAGCGCTGCGGCGGTGGCAGCCGCCGCCATAAGCGTACGATACATTCGGGGTGTCTCCCTTAACGGCAAGTGAACCATTGCAGTGCAGCGAAGACCCTTGGCGGGTTCCAAAGTTCCGAATGGAAAAAGGGGCTTATGTCCCAGTTCGGGAACAGGTCGCCGCAGCTACGCGCGTGCGCGGGTCGTTTCGTTGCCGTTTCGTGACACGATCGCCCGGGCTTCGTACACCGGCAGCGGCCGCCCGAAATAATATCCCTGCGCGCGGGTGCAACCGAGCGCCTGCACCATTTCGTGTTCCTGCTCGGTCTCCACCCCTTCGGCGGTCGTAGCCATGCCGAGGCTGTCGGCGAGCGCGACCACAGCACGGATGATCGCGATCGCCTCGCGCGTCCCGCGCGCGGCGTTCTGGACGAAGCTGCGATCGATCTTGATCGAGTTGAACCGGGTATGGGCAAGATAGCCGAGCGACGAATAGCCGGTGCCGAAATCGTCGAGGCTCAGGCGCACGCCGAGATCGAGGATCTGTTCGAGCACGCCCACCGCCGCGGTGCCTTCGCGCAGGAACACGCTTTCGGTCACTTCGAGCTCAAGCCGGTCCGGTGCCAGCCCCGAGGTAGCGAGCGCCTGGGCCACGAGCGTGGCGAAGCTGGGGTTGTGCAACTGTTCGGAGCTGACATTGATCGCGATCCGCGCAGGGTCCTCCCAGCGGGCCGCCTCGTCGCACGCGGTGCGCAATACCCATTCCCCGATCGCGCCGATCAACCGGGCTTCCTCGGCGAGCGGGATGAACTTGGAGGGGGGGATCACCCCCAGCTCCGGGTGCGTCCAGCGCAGCAGCGCCTCGAAGCCGAGAAGGCCGCCGGTGCGGGCATTGACCACCGGCTGATAGGCGAGCTGCATCTGCCCCTTCTCGACCGCACCGCGCAGCGCGATCTCGAGCACGCGGCGTTCCTCGGCGGCAACGTGGAGCTGCGGCTCATAGGCGTGGAACACGCCGCCGCCCTTGTCCTTCGAGCGATAGAGCGCGAGATCGGCCGAGCGGACCAGGGTCTCGGCGGTGCGGCCGTCGCGCGGCGCCAGGGCAAGACCGACCGAGGCGCCGATATAAAGGGTGTGCTGGTCCAGCTCATAGGGGCGCGAGACGGTGTCGATGATCGTCTGGGCCAGCGCCTCGACCCGGGCGGTGTCGCGCGCATCGCGGACGACCACTGCGAATTCGTCGCCGCCGAGCCGCCCGATCATCTCGGTCTCGCTCACCAGGCTGCGCAGCCGCCGCGCGACGCGCTGGAGCAGGCGATCGCCGACGGGATGGCCGAGCGTATCGTTGACCGCCTTGAAACGGTCGAGGTCGATCATCATGAAGGCGCAGCGCGCGCCCCATTTGTCGGCCTCGGCCATCGCGGTGGCCAGTGCCTCGTTGATGTGGAGGCGGTTGGGCAGGCCGGTCAGCGTGTCGAATCGCGCCATGCGGTGGATCTGGTCGGTGGCGCGGCGCTGCTCGGTGACGTCCGAGCTTACCCCGCGAAAACCCGCAAACGCGCCGCGCTCGTCGAATTTGGGGCTGGCGGAGATCTGCCACCAGCGGCGATCGTCTTCGATGTCGATCGGGATCGAAAGGTCGGCGAAGGGCTCGCGGCGCTTCAGTTTCTCAGCGAGCTCGTGCAGTTCCTGGGTGAACTGCCCGGTCTCCCAGGCGGGTCCGGCGAGCAGCTGGAGCAGCGGCAAGCCCGCCAGCGTGCCGGGCTCGACCCCGAGCGAGGCGGCGAGCCGCGGGCTGGCGCGGACCACGCGGCGCTGGGCATCGATCTCCCACAGCCAGTCCGAGCCGGCATCCTCGAACTCGCGGAGCAGCAGGCTCACGGTCTCGTCGCGTTCGGCGAGCGCCATCTGGTTGGCGCGCAGCAGCACCAGCGCGCGGGCGCTGCCATAGCTGCCGACGACGAGCAGCAGGACGAGAAAGGCGGCCGCGCCGGCAAGGAAGGGCGCGCCGACCACCAGCAGCGTGACGATGCTGGTGACGCCCAGCAGGGCGATGAACGACAGGCTGGCCAGCGGCAACACCCCCATCGTCAGCGCCGACGCGATCAACACGACGGTGGTCGCCGCCCAAAGGTCCAGGCTTGCCCGCGCGGTCGCGATCGCGCCGAAGGCGAGCGGAAGGATCGACCAGGCGAGCCCGATCGCGATGCCTTCCGGGGCGGTACGGCGGATATCCGCGAGCGTCGCGGTAAGCGCGTTGTCCTCGCGCCAGCCGAGCCGGCGCAGCGTGATCCAGAGGGCGGTGCCGAGCGCCAGCGTCATCCAGCAGACGAGCAGGAGGTGCGGCGCCAGCGGCGCGAGGGCAAGTGCCGCCATCGCGACGGCGCCGACATTGGCGGAGAAAAACAGCAGCGCCGAACGCCGGCCCGCCTGCAGCTGCGCGGCGCGCATGCGCGGCCAGTCGATCGTGTCGCTGGGGTCGCTGAGGCCCAGTAGCGCACGCGCATCGACTCGCGGCTGAATCAACGGTGTCGTGGTGGTGCTGCTCACGCCGGTTACATAGCGGCGCCAGGTTAGCGAGAAGTTAGGCTGCGGCGAAAATGGAGGTGAATAGGTCCATATTCGCGGCACGGCCCCGTTTGGCTGGGGCGCATGTGCCGGCCGGGCGCTGGGCCCGGCCGGAAAGTGCGTCAGGCGGCGATCGCGTAGGGCTTGATCTCGCCGTTCAGATAGAGGTTGCGCGCCTTGGCGCGGCTGAGCTTGCCCGAGCTGGTGCGCGGCAGGGTGCGCGGCGGGACGAGCTCGACCACGCAGTTCATGCCGGTGACCGAGCGGACGCGCTCGCGGATCTCGTCGCGCAGCCGCAACCGCTCCTGCTCGTCCGAGGTGCGGCACTGGACCAGCACCGCCGGCGTCTCTTCGCCACCGGGGGTGGTGATCGCGAAGGCGGCGATGTCGCCCTGCTTGAAGCCGGGCAGCTGCTCCACCGCCCATTCGATGTCCTGCGGCCAGTGGTTCTTGCCGTTGACGATGATCATGTCCTTGGCGCGGCCGACGATGTAGATGTAGCCGTCCGACATATAGCCCATGTCGCCGGTATCCAGCCAGCCATCGACCATGCACGCCTCGGTGGCGGCCTCGTCGCGGAAATAGCCGACCATCACCGACGGGCCCTTGCACCAGACCTTGCCGATCGCCTTTTCGGGCAGCGGCGTGCCATCTTCCTCACGGACCTCGATCGTCATATCGCGCACCGGTTTGCCGCAGTTGACGACCGCGCGGTAGCGCTGCGGGCGATCGGCGCGTGCGGTGCCGCCGGAGAGCTGGGTCTCCTCGACCAGCTCGACGACGATGCCTTCGCCCGGGGGCATGATCGACACGGCCAGCGTCGCCTCGGCCAGGCCGTAGCTGGGCATGAAGGCAGTCGCCTTGAAGCCGGCATCGGCGAACGCATCGACGAAGCGCTGCATCACGTCCGGGCGGATCATGTCGGCGCCGTTGCCCGCGATGCGCCAGCGGGCGAGGTCGAACCGCTCGCTCGCCTTGGTCTGGCTCGACATGCGCCGCGCGCAGATGTCGTAGCCGAAGGTCGGCGAGTAGGAGATGCTGTTGCCTTCGTTGCGGCTGATCAGGTCCAGCCAGGCGAGCGGGCGCCGGGCGAAATCCTCGGTCTTCATGTAGTCGGTCGAGACCTGGTTGGCGACCGGCGACAGGAAGCAGCCGACCAGGCCCATGTCATGGTACCAGGGCAGCCAGGAGATGCAGCGATCGTCCGCGCCGACCTGCATGCCGTGGCTGTGCGCCGCCAGGTTGTTGAGCAGCGCATGGTGGGTGATCGCGACGCCGTGGGGAAACCGAGTCGAACCGCTGGAATATTGCAGATAGGCGATGTCGTCCGGCTTCGCCTGGGGCAGCGGGGCCTCGGGCGCCGGGTTGGTCGCGAAAACGTCCCAGTCGGTCGCGGCGACCTCGGTCAGCCGTGCCGCCTCGGCGCACATGCTGCCGATTTCGGGCGGATAGATCAGCAGCACCGGATCGCAGCTCTCGAGCTGGACACGAAGCTGATCGATATAGGATTGCGCGCCGCCGAAGCTGGTCGGCAGCGGCAGCGGCACCGGCCAGGCGCCGGCATAGATCACGCCGAAGAACAGCGCGGCGAATTCCGGCCCGGTCTCCGCGATCAACGCGATGCGATCCTCCGGCTGGATGCCGGCGGCGATCAGGCGGCGCGCCTGTTCCAGCGCATCGGCACGCAGTTCGGCGAAGCGATAGGGCCGCACCAGCTTGCCCCGCGCATCATGGAAGTTCAATCCGCGCGCACCCTCGGCCGCGTAATCGAGCGCGGCACCCAGCGTTTCGAAATCAGCGAAACGGCGCGGGAGACGGTCTTGCGTGGGCGTGGGCGTAAGCGCTGCCAGTTCCACAGTTTCGAGCGATCCCGTTTCGTCCAATACCATTCTTTTTCTCATGCCCCTGTGAGGTAGCAGGTCGGTGAGGTAGCAGTTCGTTGTGCCCCCACAACGCAGTTTTCCGCAGTTGCTCTGCTACGCAGTATCGTTCAAAATCGGTTGGCACTGTGGCACAATCAAGGCGCATGCCCCAACCGTCCCGTTCCAAGCCACCGCTCGTCGCCGCCGATCTCGATCGGCTGGCGCTGCGCTATGTCGAGCGTTTCGCCACCACGCGCGCCCGCCTGGCCGCCTATCTCACCCGTAAGCTGCGCGAGCGCGGCTGGGAAGGGGAGGGTCCGCCCGATCCCATGGCCGTCGCCGAACGGATGGCCACGCGCGGTTATGTCGACGATCGCAGTTTCGCCGAGGCACGGGTGCGGTCAATGGGTCGGCGCGGGCTGGGGGTGCGTCGCGTTGAGATGGCGCTGCGCCACGACGGAATCGACGCCGAGGACAGCGCCGACCTCGCCGAGGCGATCGAGGCGGACGCGTATCGCAGCGCGATCATTTTTGCCCGTCGCCGCCGATTCGGACCTTTTGCCGCTACCCCCGCGGATCGTGATCTCCACAAAAAGCAAGTCGCTGCATTTTTACGGGCGGGCCATCCGCCTGAGATTGTGCATAGAATATTGAAGATGGAACCGGGGGAGGAGCCGGAGGACCCGTTCGAAGCGGGACATTCCTGATCGCATAAAGCGATTCCCCTCCTCGGTAAGCCTGTGTTAATGTTGCTGGCTTGGGGGATAACGATAATGCGTGCTGAGCAACAGCTAGCGTCTGAACACTATCCGGGGGCGTCCGAGGGCGAGCTTCGGTTCGGGGGCGATTCCGAGGTGGAGGAGCGGGTCTATCGCGGCGTCATCAAATGGTTTGACGTAACGCGCGGCTTCGGCTTCCTGGTCGCGGACGATCCCAGCGTCGGCGACATTCTGATCCATTTCTCGGTCCTCCAGGACCATGGCCGGCGCAGCGTGCCGGAGGGCGCGCGGATCGAATGCGTGGCGGTGCACCGGCAGCGGGGGCTGCAGGCGAAGTCCGTCCTCTCGATCGACCTCAGCACCGCGATCGAGCCGGTCAAGCGGCCCACCGAGCGGGTGGAGCGGCTCAAGCTGATCGGCGAAGCGGGGCCGTTCGAGCCGGTGACGGTGAAGTGGTTCAACCGGCTGAAGGGCTATGGCTTCCTCGTCCGCGCCAGCGACACCGCTGACATCTTCGTCCACATGGAAACGTTGCGCCGGGCGGGTGTCGAGGATGTCGAGCCGGGCCAGATGCTGCGCGCGCGCATCGTCGATGGCGAAAAGGGCCCGCTCGCGGTCGCGGTCGAACGGCCGCTCTGACGCCTGGCGGAGGCACGAGCGACGGCGGACCCATGCAAGATCGTCCTTTCGGCCTGACCGGCAAGGAGTGCGATGCCTTGCGGCTGCTGGCCGGTGGCCATGATGTGAAAAGCGCGGCCGCGATATTGGGCATATCCGCCCATGCCGTCGGCGAGCGGTTGCGCGAGGCGCGGCGCAAGACCGGATCCAGCAGCAGCCGGGGTGCGGCACGCCTTCTCGCGGCGGCGGAAGGCCACAGCAATTTTGTACCCGCAAAAACTGGGGTGGCGGCAGGGCCCGATGCCTGCGAGCCCGAGACGGCACGAGGCGCGGTGGATCCGCCTGCCGCGCCGTCGCGCCAAGCTTGGAGGATTGCTGCCATGGTCTTGGGTATCGTCGGCGTCGCATTGGGGATCGGCCTCCTCGTACAGCTATCGGGCGCCGAACCCGCCGCCGCGGCACGGGTGGTCTCGACCTTCCCGTCCCAGGGCGCGGTCGTCGCCCCGGGGACGATACAGTTGCAGGTGACGTTCGACCTGCCGATGCGCCCTGGCAGCTATTCGTTCGTGCAGAAACGCGCCGAAACCTATCCCCGGTGCGATCGCCGCCCACCGCAGCAGTCCGCCGATGGCCGCAGCTTCACCTTGTCCTGCACCATCGAGTCGGGAAAAGCCTATGAGGTCTGGTTCAACAACCCGCCGTTCCTGAACTTCGTCGGGCCCGACGGCATCGCGGCGATCCCGTTCGGCTTGCGATTTCGCACCCGCTGAGGGCTGCGCCGGGGTGTCGCGGGGCGGCAATCGAGCGCCCTGCATCCAACAGTTGCCGAGCGTCGCGCTTGGCGGTATCGGGCAGAGCCATGGGACTTCCTTTTCCGATCTTCACCTGGTGGAACGGCGCCACGTTCGGCACTCGCTTGGGACTGCGCGGCAAGAAGCGTGTCGGCGAGGATTCGCTCGGCAACCTCTATTTCGAGGGTGGGCTCGATCCCAACGGGATCACGCGCCGCTGGGTGATCTACAAGGGATCCAACGACGCCAGCCGCATTCCGCCGGAATGGTTCAGCTGGCTGGCGCACCAGATCGACGGCGCGCCCGAGGACGTGTTGCCGCCGGTCCGTGCCTGGGAAAAGCCCGCCGAGCCGAATCTCACCGGCACCGAGCTGGCCTATCGTCCCCCGGGCGCGCTCGAAAAGGGTGCGCAGCGCGCCAAGGCCACCGGCGATTACGAGGCCTGGACCCCCGACGCATGAAGGCTGCGGCGGCGCTGCTCGCGCTCGCGCTGGCCGGATGTTCGGGTAGCGGGGGCGGCAATGGCGCTGCCGGCGACAATGCCGGCGACGAGCTGGTGATTACGGGTGCCGGCGACGCGCCGGGCGTCGATACCGTCTCGGTCGGGCCGGATAACGCCACCATGGATGCCGCAGCAACGCCGATGCGCGAACGCGTCGCGGTGCTGGGCGTGCTCAACAAGCGCAATGGCGTCGAGCGCGAGATCACGCTCAAGCCCGGCCAGGCCGCCCGCATCGACGGGCAGGTCACCGTCCGCCTGCGCGCCTGCGAGCGCACCGCCCCCTGGGAGCAGGACCGGCTGACCGGCGCCTTCGTGCAGATGGACGTGCACCGCGAGGACCAGCGCTGGCACCGCGTCTTCTCCGGCTGGCTCTACAAGGAACAGCCGGCGCTCAACGTCGTCCAGAATCCGATCTACGATGTATGGCCCAAAAGCTGCGCGATGACCTTCCGCGAGACCGGGGCGGACACGGTGCCGGCCTCGTCGCCGGGCGCATCGAGCGCGAAGAGGTCGCCCGAGGCCGAGGGCGGCAACGACACCGCGCCGGTCGCATCGCCGAGCGCGGCGCCCAGCAACGCCACATAATCGTCGCGGGGGATTTCGATCGCGCCGAGCGAGGCGAGGTGATCGGTGATGAACTGGCAGTCGAGCAGGCGGAACCCGCCGGCCTGCAGGCGGGCGACGAGATGGGTCAGCGCCACCTTCGAGGCATCGCGCACCCGGGTGACCATCGATTCCCCGAAGAAGGCGCGGCCCAGCGCCAGACCGTAAAGCCCGCCGGCGAGCCGATCGCCCTCCCAGCATTCGATCGAATGGGCATGGCCGAGGCGGTGCAGCTCGAGGAAGACGCGTTCGATCGCGCCATTGATCCACGTCTCGGGGCGATCCTGTGCGCTTTCGGCGCAGAGCCGGATCATGCCGGCGAAATCGCGGTCGACGGTGACGGTGAAGCGGTCGGACAGCACCACCTTGCGCAGCGAGCGTGAGAGATGGAAGCCGTCGAGCGGCAGCACGCCCCGCAGCTTGGGCTCGACCCAATAGACCGAGTTGGCGTCGCGGGCGTCGGCCATGGGGAACACGCCCATGGCATAGGCGCGCAGCACCAGCGCGGGTTCCAGTTCCTTCGGGGGCGAGCGGCGGTGTACCACGCTCAGCGAACGCGCTCGGCCAGCATACGCTCGATCGCCTGCCACATTTCGTTGAACGCCTTGGCGGCGGCGCTGCGCGGCGCGAAGGCGCCCACCGGAGCACGCTGTACCGCCACGGACTCAATGACGCTCGCCAACGGGATGACCGGCCAGTCGGGCTGGCGTTCCAGTGCCTCCGCATGGAGCTTGCGGCGGCGATCCACCATCGCGTGCACCGGCATCAGCGGCACCTTGGCGCCGCGCTGGGCGAGGTGCGCGGCGACCTCCTGAAAGGCGCGCTGCGAGAGCGGGGAGGGGACGACCGGCACCACGATCAGATCGGCGGCGCGCATCACCTGCTCGCTCGTCTCGGTGAGGCCGGGCGGGCAATCGAGCAGGATGCGGTCGAAATCCTCCGTCAGGTCCTCGAGCAGCTTGCTCAGCCGCTTCTTCTTGTCGAGTGCGTGGAACAGATGGTCGAGCTGGCGTAGCGACGCGTCAGCGGGCAGCAGCGCCAGCCGGTCGATCGCGGTCGCGCGGAGCAGCTTGGCGGCGGCGACGTCCTTGGAGAAGATTGCCTGCGCCTGATGGCGCCCGGCTGCGTCGCCGCCGAGCAAATAGGTCGAGGCGGCCTGGGGATCGAGATCCCAAACCAGCGTGCGGCGAGAGGAACGGGTGGCCGACGCCCAGGCCAGGTTGACCGTCAGCGTCGTCTTCCCGACGCCGCCCTTCAGGCTGTACACTGCGATCGTTGCCACGCTTTACCTCCGCCCTCTAGCTGGCATGAAAAAAGCCCGGCGGAAATAGCCGCCGGGCTCTGTTTTGGGGAGGTGATGCAGGCTTAGGCCTTGCAGCTGTGGGTCGAACCGTCGGCCAGGGTAATCTTGGCGGCCTTGGCGTTGCCGTCGATCACATAGCCGCCCTCGGCGGTGAAGGGCTTGCCGGCTTCCGGCGCGCGCAGCAGGACCGACTTCATCGAATCCTTCTTCTCGCGCAGCGAGGCCATCTTGCCTTCCTTGAAGAAGTCCACGAACAGCAGGGTGTTGCCCGGCTGGCAACGGAAGCTCACCGAGCTTTCGATCGTGGGCGGGGTCTCCACCGGCGCGGCGTTCGCAAGCTGCGAAGCCATCGGGTCCGGCGCGCGGCTGTCGACCACTTCGGGCTTGTTGTTGCAAGCGGCGAGCGAAAGCAGCGCCACGGCGGAAGGTGCGATCAGGGAGGGGTTTTTCATAGCGTAGGCTGCTTTTCCTTAGGTGGTAATCATCGTCAAGCGAAAAGGGGGTACAGAGTCACACGAAATGGTGCGCCGCAACGGAGCAGACGCATGATTGCGCGCAACCGGAAATGCCGGACAGTCGTGGACGTTGCAGAGGGGATCGGAAAGGGGACGTTTACCGTGCTTGACCCGCCGCGTCCGACTGCGCAGGGAGAGGGGCCGAGGGAGAGGATGCCGATGATGCCGAGGATCTGCTGGACGCGCGGCTGGGCCCTGATGCCGCTGGCGCTGCTCGCGGCGTGCGGCGGCACACCGACCGAAAATGTTGCAGAGGATCCGGCCAATGCCGCGGTACGGCCGGGCCCGATGCTGGGCGGGGTGGACCTGTCGACGCCGTTGCAGGTGCGTCCGCTGGAGGGCCGCGACTGGGCGCTGGACCTAGCCCCCGGCCGCATCCAGTTCCAGCAGGAGGGCGCCAAGCAGATGCCCTTCTACCCGGTCTCCCCGCGCCTGGCGCAGGGCATGGCGACCTATCCCACCCAGACCCCCGACGGCGCCCCCGTGACGATCATCCTCCGCCCAGCGGCCTGCGCCGAGGGCGCGACCCTGTCGGCGGAGGTGCGGATCGGCACGCAACTGCTCAAGGGCTGCGCGCACAGGATGCATATCGATGACGTCCGCCGCGAGATGTATAACGAGTCGCTGGCGGTGCCATATGATGCGGGGAACAACAGCAGCGCCGAATAGGCGCGGCCTTCCGAGAAAGCGGTGTTCGGGGGGGCGCTGTCCTTCCGAGACGGGGCGTGCCGATCTGGCTGGCGCTTTCGCTCCGGCACCGGGCCTGACCGCCTCGCACTTATTGCATCGGGCATGGCATCCGCGGCATTGGCCATGCGTTCGGAGGCGGCAATCGATCTTCGATCGATCCGATCCGAAGATGCGCGGCCAACAGAAGCGTCCAAGGCGCCGACCGACGGATCAGTGCGGATGGACGCTCGCAGGACGCATCCGGCGTCCTGATCTTGCTGTGCCGGTTCCCTGCAACAGATGTTCGAGGTAGACCCCAGTTGAAAATGCCCCGCTTCCTCCCCGTCAGAGCGCGCCAGCGTTGACCGCCTCGGCACAAGCCGCCGCCGATATCCCCGCCGCCGCGAGCGACGCGACCGTGCCGGGCGCCCCGATGACGCGCGCCGCCAACTATCTGGTTGCCGGGGCGCATTTCGATCGCAAGTTCAAGCGCTGGCCGCTGCCTACGCATGATCCGCAATCCCTAGTGAACGATTTCATCTTCGACCGGATGATTGATCCGGACTGGCCGGCGCTCCACCGTTCCTTTGTCGACAAGGAAACTGCCAAGATCGCGGTGCAGCGCATGTGCCCCGATGTCCGCACGGCGAACACGCTGTCGGTACTCTCGATCGATGCCGTCGCCAGTCGCGCCGACCTATTCGAAGCCCTGCGCCCGTTCGTCGGAACGGACGCGGTCGCCAAGCCTGCCCATGCCAGCGGTGCGGTAACGTTCCTTCGCGACCTTGCCGGCCCTGCCGACCTTCGCGGGTTGTACGATCTTTCCGTGCTGGATTACGCCTCGATCCTGCGGGAGATGCAATATTGGGGGTTGCCCAAGAAGATCATCGTGGAGTCGATGATACCGACAGCAACGGGCGGCCCGCCGGACGATTACAAATTCCACTGCGTTCGCGGCGAACCCCTGCTGTGCCAGATCGATCACGCTCGGTTCGGGCAGACATGGAGCCGGCTGTTCCGCACCCCGGACTTCGCCCCCATGCACGAGGCGGACGGCCTTCATGCGCCCGTCGGCTTCGTTCCGGCGCCGTCCGAACGCCTCGGGGCAATGGTGGAGGCAGCCCGTACGCTGTCCGCCCCGTTCGAGTTCGTTCGCGTCGACCTGTACAATGGGGAGGACGGCATATATTTCGGCGAGCTGACCTTCACTCCTGCGGCTTCGCTCGGCATCGCACCGTCTTCCGCGGGGGATCACGAGGAAAGCGAGACGCATCGCGTCTATAGTCGCATCATGATGGACGCGTTGGCGGGCTAGGGCCGCCCCGGGACAGGCGCGACGCGCCCCCATTTGCTGCGCGGTGGCGGCAACCGCCGCCGGTCCGGACAGACCGGCAGCGCGCCGTGCCTCACTCCTTGAACGGCTTGAGCGTCACGATCGTCCCGTCGGGGCGGAAGGTCAGCTCGGTGATCTTGGCCGAGCGGAGGTGGTTCTTATTGGTCAGCTGGGTGTCGTGGTACGCCAGATACCATTTGCCCTGATACTCGAACACCGAGCCATGGCTGGTCCATCCCTGCACCGGCTCGAGGATGCGGCCGGTGTACTTGAAGGGGCCATAGGGGCTGCTGCCGATCGCATAGGCGAGGAAGTGCGTGTCCCCGGTCGAGTACATGTAGTAATATTTGCCGCCGCGCTTGAACATCCACGCCGCCTCGAAGAAGCGGCGGTCATGGTCGCCGCCGAGCACGGGCTTGCCCTTCTCGTCAAGGATCACCGCGTCGCGAAGCGGCTCGGCGAGGCTTTTCATGTCGGGCGCGAGGCGGGCGACCTTGCCCGAGAGGGCGGGCTGGTCGTCCTTCTTCAGATCGGTGTCGCCGGCATTGGGATCGTACTTTCCTGTCGCCCAGCGCTGGAGCTGGCCGCCCCAGATGCCGCCGAGATAGAGATAGCTCTGGCCGTCTTCGTCGGTGAACACCGCCGGGTCCATCGAATAGCTGCCTTGGATCGGCTGCGGCTCGGCCTTGAACGGACCGACCGGCGATGTGGACGTGGCGACGCCGATGCGGAACACGCCCTGCTTATCCTTGGCGGGGAAATAGAGATAATAGGTGCCGTTCTTGAACGCCGCGTCGGGCGCCCACGCCTTTTCGGAGGCCCAGGGCACCTGCTTCAGGTCGAGCGCGACGGGGTTCACCGTCACCGGGCCACCCGGGCGGTCCATGCTGAGCACCTGATAGTTGTGCATCGCATACTGGCTGCCGAGATCGTCGTCGGGGATGCCCATGTCGACGTCATGGCTGGGATAGACATAGATCTTGCCGTTGAACACGTGCGCGGACGGATCGGCGAAATAGAGGTCCTTGACCAAGGGCTGGGCAAGGTAGCGCTTGCCGTCGGGGCTGCGCGCTTCGTCCGATGCGTTGGCGGGGGCGGCGGCGTTGGCCGTGGGCTCGTTCTGCGCGGTGGTTCCACCCGAGCAGCCGGCCAGCAGCGCGATGGCGGCCGCAGCCGTCGACAGTTTCAGCGAAAGACGCAACAGCCTATCCTCTCGTCCTGATTGTGCAGCTCGTGCTGCTATCGCGATAGCGCTACCATCCGCACATAGGGTGCAGCAAGGGGTTTGGCGCCGCTGCCTATGCTGTCGGGTCAGGCCTCGGCGACGGCTTCGCGGATCGCCGGAATCGTGAACGCGAAGGTCGCGCCGCCGCCGGGGGTCTGCTCGGTCCAGATCCGGCCGCCATGCCCCTCGATCAGGTGGTGCGAGATGGCGAGGCCCAGGCCAAGCCCCCCGCCGGACTCGCCGCGGCCATTGCCGAGGCCGGGCTGGAACAGCAGGTGGCGCCGATCAGGCGGCACGCCGGGGCCGTTGTCGATCACCCGAATGGTGACCGCGAGCGGATCCTGCCGCTCGGCGGTGACGCGGATCGCCGCGTCAGCGTGCTGCTGGCAGGCCTCGCCGGCGTTGCGCAGCAGGTTGGCGAGCACCTGCACGATCTGGACATTGTCGAACCTGCCGAGATTCGCCTCGCCAGCGACATGGATCGTCACCGGCGGCATCAGCAGCGGGGCGGCGGCGCGAACCAGATTGAGCGCCTCTTCGATACAGCCGGTTATCGAGCGATCCTCGAGCACGAGGTCATTCTGGTGCACCATCCGGCGAATGCGGCGGATGATCTCCCCAGCGCGCTGGAGCTGCTGCTCGGCCGCCCCGGTGAGATCGCGGGTGCGGTCGTCGCTTGCCGAGGAAAGACGCAGCGCTGCCATATAGTTGGCCGCGGCAGAAAGCGGCTGGTTGAGTTCGTGCGCCACCGTCGCGGCGATCGAGCCAAGCGCGCTGGCGCGGGTGAGCTCGAGCATCTGGCGCTCGATCGTCACCCGCTCGGCGAGCATGCGGTCGCGCTCCTGCAGCCGCGCGCGCAGTTCGCGGTCGACGCCGATACGGTGTTTGGCGAGCGTGACATAGCTCGCCAGCGTCTGGAGAAACTGGATCTCGGCATCGGTGAAGGTCGCCACGCCGCGCCGACCGAACGCCAGCGTGCCGAGCAGTACATTGTTGTGCAGCAGCGGCGTACAGAAGCAGGCATCGAGGCCCATGCCCCGCGCATAGGAAAGCCGGGGGTCATCGGACCGCTGAATGTCACGCGCGATCATCGGTGTGAGGCTTTCCGCCACCCCGCCGCAGATCGCGATGCCGATCGGAACGTGACTCCAGTCGGCCACCTGATCCGGCGTGATGCCTGCCCAGGCATCGAGATCGAGGCCGTTGCCGTCGAACGCATAGTGGAAGAAGACGTCGAGCTCGACCTCGCTGCGGATCAGCCCAAAGATGCGATCGAGTGCGGGCGCGAGGTCCTCGGCCTGGAGCAAGTCGCTCGCACTGACCGCAAGCAGTTCGAGAAAGCGATAGGAGGGTGCGTCTTCGCTGCCCGCGCCGGGGGCCTGGTCGCTTGGGCGGAAAAGGGCGCTGCGGCGGTTCAGCATGGTGTATGACAGGGCTATGCCTCGCCCGGTGGGGCAGCCATTCCGTATTGCTACTGACTATCAGTCTACCGCGAACCGGTCGCGGCAGGGGGTGCTATTGCTAAGCGTTCGCACTGCCAATCGGTTGCGAAAAGGCCGAAAGTTCGGCCCAGGCGGGTGCCTTGGCGGCGAAACCCACCGTATGCAGCGGGCTCGATGAAGGCAAGCACAGGATGGTGTAGCGCGCGGCGGCCGTCCCAAGCTGACGCAGCCCATGACGCTGGGCGGTGCCGCCGTTGAACGCGATGGCGCGAAGGTCGGGCAGGGTGGCCGCGAGCGCGGTGACGTCGTGCGCTTCGATGTCGCGCATCGCGGCGTCGGTGCTGCCGGGCCGCGTCGCGCTGGCGACGACGTCCCACAGCCCGATTCGAGCGGCGCGCAGCGCATCGAGCCGCTCGGCATAGGCGAGCGGCTCGAGGTCGCGGCCCACGGCGGGGGAGATCAGCCGCCAGAACTGGTTCTGCGGATGCGCATAATAGCGCGCCGCCGCCAGCGAGCGCTCGCCCGGTAGCGAGCCAAGGACGAGCAGCCGCGTGTCCGGCGCGACAATGGGCGGGAAGCTGTGTTTGCGTTCGGTCATGCGGTGGCGGCGGCGAGGCGCAACGCGTGGCGGCGTTCCTCGCGTGCGGCGACCAGCAGCAGGCCGATCGCAGGATCGTAGAGCTGGTCCGGTGCGACGAGCGGAACATGGCGCATCGCCTTGCCGGTGCCGCGCAACAGTCCCGCCGGATCGGGCAGATCGGCGCCCCGGTAGAAGGCCAGGTTCACATGGTCGCGATAGGGCAGTGCGCAGGCATAGGCCTCGGACGTCTTTTTCGGCCCCCAGCCCCAGCTCACCGCACGATCCCCGGGACGGGACACTTCGACCGCGCTTGGATGCAGCGCGCGGGCGAGCGCGCGCACCGCGTGCAGCAGTGCTTCGTGCTGGGGTGCGAGCGCGACGATCTGCGCGAAGGTGCCGACGGCCTCTGCCATGCCCGATCGATAGGCGGCGAGGGCGTGGCGTCAAGCGTCGGGGTCGTCGGGTCCGTCCGGGCCGCCGTCGAGATCGCCGACGCACTGCAGGTCAGGCTCGGTCTTCGCCTGGCGGGCAAGGGCACGCGCCTGGGCGGTGATACCGGGGATCAGCGTGTCGGGGGGCAGCCCATAGCTCTGGATCCGGCGGACCGCCCAGGCATAATGGCGCGCACCGGCCTCGCAACTGTCGCTGCCGCCGTCGCTGACACCCCAGACCTTGCGCCAGCGGTGCGTTCCCTTCTGCTCGAGCAGCGCTTCGAATTCCCCGACTTGGCCGCTGCCCTGCACATAGGCGAGCGCTTTCGGCCCGACGCGGAACACCGTGAAGGTGCGAAAGGTGAAGCGCGCCGCGGGGCGGTCGTCGCCATGGTGGAGCAATTTCACGATCGCGCTGCGCTCGGCACTGCCCGGCGGGGGCGTGTAGAGGCCCGGCGCGGCGGCGGTCAGCACCGGCGCGAGCGGCACCAGCGCTAGGATGCATGCGCGAATCATGGGCGGCCTCTAGCAGGATTTCTCGTACCCGCATGGGCACATCGTCGCCTCCATGAATGTGCAAACGATGCGCCTCCAACTTCACCGTGATTCCCGCACCTCATGGCTTCGCCGGAAAGAAAAGCTTCGTCATTTCCAAGTCTTTCCCGCAATTGTTGACGCGGGCGACAGCGCTTCTCCGCGACGGAGACGGCGGCCTTAGGATGAGGGGAACTAGCATGCGCACGGCAAGCATAGCGGCGGCACTTGGCCTGTTGATGGTCGGCAGTACCGCGCAAGCCGCACCGATCCTCTACAGCTTTTCCGGGCAGATCAGCGGCACGCTGAACGGCCAGGCCTTCACGCTGAGCGACTATGTCCTGTCGCTCGCCACCGATACCGACACCGTGTTCCAGCCGCGGCCCGACTTCCGTCCCAGCCTGTACAACTCGGCGGCGGCGACGCTCGCCTTCACCATCAACGGCGTCTCGGGCACCTTCGCCACCCAATTCAACGCGTTCAGCGTGACGCTGGGCAGCGGCGGCGGTCAGCGTTCGCTGGTTGGCTTCACCGAGGCCGAGCAGTTCGGCAACGACCTGATCGACGTGCGCGATCCCGGCCTGCAAGGCTATGATCTCAAGACCGGCATCGTCTCGGCTTCCAATTCGCCGATCGACTTCCTCAACTTCGGCACTGCCTTCCAGACTAGTGCCGGGACCCTGATCTTCGACAATGACGATCAGGCCTCGGCGCGGTTCAGCGCGTCGCTCTCGGCGGTGCCGGAGCCGGCGAACTGGGCGATGATGGTCCTGGGCTTTGGCGTCCTCGGCGGGGCGCTGCGCCGACGGACCATCGTGCGCGTGCGCTTCGCCTGAGTTCGGGGAGGGGCAGGGGCCGGGGGTATCGATCCGCTGGCCCCTTTCGGCGAAGGGCGAAAGCGCCTATGCTCCGGGCATGGCCCGCACGATCACCCGCTACCGGGATTTCTGGCCCCATTATCTGCGCGAGCATGCCCGGCCCGCGACGCGCAGGCTGCATTATATCGGCACTGCGCTGACCTTCGTGGCTCTCGCCGCCGGGCTGCTGTTGAATTCCTGGTGGCTGCTCGTCATGCCGCTCGCCGGCTATGGCTTCGCCTGGGGCGCGCATTTCGGGGTGGAGCGCAATCGCCCCGCGACCTTCACCTATCCGCTCTGGTCGCTGCTCTCGGATTATCGCATGTTCTTCCTGTGGATCGGCGGGCGGCTGGGGCCGCATTTGAAGCAGGCTGGGGTCGTGCAATAGATAGCGTTGCTTGCGTGGGCCGGGGGCGCCCCCCTATCTAGCCGACATGCACGTTTCCCAGAACACGCTCGCGCTGATCGGCAACACCCCGCTCGTCCGCCTCAAGGGGCCCAGCGACGAAACCGGCTGCGACATCTTCGCCAAGTGCGAATTCGCCAATCCCGGCGCCTCGGTGAAGGACCGCGCCGCGCTCTACATCGTCAACGATGCCGAGGAACGCGGCCTGCTCGCACCCGGCGGGACGATCGTCGAAGGGACGGCGGGGAACACGGGCATCGGTCTTGCGCTGGTTGCCAATGCCAAGGGCTATCGCACGATCATCGTGATGCCAGAGACCCAGTCGCGCGAGAAGATGGATACGCTGCGCGCGCTCGGCGCCGAACTGGTGCTGGTGCCGGCGGCGCCCTATTCGAACCCGGGACACTTCGTCCACACCAGCCGCCGCATCGCCGAGGAGACACCCAACGCGATCTGGGCCAACCAGTTCGACAACACGGCGAACCGCAAGGCGCACATCTATGGCACCGCCGAAGAAATCTGGACGCAAATGGAGGGCCGTATCGACGGCTTCACCTGCGCGGCGGGCACCGGCGGCACGATCGCGGGCGTCGGGCTGGGGCTGAAGGCAAAGGACGAGAAGGTGACGATCGCGCTCAGCGACCCGCACGGCGCCGCGCTCTACGAATATTATGCCTGTGGCGAGCTGCGCAGCGAAGGCTCGTCGGTTGCCGAGGGCATTGGCCAGGGGCGGATCACCGGCAATCTGGAAGGCGCGCCGATCGACACGCAGTTCCGCATCTCCGACGCCGAGGGCATGGAATGGATGCGCCGGCTGCTGAAGGAGGAGGGGCTGTGCCTCGGCCTGTCCTCGGGCATCAACGTCGCCGGCGCGGTGCGGCTGGCCAAGGCGCTGGGGCCGGGCAAGCGCGTCGCGACGATCCTGTGCGACACCGGTTTTCGCTACCTTTCGACGCTGTATAACGAGGAATGGCTGGCGGCGAAGGGACTGTCGGCGCCGGCGGCGTGAGGCCCGCATCGCAGCACTGCTCGACAAGCGCGCCGGCGCGCGTTACATTTATGCCACAGTCATGAAACTCGGCCCACCCCAGGATCACGCTCAGGCCATGCAGCGCATTCGCGTTGGCATGACCGGACTCGCGGCCGTGGTGCTGTTGATGGTGCTGGCCTTCGCGATCTTTTCCCAGGCGAACCGCGAGGCACCGGTGAGCGCGGCGGGCGCCTCGAATGCCTCGGTCGTCGCCAACTTGACCGGGACCGACAATGTCGCTGCCGATCGCAGCCGCGACGAACCGCTTGCCGAGCTTGGCGTTGCGCCCAGCACCGACGATCCCGCCGCCGTCGCCCAGGCGCGCGAAGAGGCGCATCGGCAGGACGCCGCCGGCAAATAAGCCTTAGACTCGGGCGATCCGGGGCGGTGCCCCGCGGAGTCGCGCCAAGGGGATCGCCGGGGAAACAGCCCCACTTTCCGGGGACCGCGCGGGCCGCAAAATTTCCGGCGTTCGGCAAGGTGGTAAAAATGCCGCAGTTTCCGTTGCTTGGCGGAAGCGCGTGCTGGTTCTGGCATCCGATGAAATGGTTCCCACCGCATGCGCCCTTCGATGCACATTAAGCATTTTTCCGGATCGCTGTGGCGTGCTGCAGGGGAGAAGGGTGAACAAAACAAGTTCATTATGGGAAAAGCGGCCAATGGTGGTGATCAGTGGCTGAAATTCCCGTGCCATCCCCAACTGTCCCGTTGTCTCCCGCCCTATAATGTGATTAAAAGGGCACACTAAAGGGGGGCACGAACCCTTTCTCCCGAACATCACCAGCCGGCGCACGATTCCGCGTGATTCCGGCGGCGGGAGAGTCGTGCCCGGCTTGGGGTTTGGCGTGGCAGACAGGGAGCTCTTCGAAGGATTTGCGCTCCAGGCGGTCGACCAGAAAGGTCGCGTCGCCATACCCGCAGACCTGCGCGCTGCCGCCGAGCGCAATTCGGACGTTCGCCAGATCGTCGTCGGCGTGCATGCGGAGGATCCGTGCCTCTCCGCGCACGACACCGGCTGGTCGCAGAAAAAATATGATCGCATCGACAAGCTGGACCAGCAGGCGCTCGACCGGGGCGAACAGCCCAGCGCCGCGCCCAAGCGCCGTGCCTTCGGTCTCGTCGAAAAGGCACCCTATGACGACAGCGGCCGGTTCGTGCTGCCGCCCTTCTTTCGCGCCAAGGCGAAGATCCAGAAATGGGCGTTCTTCGTCGGCAGCGGCGACACGTTCGACGTCTGGTCGCCCGACGTGCTGCTCGCCGACGACAAGGCCGATCCCGAACTCAAGGAAATCTGCGCGTTCCTGATGCAGCAAAAGGGGGCGATGTGACCGACGCACCCCATATCCCCGTGCTGCTCGACGAAGTGCTGGACGCGCTCGCGATCCAGCCGGGTGAAACCCATGTCGACGGCACTTTCGGCGCGGGCGGTTATACGCGTGCCATGCTCGGCGCGGGTGCGGCGGTGACGGCATTCGACCGCGATCCGACCGCGATCGCCAACGGCGCGCGGCTGGTTGCGGAGAGCGACGGCAAGCTCACGCTGATCCATGCGCCGTTCAGCCGGCTGGCTGAAGAGCTGGACGCACGCGGTCTGGCGCCGGTGGACGGCGTCGTGCTCGATATCGGCGTATCCTCGATGCAGCTCGACCAGGCCGAGCGCGGCTTCTCGTTCCAGCAGGACGGGCCGCTCGACATGCGGATGGCGGGGGAGGGAATGAGCGCGGCCGATTGGCTGAACAGCGCCGACGAAGGCGCGATCGCCGACGTGCTGTTCCACCTCGGCGAAGAGCCGCGCGCGCGTCGTGTGGCCAAGTTCATCGTGGAAGCCCGGCCGCTGACGCGTACGTCGGAGCTGGCGGCGGTGGTGCGGCGTGCGCTCGGCCATCGCCCGCACGACAAGAAGGACCCCGCCACGCGGACCTTCCAGGCGGTGCGCATCCACATCAACCGCGAGCTGGACGAACTGACCGACGTGCTCTCCGCCGCAGAACGCGTGCTCAAGCCCGGCGGCCGGCTGGTGGTGGTGAGCTTCCACAGCCTGGAAGACCGGCTGGTCAAGCGCTTCTTCCGCGAACGCAGCGGCAGCACGCCGGCGGGTTCGCGGCATCGCCCGGCGGTGGGGCCGCGGGCGGAACCCAGTTTCGAAACGCCCGCCAAGGCCGTGCGGCCCGGCGAGGCGGAGCTAGTGCGCAATCCGCGCGCCCGTTCGGCCACGCTGCGCGCCGCGCGGCGGACCGGCGCGGCGCCGTGGTCCGGTGAGGATAAGGGGTGATGGCAGTGTATGGCTTCAGGGGGCTTGGCTGGTTCCTGTGCGGCGTCATCGTTGCGCCGACCTGCTACATGGTGACGTCGCACGGCGCGGCGGAACGAGCGAAGCTGCGCGCGATGGACTCCGCCATCGTCCAGGCGCACAAGGACATTCGTGGCCTGGAGACCGAATTCGACACCCGTGCCAACATGGCCCAGATCGAGCGCTGGAACGGCGACGTGCTGGCGATGAACGCGCCGCAGCCGCAGCAGTATCTGGCGAGCGCGAGCGGCCTTGCGGCGCTCGACCAGCCGCCGGTTGCGCCTGTGCCCGGCACCGCCAAGGTGGAAACCGCTGCGCTGGTGATCCCGACCGGGCAGCGTCCGGTGGAAACGGCAGCGGCGGCCGCCCAGCCGGTCGCAACCGCGGCGGCTGTCCCGCCCAAGGCCATGGCGGCTAAGCCGGTGGCGACGGCGTCGCTGGCGCCGGTCAAGGCTCTGCCGGTCAAGTCGACCGTGGTGCGGGTGGCGCAGGTGGAAGCCAAGCCCGCGCAGGATCTCGGCCGCCTGATCCAGAAGATCGACAAGGCCCGGCTGGCCCAGCCCGATCGGCCGCTGCTCAGCGCCGCGACGATCAGCGACCTGCGCCGGGTGGCGAAGCGCGAGCAAACGGCGCAGCGATGATCGTCGTCGTCGCCCCTCCCGCGCGTTCGCGGGGTTCGGGCGGGGGGCGCGAGGCGCTCGTCGCGGTGGCGCAGTTGCGCCTGATGATTCTCTCGATCCTGTTCGGCGCGGGCGTACTGGCGATCCTGGTCAAGCTGGCCTTTCTGGCGCTGTCCGCCGGGCCGGCGACGGCGCGCGACCTGTCCAACGCGCTGGTGCCGGCGCGCGGCGACATCGTCGATCGCAACGGCACGCCGCTCGCGCGGAGCATCGATGCCTGGACGATCGCGATCCATCCCAACCAGGTGATCGGCGACAAGGCGGCACTCGCGCAGAAGCTCGCCGAGCTGATGCCGGAGCGCAGCCAGGCGCAATATTATGCGCTGCTGCACGGCGGCGGCAGCTTCGCTTTCCTCAAACGCCGTGCGCTGCCCGAGCTGGTCAACCAAGTGAACGCGCTGGGCGAGCCGGCGATCGAGTTCCAGCGCGAGACAGACCGGCTGTATCCGCAGTCGGACATGGCGGCACATGTGCTTGGCTATCTCGACGACAAGGGCCACGGCGTCACCGGCATGGAGAAGGTGCTGGAGGCACGGCTGACCGACCCCGCGCAGCGCGGCAAGCCGGTGACGCTGTCGCTCGATGCCCGCGTGCAGGCCGCGCTCGAAAGCGAGCTGGGCCGCGCGATGACCGATCTGCAGGCACGGGGTGCGGCGGCGGTGGTGCTCGACGTCAATACCGGCGAGGTGGTGGCGATGACCTCGCTGCCCAGCTTCAACCCCAACCAGCTGGGCGGGCCGCCGCCGCGCAACAACGTGACGCAGAGTGTTTACGAGCTGGGTTCGACCTTCAAGCCGATCGCGGTGGCGGCGGCGATCGATTCCGGCACGATCACCTCGATGTCGCGGCGCTTCGACGCGACCGCGCCGATGAAGGTCGGTCGTTTCACCATTCACGACGATCGCGGCGACGAGCAGTTTCGCTGGCTCAACATCCCTGAGACACTGATCTATTCGTCCAACATCGCGACCGCCCGGATCGCCGACGAGCTGGGTCCGGAGAAGATGCAGGACATGTTCCGCCGCTTCGGCTTCGATCAGCGGCCGAGCATCGAGATCGGCGCGGTGCGCCCGCTCTGGCCCGCCAATTGGGGGCGGATCACCGTGATGACCACGGCCTATGGCCATGGCATCGCGGTGACGCCGTTGCACCTCGCCGCCGCCTATGCCTCGATGGTGAATGGCGGAGTGTGGCACCCGGCGACGCTGATGAAGGTGGATGCCGAGCATCCGGCGAAGGGCCGGCGGGTGCTCCAGGAATCGACCAGCTACCGGATGCGCCAGCTGCTGCGCCTGATCGTGCTCAAGGGCACCGGTCGCAAGGGCGAGGCCCCGGGTTATCGCGTCGCGGGCAAGACGGGTACGGCGGAGGCGGCGAGCGAGGGCGGCTACGACCACCACCGCAACGTCTCCACCTTCGCAGTGACTTTTCCTGCCGACGCGCCGCGCTATGTGGTGGTGGCCATGCTCGACTCGCCCAAGGCCAATGCCAATACGCCGCGTACCACTGCGGCCTGGACCGTTGCGCCGGTCGTATCGCGCGTGATCGCGCGGACCGGCGCGATCCTGGGCATCGCGCCCGACAATGCCAAGGACATCGACGAAAGCGAGCTGCTGCCGCTGGTCGATCGTTCGCCGGAGCCGAAAGCGACTGCCGAATGAAACTGGGACCTCTGATCGGCACCGCGGACGACGCGGTCGTCACCGGATTCGCGATCGACCACCGCAAGGTGGCGCCGGGCACGATCTTCGGCGCATTCGAAGGCGCGCGGGTGAACGGCGAGGATTATATCGAGGCCGCGGTCCAGGCGGGCGCCATCGCGGTCGTGGCGCGGCCCGAGGCCCGGGTGGCAGGCGCGGTGCACATCGCCGACGCCAATCCGCGTGCGCGGTTCGCGGACCTTGCATCGCAGTTCTTCGCGCCGTTCCCGGCTATGACCGCGGCGGTGACCGGCACCAACGGCAAGACCTCCACCGTCGAGATGACCCGTCAGTTGTGGCGGATGGCCGGCTTCCATGCCGCCTCGATCGGAACGCTGGGGGTGACCACGGCGGACGAGCGCGTCTCGACAGGCCTGACCACGCCGGACATCGTCACCTTCCTGTCGAACGTAGCTGGGCTGGCGCGCGAGGGGGTGACCCATGTCGCATTCGAGGCCTCGTCGCACGGGCTGTCGCAATATCGTACCGAGGGGCTGCCGGTGCGTGCGGCGGCGTTCACCAATCTCAGCCGCGACCATCTCGATTATCACGGCGACATGGCGACCTATCTCACCGCCAAGCTGCGCCTTTTCGCCGAGGTGTTGGCCGAGGACGGCACCGCGGTGGTGTGGGCCGACGACCCGCACGCGCCGCAGGTCGAGGACCTCGCCCGGATGCGCGGCAACCGGCTGATCACGGTGGGCGAGCACGGCAAGACGCTGCGGCTGGTTGGCCGCACGCCCTCGCTGCTCGGCCAGACGTTGGAGATCGAGGCGGAGGACAAGATTCATACCGTGCGGCTGCCGCTGATCGGCGCCTACCAGGCGGCGAACGCGCTCACCGCGGCAGGGCTGGTGATCGCCACCGGCGGCGAGGTGGCCGCCACGCTCGCCAATTGCGCGCGGCTGCAGCCGGTGCGCGGGCGGCTGGAGCGCGCGGTGATCGCCGCCAATGGTGCGCCGGTCTATGTCGATTATGCCCACACGCCGGATGCGCTGGAAGCGGCGATCGCGGCGCTCAAGCCGCATACCGACGGCCGGCTGATCCTGGTGTTCGGCGCCGGCGGCGACCGCGATCCGGGCAAGCGCGAGCTGATGGGGCAGGTGGCGGCCAGCGGTGCCGACGTGGCGATCGTCACCGACGACAATCCGCGCACCGAGGACCCGGCCGAGATCCGCCGTGCGATCCTCAAGGGTGCGCCCGAGGCGACCGAAATCGGCGATCGCCGCGCGGCCATTGCTGCGGCGATTGCCATGGCCGAGCCGCACGACATCGTGCTGGTCGCCGGCAAGGGACATGAGCAGGGCCAGATCATTGGCGAGATGGTGCTGCCGTTCGACGACGTCGCCGTGGCGCGGGAGTGCGCGGCGTGACGGGGTTTCTCCTGCTAAAATCCCCCTCCCGCTTGCGGGAGGGGCTAGGGGAGGGGATGACCGTGACGTCTTCCCTTGGCTTCCCATTCCAGCCCCTCCCCCGACCCCTCCCCCGACCCCTCCCGCAAGCGGGAGGGGAGCGATGAACCGCGCGCTCTGGACCTCCGAGGAAATCGCTGCCGCCACGCAGGGCACTGCGTCGGTCGACTTTGCCGTCTCCGGTGTCGCCTTCGACTCCCGCGAGGTCGGCCCGGACGACCTGTTCCTCGCGCTCAAGGGCGAGAGCACCGACGGACATCGTTTCCTCGACCAGGCCTTCGCGCAGGGCGCGGCCGGTGCGGTGGTGTCCGATCCGACCGACCAACCCAGCGTCCGGGTCGGTGATACCACCGCCGCGCTGAACGCGCTCGGGGCGGCGTCCCGCAAGCGCTCGTCGGCGAAGATCATCGGCGTCACCGGGTCGGTCGGCAAGACCGGCACCAAGGAGGCGCTGTTCGCTGCGCTCGATCGGATCGATCCCGGCTGCGCGCATCGGTCGGTGAAGAGCTACAACAACCATACCGGCGTGCCGCTGAGCCTCGCCCGCATGCCGCGCGAAGCCCGCTACGGCGTGTTCGAAATGGGCATGAACCATGCCGGCGAGCTTGCGCAATTGACCCGGCTGGTGCGCCCGCACGTCGCGATCGTCACCGCCATCGCGCCCGCGCATCTCGGCTTCTTCGATAGCCTCGAAGCCATCGCAGACGCCAAGGGCGAGATTTTCCAGGGGCTTGGCGCCGGCGGCACCGCGATCGTGCCGTTCGACAGCCCCTATCGCGACCGGCTGCTCGACGCTGCGCGACCCTATGCAACCCGAGTCGTCACCTTCGGCTTGGGCGAGGGCGCCGATTATCGTGCGGTTGATACGATGCGCGCGCGGAGCGGCGGCACCTTCGTGATGGCCCGCTTCGGCGAACGCGAGCTCAGCTTCACCATCTCCCAACCCGGCGAGCATTGGGTGTCCAACGCAATGGCGATCCTCGCCGCGGTCGACGCCGTGGGCGGTGACCTTGAAGTCGCCGGTCTCGCGCTCGCCGAACTCGACGGGCTCGCCGGACGCGGCGCGCGGATGAGTGTCCCGGTGGGCGACGGCACCGCGCTGGTGATCGACGAAAGCTACAACGCCAATCCCAGCTCGATGCGCGCGACGCTCAAGGTGCTCGGCGCCGAGCCTGGCCGCAGGATCGCCGTGCTGGGCGAGATGCGCGAGCTGGGCGACCATTCCGATGCGCTCCATGCCGAACTCGCCGATCCGATCACGGGGGCCGGGGTGAGCCGAGCCATTTTGGTGGGCGAGGCGATGGCGCCGCTGGCGGCTGCGCTTGAGGGGCGGGTGGATTTCGTCCATGTGGCCGATGCCGCAGCTGCGAAGGCCGAGCTCGAATCAAGGCTCGCGCCGGGCGATGCGGTTCTCATCAAAGGGTCGAACGGCGTGCGGCTCGCGACGATCGTCGCCGCGCTGGCGGAAAGGCAATCATGCTCTATCTGATCGCGGAGCAGCTGGGCTTTCCCGGCCTCCTCAATCTCTTCCGGTATCTGTCGTTCCGCACCGGCGGGGCGGTGGCGACGGCGCTGCTGATCGGGCTGCTGGTCGGGCCGAAATTCATCGGCTGGCTGCGCCTGCGCCAGGGCAAGGGTCAGCCGATCCGCGACGACGGGCCGCAGAGCCACCTCGCCAAGCGCGGCACGCCGACGATGGGCGGGCTGATGATCCTGACCAGCCTGACGCTGGCGCTGCTGATCTGGATGGACCTGCGCAACGCCTATGTCTGGGCGTGCATGTTCGTGACGCTCGGCTTCGGGATGATCGGCTTCCTCGACGACTACGACAAGGTGCGGAAGCAGAAGACCGCCGGCGTCTCCGGCAAGGTGCGGCTGCTCGGCGAGTTCCTGATCGCGGGGATCGCCAGCGCGATCATCATCTTCTCCGAGGGCAATACCCAGCTCTACGTGCCGTTCCTCAGCTGGGTGCACCCCGATCTCGGCTATTTCTACATCGCCTTCGCCGCTTTCACGATCGTGGCGTTCGGCAATGCGGTGAACCTTACCGACGGGCTCGACGGGCTGGCGACGATGCCGGTGGTGATTGCGGGCATGGCGTTCATGCTGATCGCGTACCTCGCAGGCAACAAGATCTATGCGACCTATCTGGGCATCCCGCACGTGCCGGGCGCCGGCGACCTTGCCATCTTCTGCGGCGCGATGATCGGGGCGGGGCTGGCCTTTCTGTGGTTCAATGCGCCGCCGGCGGCGGTGTTCATGGGCGATACCGGCAGCCTGGCGCTGGGCGGGGCGATCGGCACGATTGCCGTCACCACCCACCATGAGCTGGTGCTCGGCATCATCGGCGGCCTGTTCGTGATGGAGGCGCTGAGCGTCATCATCCAGGTGTTCTTCTTCAAGCGCACCGGCAAGCGGGTGTTCCGCATGGCGCCGATCCACCATCATTTCGAACAGCTCGGCTGGTCCGAGCCGACGGTGGTGATCCGCTTCTGGATCATCGCCTTCGTGCTGGCGCTGGCCGGCTTGGCGACGCTCAAGCTGCGGTGATCACCAGCCCCGCCTGGCGCGGCAAACGCTTCGCGGTGCTCGGGCTCGCACGCTCGGGCGCGGCGACCGTGCGCGCGCTGGTGGCGAGCGGGGCGGGGGTGCTGGCGTGGGATAGCGACGAGTCCAAGCGGCTGGAGCTAGTACAAGCCCCTCCCCTTCAGGGGAGGGGTTGGGGTGGGGAACTCTCCACCAGCGAACCGGTGCGTGGATCCGACATGCCCCACCCCAACCCCTCCCCTGAAGGGGAGGGGCTATTGGAGTTCGCCGACCCGCTTGAATCCGACCTGACCGGCTATGCTGGCATGGTCGTCTCCCCCGGCGTGCCGCTCAACCGGCACCCGATCGCGGCGCACGCCCGCGCCGCCGGGGTGCCGCTGGTCGGTGACATCGAGCTGTTCGCCCAGGCGCGCGCCGATCTGCCCTCGCACCGCGTGGTCGGCATCACCGGCACCAACGGCAAGTCGACCACAACGGCGCTGATCCACCACATCCTCGAGACGGCGGGCATCCCCACGCGCCTCGGCGGCAATATCGGCCTGCCGATACTCGGCCAGGAGCCGCTCCCCGAGGGCGGCGTCTATGTGCTGGAGCTTTCGAGCTACCAGATCGACCTGACCCACAGCCTCGACTGCGACGTCGCGGTGCTGCTCAACATCACGCCTGACCACCTCGACCGCTATGACGGCTTCGAGGGCTATGCAGCCTCCAAGGCGCGGCTGTTCGCGATGCAGAGCAAGGGCCATGCCGCGATCATCGGCATCGGCGATGCCGCATCGGCGACCATCGCCCGGCAGGTGGCGCTTTCCGGGCGCGCCGAGGACGTGACCAAGATCGCCCCCGGCGTGTGCATGGACCAGTCGCGCTGGCCGGCGCTGCAGGGCCCGCACAATGCCCAGAACGCGCTCGCTGCCATCGCCGCCTGCGAAGCTCTCGGTATCGACAGGGCCGCGATCGACCAAGGGCTGGAGAGCTTCCCCGGTCTGCCGCACCGCATGGAGCGGATCGCGACGAGGAACGGCGTGCTGTTCATCAACGACAGCAAGGCGACCAACCCGGAGTCCACCGCGCCTGCGCTCGCGGCGTTCCCCCGCATCCATTGGATCGTCGGCGGCGTCGCCAAGACCGAGAGCCTGGAGGCGTGCCGCCCCGGCTTCGGCCATGTCGCGCGCGCCTATGCCATCGGCGAGGCGGGGCCGCTGTTCGCGCGGCTGCTCAAAGGCGAGATGCCCGTCGAGCAATCCGGCACGCTGGAGGCCGCCGTGCGCGCCGCCGCCGCTCATGCCCAGCCGGGCGAGGCGGTGCTGCTGTCGCCGGCCTGCGCCTCGTTCGACCAGTTCCGCGATTTTGAACATCGCGGCGATGCCTTCCGTGCCGCCGTGGAGGCGCTCGGGTGAGCCGCCAGTCCGGGGACGTGGAAGAGAAGCACGCCGGCCTACCGCGCATCTCGAACCAGCTCAGCCGCGCCAGCAAGTCCCGCGCCGGCATGTGGTTCTGGGAAGTGGACCGGGTGCTGCTGTTCCTGCCGCTGCTGCTGATCGCGATCGGGCTGGTGGCGGTCGCCGCCGCCTCGCCCGCGACCGCGCGGCGCTATTCGGACGCGGCGCACATCGTGCAGCCGATGTACTATTTCTGGCGCCAGCTGATGTGGGTGTGCATCTGCGTGCCGGTGCTGATCCTCGTCTCGATGCTGCCGACCTCGGCGGCAAGGCGGCTGTCGCTGGCGGGGGCGCTGGTGTTCGTCGTGCTGATGGCACTGCTGCCGATCGTCGGGCATGAGGTGAATGGCGCCAAGCGCTGGATCAGCCTCGGCATTTCGGACCTGCAGCCGTCCGAATTCCTGAAACCGCTGTTCATCGTCTCGACCGCCTGGATCCTCTCGTTCCGCGCCAAGGATCCCGAGCTGCCGGTGATGATCGTCACCGGCGCGATCACCGCGCTGATCGCAGTGCTGCTGATGCTCCAGCCCGATTTCGGCCAGACGATCCTGTTCGGCACGGTGTGGGTGATCCTGCTGATGCTCTCCGGCATCTCGCCCGCGGCGATCGCCGGGCTGGGCGGGGTGGCGATCGGCGGCGTGGTCGCGGCCTATCTGTTCTACGGCACCGCGCGCACCCGCATCGACAATTTTCTGTTCCCCACCAAGGAAGCGGCCCTCGCCGATCGCTACCAGGTGGAGATGGCACACGACACGCTGACCGCCGGCGGGCTGTTCGGCGCCGGGCCGGGCAGCGGCCAGATCAAGTTCCGCCTGCCCGAGGCGCATACCGATTACATCTTCTCGGTGATCGGCGAGGAGTTCGGGCTGATCGCCTGCGCGGTGATCGTGCTGCTCTATCTCGCCATCGTCGTGCGCGTGCTGATGAAGCTGCTCGACGAGGAGGATCCGTTCCGGCTGCTGGCGGCGGCGGGGCTGGCTTCGCAGTTCGGCGTGCAGGCGCTGATCAACATGGCGGTGAACACCGGCATCGCGCCCTCCAAGGGCATGACGCTGCCGTTCATCAGCTATGGCGGATCGTCGATGATCGCGCTTTCGATCGGCTATGGCCTGCTGCTCGCTTTCACGCGACGAAACCCGTATCTGAAACGGTCTCCCTATACCGGCCGCTGGAGCAAAGCCGCATGACCGAACGCCGTAGTTATGTCCTCGCTGCCGGTGGCACCGGTGGGCACATGGTGCCCGCGGCTGCCTTGGCGGTGGAGCTCGCACGGCGCGGGCATCAGGTGGCGCTGGTCAGCGACGAGCGCGGCGTGCGCTTTCCGGGCCTGTTCGAGGGCGTCGAAACGCATGTGCTGCCCGCCGGGCGGCTGGGCGGCGGGCCGATCGGGTATCTCAAGGCGGCGCGGCAGATGATGGCCGGCCGGGCGATGGCCCGGAAGCTCTATAAGAAGCTGCGCCCGTCGGCGGTGATCGGCTTTGGCGGCTATCCTGCCTTCCCGGCGCTCTCGGCGGCGTTCGGCGCGCGCATCCCTACCGTGATCCACGAGCAGAACGCGGTGCTGGGCCGGGTCAACCGCTTGGTCGCGGGCCGGGTGGCGGCGATCGCCACCTCCTATGACAAGGTCGAGCGGATGAAGCCCGGCTGGGAGGCCAAGACCCACCTCACCGGCAATCCGGTGCGCGAGGCGGTGCTGGCGCTGCGCGCCAAGCCCTACCCGATGATCGAGGAAGACGGGCTGTTCCGCGTGCTCGTCACCGGCGGCAGCCAGGGCGCCTCGATCCTCAGCCAGGTGGTGCCCGATGGCCTCGCGCTGCTGCCGGTGCATTTCCGCCGCCGGCTGCAGGTGACACACCAGGCGCGCATCGAGGACATCGAGATGGTCCGCGCCAAATATCAGGAACACGAGATTCCCGCCGAGGTCGCGACCTATCTGCCCGACATGCCCGAGCGGCTCGCCTGGGCGCATCTGGTGATCGCGCGGGCAGGGGCCTCGACCATCGCCGAGCTGACCGCCGCCGGGCGTCCCGCCATCCTCGTGCCGCTGCCCAGCGCCACCGACGACCACCAGACCGCCAATGCCCGCGAGATCACCGAGGCCGGCGGCGCGCGGACCATCCCGCAGCGCGCCTTCACCGCGCCCGAGCTCGCCAAGCAGATGCAGAAGCTGGGGCTCGACACCAAGGCGCTGGAGAATGCGGCGGCGCGGGCGCGCGGCGTCGGGCGGCCCGATGCGGTGCGCGATCTGGCCGACCTCGTCGAATCGATCCACGCACCCCGCGCCCCGGTGGGGAAGGTGCAGAAAGCCAACAAGAACGGAAGGCCTGCTTACGCATGAAGGGCGTCGCCACCGACATCGGTACCATTCACTTCGTCGGCATCGGCGGCATCGGCATGTCGGGCATTGCCGAGGTGATGCATAACCTTGGCTACAAGGTGCAGGGCTCGGACGTGGCGGACTCCTACGTCGTGCAGGGCCTTCGCGACCGTGGGATCCCCGTGACCATCGGCCATGCCGCCGAGAATCTGGGCGAGGCGGCGGTGGTGGTGGTCTCCACCGCGATTGTGCGGACCAATCCCGAGGTCGAAGCCGCCTATCAGAACCGCATCCCCGTGGTACGCCGTGCCGAGATGCTCGCCGAGCTGATGCGGCTCAAATCCACCATCGCGGTGGCGGGCACGCACGGCAAGACGACGACGACCTCGATGGTCGCGGCGCTGCTCGATGCCGGCGGGGTGGACCCGACCGTGATCAATGGCGGGATCATCAATCAATATGGCTCGAACGCCCGGCTGGGCGAGGGCGACTGGATGGTCGTCGAAGCCGACGAGAGCGACGGCAGCTTCCTGCGGCTCGACGGCACCTTCGCGATCGTCACCAATATCGATCCCGAGCATCTCGATCATTATGGCTCGTTCGATCGGGTGAAGGCGGCGTTCGTCGAATTCGTCGAGAATGTGCCCTTCTACGGGGCGGCGCTGCTGTGCCTCGATCATCCGGAAGTACAGGCGATCATCCCGCGCGTGCGCGACCGGCGGATCGTCACCTATGGCTTTGCCGCTAGCGCCGATGTGCGCGGCGTGAACGTGACGCCGCATGCCGGGGGCAATCGCTTCGAGGCAATCATCCGCCATCGCGACGGCAGCACGCGTTCGATCGAGAATATCGAGCTGCCGATGCCCGGCCGCCACAATGTCCAGAACGCGCTCGCCGCGATCGGCGTGGCGCTGGAGCTGGGCATCCCCGATGCGACGATCCAGCAGGGCTTCGCCAAGTTCGGCGGCGTCAAGCGGCGCTTCACCAAGGTGGGCGAAGTCGCGGGGGCGGCGATCATCGACGATTACGGTCACCACCCGGTGGAAATCCGTGCGGTGCTGGCGGCGGCGCGCGAGAGCACGCGCGGCCGGGTGATCGCGGTGGTGCAGCCGCACCGCTATTCGCGGCTGGGCAATCTGATGGACGAGTTCGCCCAGGCGTTCAACGATGCCGACATGGTGTATGTTGCACCCGTCTATCCGGCGGGCGAGGCACCGATCGAGGGCGTCCATGCCGATGCGCTGGTCGAGCAGATCTCGCATCGCGGGCACCGGGCAGTGGCGTCGACTACCGATGCGACGGCGCTGGCGACGGCGCTGGGCGGCGTGGTGCGCGAGGGCGACATGGTGGTGTGCCTCGGCGCGGGCGACATCACGAAGTGGGCGGCCGGGCTCGCACCGGCGATAGCGGCTGCGCGGGGGGATGCGTGAACACACCCGAGGTCCGCGGCAAACTCACGCCGAACGCCCCGCTTGCGCCGCTCGTGTGGTTCAAGAGCGGCGGGGCGGCGGAGTGGCTGTTCGAGCCCGCCGATGCCGATGACCTCGCGTCCTTCCTTGCCGCGCTCGATCCCGCCACGCCGGTGATGGGCCTCGGCCTCGGCTCGAACATGATCGTCCGCGACGGCGGCGTGCCCGGCGTGGTGATCCGCCTCGGCAAGGTCTTCGCCGCAGTCGAGCAGGTCGACGAAACCACGCTCCGCTGCGGCGGCGGGGCATCGGGCATCCTCGTCTCGTCCAAGGCTCGCGACTGGGGGATTGGCGGCATCGAGTTCCTGCGCTCGATCCCGGGCACGGTCGGGGGCTTCGTGCGGATGAACGGCGGCGCCTATGGTCGCGAGACGTGCGACATTCTCGTGGAATGCGACATCGTCCTCCGCTCCGGCGAGCGGCGGGTGCTCGCCAATGCCGATCTCGGCTATACCTATCGGCACAGCAGCCTGCCGGACGGCGCGATCGTGGTCAGTGCCACCTTCCGTGGCTTCCCCAAGGCCTCCGACGCCATCCAGGCCGAGATGGACCGCATCGCCGCCGCGCGCGAGGAGTCGCAGCCGCTGCGCTCGAAGACCGGCGGCTCGACCTTCAAGAACCCGGAGGGCCACAAGGCCTGGTCGCTGGTCGACGCGGCCGGTTGTCGGGGCCTGCGCCGCGGCGACGCGCAGGTCAGCGAGAAGCATTGCAACTTCCTCCTCAATCTGGGGGAAGCGACCAGCGCCGATATCGAGGCGTTGGGCGAGGACGTCCGCGCGCGGGTCAAGGCGCAGTCGGGCGTGGAACTGGAATGGGAAATTCAGCGCGTGGGTGTTGCCAGTAAATGACGAAGAATCTCCACATTGCCGTGCTGATGGGCGGCTGGTCGGCCGAGCGCGAAGTGTCGCTGATGTCGGGCAACGGCGTCGCGGATGCACTGGAAGGCCTCGGCCACCGCGTCACCCGCATCGACCTGGACCGTGACGTTGCCGCCAAGCTCGCTGAAGCCAAGCCGGACGTGGTGTTCAACGCGCTCCACGGCACCCCTGGCGAGGATGGCAGTGTGCAGGGCATGCTCGATCTGATGGGCATCCGCTATACCCATTCGGGCATGGTCACCTCCGTCATCGCGATCGACAAGCAGCTGACCAAGCAGGCGCTGGTGCCACACGGCATCCCGATGCCCGGCGGCCGGATGGTGTCGCGCGAGGAGCTGTACCGGCAGGACCCGCTGCCGCGTCCCTATGTGCTCAAGCCGGTCAACGAGGGCTCGTCGGTGGGCGTCGCGATCGTGACGACCGAGAGCAATGTCGGCAACCCGATCCACCCGGACGCGCGCGGGCCTTGGCAGGAGTTCGAGGAACTGCTCGCCGAGCCGTTCATCCGCGGGCGCGAGCTGACCACCGCGGTGCTGGGCGACCAGGCCTTGGGCGTGACGGAGTTGAAGCCGAAAAGCGGCTTCTACGACTATGAATCCAAGTACACCGACGGGCTGACCGAACACGTCTTCCCGGCGCAAATCCCGGACGATGTCGCCGAGGCGTGCAAGCGGATCGCGCTCGACGCGCACCGGCTGCTCGGCTGCAAGGGCGCCTCGCGCGCCGATTTCCGCTGGGACGATACGCAAGGCGTCGACGGGCTGTTCTTGCTTGAGGTCAACACCCAGCCCGGCATGACCCCCCTCAGCCTGGTGCCCGAACAGGCGCGCCATCTGGGCATCGACTATGCTAGCCTGGTGCAACGGATCGTCGAGGAGGCATTGTGAGCCGCAGGCCCGCCCAAGCGCAGCGCGCGACCACCCGGCGCGGCGAAAAGCCGAAGCCGCGCGGCACCGCGCGCCGGCCGCAGCGGACGGGTATGCTCGACCAGGCGATTGCCGGCATCCCGCTGAGCCCGGAGACGCTGCACAAGGTGACCACCTGGAGCATCGTCGGCGCGGTGGGCGCGGTGGTGCTGACCATCGGCATCCTGGCGGGCGTGCCGCAGATGATCGGCGTCGGCGTCGCGCAGGCGGTCGGCGATGCCGGCCTCAAGGTCGACGAGATCCAGATCGACGGATTGAAGCGGATGGACCGTGCCACCGTCTACGAGCAGGTCCTAGACCAGGATTCGCGCGCGATGCCGCTGGTCAATCTGGAAGACGTGCGCCAGCGGCTGCTCAAATTCCCCTGGGTGAAGGACGCGCGCGTTTCGCGCCGCCTGCCGAGCACGCTCCACATTGCGATCGAGGAGCGGAGCCCCGCCGCGGTGTGGCAGAACCATGGCCAGCTGATGCTGATCGATCCCTCGGGCGTGCCGCTGGAGCCGGTCTCGCCCGAGGCGATGCCCGATCTGCCGCTGCTGATCGGCGAGGGCGCCAACACCCAGGAAGCCGCGCGCAAGCATCTGCTGGAGACGCAGCCGGCGCTCAAGCCGCTGGTGAAGGCCACCAGCTGGGTCGGCAACCGGCGCTGGGACCTGTTCTTCACCTCGGGCGAGAAATTGCAGCTCCCCGAAGGCGAGGACGAGGCGATCGCCGCGCTGAAGAAGTTCGTGGCGATCGACGGGACGCAGCGGCTGCTGGGCCGGGGCTATGTCGGATTTGACATGCGCGACGCAAACAAGTTGGTTGTGCGTCGGCAGGGCGTGATCGAGCCGCCGCCGCCGGTATCCACCGCGCCGACGGCCGCACCGATCGCTCCAACGAGTATAACGACGCCGCCGGCGGGCACCGGCTCGGGGGAAGGCTGATGGCGAAAACAGCGCCGGAAGGGTTGATCACTGCGCTCGACGTGGGATCGTCGAAGGTCTCGGCGCTGATCGCGCAGCGGACCGACGAGGGCAATCTGATCGTGCTCGGCACCGGCCAGCGCGAGAGCCGGGGCGTGAAGCGTGGTTATGTCGCCGACATGCACGCCACCGAGATCGCGATCCGCGAAGCGGTAGAGCAGGCCGAGCGGATCGCCGGGTTCAACATCGAGGATGTCTGGGTCAGCTTCTCGGCGGGCGGGCTGGTCTCCAGCGTCGTCAAGGTCGAGGCGGATCTAGGCGGCCACCGGGTCGAGCAGGCGGATATCGACGATCTGCTCAAGGCCGGGCGCGGGGCGATCGATCCGCAGGGGCGGATGGTGCTGCACGCGCAACCGACGCGCTACACGGTGGACGGGCTGGGCGGCGTCAAGCGGCCGTTGGGGCTGCACGCCGATCGTCTGGGCGTCGACGTGCACGTCGTCACCACCGACGGCTCGCCGGTCCGCAACCTCGACCTGTGCGTCCGCTCGGCGCATCTGGAGGTTCGCTCGATCATCGCCGCCCCGGTGGCAACCGGTCTTGCCTGCCTTACCGAGGAAGAGCGCGAGCTGGGCGTCGCGCTGGTCGAAATCGGCGCGGGCGTGACCAATGTGTCCGTTTTCGCGCAGGGCGTGCTGGCGGGGCTGGCGTCGATCCCGATGGGGTCGGCCGACATCACCGACGACATCGCCGCTGCCTTCGGCACCGCGCGTGCCTGGGCGGAGCGCACCAAATGCTTCCACGGCTCGGCCAATCTCTCCCCGCGCGACAATCGCGAAACGATCGACGTCGCCCCCGCCGCGGCGGATGAGGGGATCGAGGGGCCGCGCATCACCAAGGCGGCGCTCAACACGGTGATCCGCCAGCGGCTGGAGCGGATCGTCGCCGAGATCCAGAAGGAGCTGAAGAAGCTCAACTTCCAGGAGCCGGTGGGCCGCCAGATCGTGCTGACCGGCGGCGGTGCCGAGCTCGCGGGAATCGCCGACTATGCCCAGCAGGCACTGGGCAATGCGGTGCGCGTCGGGCGGCCGCGGGGCTTGCTCGCCATGCCCAATGCGCATGCCGGTCCGGCCTTCTCGACGCTGGCCGGGCTCACCCAGTTCGCCGCGGCCGATCCGATCGACCTGCGTACCCTGGAGCCCAGCCGGCACCAGCTGGTGACGCGGGCGAGCCCGGGCGCGCTGTTCCAGCGGTTGATCGCGGCGTTCCGAGCGAATTATTAAGGAAAAGCGTCCGCCGGGGTGCTAGTGGTGACTAGAGTCGACGCTTCGGTTCGTGCATCAGAGAATATCAGGCTGTGCAGCGTGCGCGTGCGCTGCCACGGGAGACCATAGAATGAGTATCGATTTCCTTCCGCCCGACGTGGACGAACTGACGCCGAAGATCGCGGTGATCGGGGTTGGCGGCGCCGGCGGCAATGCCATCGCCAACATGATCCGCGCCGAGGTGCAGGGCGTCGAGTTCCTGGTCGCCAACACCGATGCGCAGGCGCTGAAGCAGTCGGTCGCCCCGCAGCGCATCCAGCTCGGCGCGAAGATCACGCAAGGGCTCGGCGCGGGCTCGCGGCCCGAGATCGGCCGCGCGGCAGCGGAAGAGACGATCGAGCAGGTCCAGCAGTCGCTCGAAGGCGCGCATATGTGCTTCATCGCCGCCGGCATGGGCGGCGGCACCGGCACCGGTGCGGCCCCGGTGATTGCCAAGGCGGCGCGCGAGATGGGCATCCTGACCGTCGGCGTCGTGACGAAGCCGTTCGCCTTCGAGGGCAAGCGTCGCGCGCAGTCGGCCGAGGCGGGCATCGAAGAGCTCCAGAAGTATGTCGATACGCTGATCGTCATCCCGAACCAGAATCTCTTCCTGATCGCCAATGCGAACACGACCTTCAAGGAAGCGTTCGAGATGGCCGACGAGGTGCTGCAGCAGGGCGTGCGCGGCATCACCGACCTGATGGTGATGCCCGGCCTGATCAACCTCGACTTCGCCGACGTCCGTTCGGTGATGCAGGAGATGGGCAAGGCGATGATGGGCACCGGCGAGGCGGACGGCGACGACCGCGCGCTGATCGCCGCCCAGAAGGCGATCGCCAACCCGCTGCTCGACGGCGTGAGCATGAACGGCGCCAAGGGCGTGATCGTCTCGATCACCGGCGGCGAGGACATGCGCCTGCTCGAGGTGGACGAAGCCGCGAACCATATCCGCGAGCTGGTCGATCCGGACGCGAACATCATCTGGGGTTCGGCGTTCAACTCGGAGCTGGAAGGCCGCATCCGCGTGTCGGTGGTCGCCACCGGCATCGACGCGAATGTCGAGAACCGCCCGGCCGCGCCGGCCGAGCAGCCGCGCGTCTTCTCCTTCTCCACGCCGCGCCGCACCACCGCGGCCGCTGCGCCGGAGCCGGTAGCGGCACCTGCGCCAGCCGCTGCGCCTGAGCCGGCACCCGCCCCGGTCGCCGAGGAAGCGCCCGCACCGGCGCCCGTCGCGCCGACGCCCGAGCCGGTCGCTGCCGCGCCGGCACCGGCTCCCGAACCGACTCCGCCGGCCCCGGCGTCGGACGAGCTGCTGCTCGGCGCTGAAGCTATGGTCCCGGCACCCGCACCGGCTCCGGCCGCCGCGCCTGCACCGGCCCCCGAGGCACCGGCCGGCCGCCGTCGCTGGCTGACCGGTGGCGACGAGGATGCCGATACCCGGCCGCGTCCCAAGACCGGCGGCACGCTGTTCGAGCGCATGGCCTCGGCCTCGCGTGGCACCAAGGCTGCTGAGGAAGAGGACAAGGATCCGCTCGACATCCCGCGGTTCCTGCGCAGCCAGAACAACCAGTAAGGCGCAGGGGTGGCACGGTTCGCCGGGCCACCCCTTGCCCCGTCAGCGGCGGTTCAGCGCCGCGGCTTTAGCGGTTAGCCCGACATGATCAGCAAGAAACATCTCGGCATCGGCGCCTTCGCGTCGGCGCTGCTCCTCGGCGCACATCCGGCGCTCGCGCAAAGCGAAGTGGTGCAGGCGCACAATCCCGATGCGGATGCGCTCGCCACGCAGATGCGCGTGCTCGCCGAGAATCCGCGCGATATCGAGGCGCTGGTCGCGGCGGCGCGGCTGAGCACGCGGCTGGGCGATCTGTCGGGCGCACTGGCACTGCTCCAGCGGGCGGACGACATCGACGCGACCAACCCGCGCATCGCCAGCAACCGCGCGGCGGTGCTGGTGCGGCAGGGCCGCCCGGGCGAGGCGCTGAAGATGTTCCAGCAGGCCGAGCAGCGCGGTGTCGATCCGCGCGAGTTCGCCGCCGATCGCGGCTTCGCCTATGATCTGCTCGGCCAGCCTTTGCTTGCCCAGCGCGACTACAAGCTGGCGCTGGCGACCCGACGCGAGAACGATGTGGTGCGGCGCTATGCGCTGTCGCTCGGCATCAGCGGCGACCGGGCCGGGGCCGAGCGCGAGCTTGATGCGCTGCTCCGCGCGCAGGACCGTGCGGCCTGGCGCGACCGGGCGTTCATCCTGGCGATGAACGGCGATGTTGCCGGTGCCGAGAAAATTGCGGGCACGGTGCTGCCGGGCGCGGCGGGCAAGAACCTGCTGCCCTTCTTCCGCCGGATCGCGACGCTGGGGCCCGCCGACCGCGCCTTCGCGGTCCATTTCGGCGAGCTGACCCCGACGCCGGCGCGGCTGGCAGATGCGCGGATGGCGCCGTCGCTGCCGGTCTATACCGGCCCGGCGCCGGTGCAGATCACGCAGACCACGCCGGTGACGCCCGCCGCTGCGCCGGTCCGCACCGATACCCGTGGGCGCCGCGGCGCCTCGACGCCCAAAACCGCGTCGGTGCAGATCGCCAAGGCGGATGTCGCGCCGGTTGCGCGCGCCGTGCCGAGCCAGCCGGCGATGCCGCAGCCGACGCCGATGCCGACCCCGACGCCGCCCCCGGCGTGGCAGCCTGCGCCGGTTCCGCAGCCAATCGTCCAGCCGACGCCGGCATCGCGGCCTTTCGTCCAGCCGATACCGGCGCCGAAGCCGGAAGTCCGCTACGTCGCGCCGGCGAATTCCCCGCTCGCCTCGATCATCGCCCATATCGACGTGCCCGCCAGCGAACGCGTGCCTGTGGCCGGTCCAAGCGCCGTCGCGCCGAAGCCGGTTGTCGCCGCCAAGCCGACCGTCACGGTTCGTCCCAAGCCCGAGCCCAAGCGGCCGGTGGTCGCGGACGAGGAAGAGGCCAAGCCCGCAAAGCCCGTCGCCAGGAAGGGCACCAAGGTCGACGACGAGGCCGACGCCAAGCCGGTGAAGCCGGGCGCCAAGAAGGGCGCGCGGGTCGAAGACGACGCCGACGCCAAGCCCGGCAAGCCTGGCATGAAGAAGAGCGCCAAACCCGCGGACGACGAGGACGCCAAGCCGGTCAAGGGCAAGAAGCCCGAGCCCAAGAAGCCGGATCCGAAAAAGGCCGATCCCGAGCGTGTCTGGGTGCAGGTGGCGAGCGGCGCCAACGAATCCACCGTCGACCGCGCCTGGAAGGGCGTCGCAGCCAAGTCGCCCAAGCTCTTGAAGGCGCGCGGCGGCTGGTGGATGGCGTTCAAGGCGACCAACCGAATCGTCACCGGTCCGTTCAAGACCAGCGGCGAGGCGCAGGCTTTCGTCAACAAGCTGGCGGGGGAGGGCGTCTCGGCGTTCGTCGTCACCAGCGAGGCGGGGCAGAAGGTCACCAAGATCGCGCCGTGACCCTTCGACACGGGACGCGGCTTGGGCTAGGGGCCCGGCGGTGAAACAGCTTTCCTCCTGGGCCTGCATGCCCGCCCAGACGCGCGGCCGCCTGCATCCCGAGGCGGGCGGCGGTGCGCGCGGCCCACGCGACGCCTTTCAGCGCGACCGCGACCGGATCATCCATTCGATCAGCTTCCGCCGGCTGCGCCACAAGACGCAGGTGTTCCTCGCCCCCGATGGCGACCATTTCCGCGTGCGGCTGACGCACAGCCTGGAGGTCGCGCAGATCGGCCGCGCCATCGCCCGCGCGCTCGGGCTCAACGAGGATCTCACCGAAGCGCTATGCCTCGCGCACGATATCGGTCATCCCCCCTTCGGCCATGCCGGGGAAGACGCTCTGGAGGTGGCGCTGGCGGGGAAGGGCGGGTTCGACCATAACGGCCATACGCTCCGCACGCTGACGCGGCTCGACAGCCCCTATCCGTCCTGGAACGGGCTGAACCTGACCTGGGATACGCTGGAGGGCCTCGCCAAGCACAACGGCCCGATCCACGAGCCGCAATGGGCGCTGGCCGCCGCCGATGCCGAGTTCCCGCTCGAGCTCGACAGCTGGCCTTCGCTCGAGGCGCAGGTCGCGGCGATCGCCGACGACATCGCCTATGACAATCACGACATTGACGACGGCCTGCGCGCCGGGTTGCTGACGCTCGACCAGATCATGGCGGTGCCGATGATCGCCGAAGCCTGGGCAGAGGTGCAGCTGCGCTTTCCCGACGTTTCCCCCAAGCGGCTGACCGGTGAGTTGATCCGATCGCAGATCGGGCTGATGGTCAACGACCTCATTACCGAGACCAGGGCGCGCATCGCGGAGTCGGGTGTGAAGACGGTGGACGATGTCCGCCATGCCGGACGCTGCCTGGCGGGCTTCTCGCCATCGATGCGCGACGCCGAGCGTGGGTTGAAGCGGTTCATGTACGCCAATCTCTACCATCATCCGAGCCAGCTGGCGGCAGCGGCCTCGGCGCGGCAGGTCGTGTCGGGACTGTTCGCGGGCTATGTCGCGGATCCCGCACGGATGCCGTCGGAATGGCGCGAGGCGCTGCCGACCGAGGAGCCATGGCGCAGCCGCCACATCGGCGATTTCATCGCAGGGATGACCGATCGCTACGCCATCGCGCGCTACCGCGAGCTCTGCGGCGCGATCGAGCTGCCCGAGGGGTTCTAGGTTGCCGATCCGCGCACAACGATCAGCGCGGGCCTTGCAGATAGCCGTTGATCTGCGCCTCGAAACGGCGGGCTGCGCCAGCGATCGGATCCTGGTGCCGCGCCAGCGCCGCGAGCGCTTGCCGCGCAGCGGCGCCATGGCGCTTGCTGCCGAACAGCGCGAGCCCGTTTTCGGCGACCGTGGGATCTTCATCGGTCGCACCCGCGACACAGACGAGATAGCGGACCACATTGTCGAGCGCGGCCGGATCGAGAGGGACCGTCTCCACGCTGTCGCTGCCGGCCAATGCCTTGGGGTAGCGCGCGTAAAACGCGTCGACTAGCGCCCCGCCGACCTTTCCCTCGGCCGCGATCGCCTCGCAACGCGGCAGCGGCAGGCCTGTCGGAGGCGCTGCGCGCGCCATTGCCGCGCGGTTCGCCCGAGGAAGGCCAAGCCCCGACAGCAGCGCGTCATATCGTTCCGCGCAGTGCGGCACGGCATGATCTCGGCAACTGATCGCGCGGCTCTTCGCCCATAGGGGCCCGCCGTCGAGGGGGGCTGCGGCCGTACGCAGGGCGGGTGCGTCGCCGGACAGGAGCGCCGCGCGTCGGGCCGCTAGGGCTACGGCGTGATGGGCAAAGGTCACTTGCGCTGACACGCCGCCCGACTGGGCAGCAGCGTCTCCCCATCGGCGCAGCGCCGCACGGAAGGCCGCGGCGGACTCGGGCGTGTCGACTGCCTGTCCTGCTGCGGTGATCGCGGTGTCCGCGCAGGCAAGCAGCACCGTCGTTTGCCCCGCGGAACGTTGGCGGCACGCGGCATAGGCGTCGGCGGTGCGCGTCGGATCATAGGCCGTCTCAGCCGGGGCACCGCCGCAACCGGCGACCAGGAGAGCCAGGGCCAGGGTGGATCCCGAATGACGCATGGCGTTGATCTATCGGCTGGATATCACGCGGTAAAGCAATGCGGCGCGCGCCGCCGTTCCGGGCCCCCAGCATGGGGAGCCCGGACCGTCCTTCAGAACGCAGCGCTCACCGAGAACACCACCTGGCTGCCGGCAATGGTCGAGCCGTCCTTGGTGCTGGAGAAGTTGGGCAGCAGATAGGCGCTGTCGCGCTTGGTGATGCTGGTATCGACATAGGCGACGCCGAGCACCACCTTGCCCAGTGCCAGGTCCGCCCCGACCAGCCAGTCGGCATAGCTGCCGGTCGGCGCGACGCTGGTGCCGTTGGGGCCGAGGCCCTTGTTGCCGTCCGAATAGCCGAGATGCGCCTTGAGCGTGATCGCCGTCTTGGGCACCGCGGCACTCACATCGCCCCACAGATAGAGATTGTCTTCCTTGTCGCCCTCGCGACTCTCGGGCGTGGCGCTCCAGTTGCCGAGCGCCTGCTGCGGCGGGGCATAGGCGACGCCTGCCAGCGCGGAGACCGGGCCGATGCTGCCGCTCAGCTTCACATAGGGTTCGGCGAAGTCGGTCTTGGAGGCGCCGCCCGGATACATGTACCAGGTCACGCCCACGTCGAGCGCGGCGCCGCCGCCGATCGGCAGTTTGTAGCCGCCGACCACGTCCAGCTCCATATTGGCACCGCCGAACGTGCCCCAGCCCGACAGGTTGGAGCCCCAGAGCGAGCCGTACAGGCCGCTTTCATGGGTTACGGTAAGGCCGCCCTGGACCGCCATCTCCTTGTCGGTCTGCGACACGCCGCGGAAGCGGTAATCGGAGACCAGCGCGACGCTGCCGGAGACGGTGACGGGTGGGGGCGGGGCGGTTTCCTGCGCAAAAGCGGGCGCGGAGAGGCCGAGCAGGGCTGCGGCGGCAAGACGAATCTTCATGGAAACTTCCCTCTCGGGTGCGAGTGAAAGTTCCAGCCTGCGCCGGCGCGGCGACCCGTTCTCAAGGACGGGACTGTCGCTCCGATAGTGCATCTTCCCGCCGCAGCATTGCCGCTTCTTGGCGCGATCGTAAGAAAGTGTTGCTCGCGAACCATCGCGGCCCGGAGCAACGCTTCGTTACAGCCGCGCAAGTGTGCCGCAACGGCGTGTGGGTAGATGCTGGGGACAGGAGAAGATGCTCCCAACGACGAGGAACGCCACCATGAAGCTCGCAACCATCGCACTGATTTCTGCGACTTTGGTCGCCGCGCCGGCGGCCGCCCAGTCGCTGCACGAAACCCATGAGCGGGTCTGGATGCCCGCCGGCAAGAGCCAGATCGTCACCTGGCGGATGAAGGACCACAAGCCTGCCGCCACCCAGGCGCATCACCAGGCCGGCAAGCACCAGTATCTGCCCACCCGCAAGGCCCCGGCCGAAGAAGCCCGCCGCGAGACCGGCAGCAGCAGCGTCGGCGCCACCGAATAATTTCGAGTTCCGTCCCCCCAGAACGGAAAACCCCGCGGTCGCCCAGGCGGCCGCGGGGTTCTTAGTTTTTCCGGGAGCGGTTAGGGGTCACTTAGCGCGACGCGACCTGCACCTTGGTCGTCTTAGGCACGCGGAACGACACGCGCGTGCCGGCTGCGTTGCCATCGACCCAGCCGTTGCGCACGACGAGGCGGAAGTTCTGGTTGCCCGGCTTGGCAACGCCTTCCAGGATCTTCACGTCGCCCTTGACGGTCGAGGTGTAGGTGTAGGTCACGCCGTCGCGGGTGAAGCTGCGCGCGTCATTATCGGCAGCGAAAGCGGGAGCGGCGGCGAACAGGGTAGCGGCGAGTGCGATGGTGAAACGGGTCACGATCTTTCTCCTTCGTTGGGCCAAAAGAGCCAGATCGGCATCCTTCGTATGTTCTTGATAGACAATTTGTTGCGGTGCAGCAGATTCGACAACCGCAAAGCGCGGCGGTCTTGATTGCAGTCAGCGCAACCGTGTCCAGGCGGGACGAACGGGACGGCGATGCGACGAACCGATCACCTCTGGCACAATCGTGCGACAATCGGGCCGTATACGGAGCACCGGTCAGCGGAGTGTAGCCGATGGCGGGTATGAGTATTGCGTTGAATCGCTTCGGGTTAGGCACACGCCTGGAAGACGGACCGGGTGCGGAGCCGCGCGCATGGCTGGAACAGCAACTACATCGCTATGTCGTCGCGCCCGCGCCCCTGGCGGGGCAGCCGACCAGCGACGCGCTCGTCGCGGAATTCGCCGCCTATCGCGATCGTATTTCGCAGTTGCGAAAGAGCACGCCATCGGCACCGCCGCCGCCAGCGATGAACGCCCGGCCAGCGGGCGCAATGGCGCCGCTCGTGCCGCAGCCGCCGATCGTCCAGACCGGCGACGACCCCGCCGAGGCGCTGCGCAAGCAGTTCGGCCAGCAAAGCCGCGACCTGTACAACGGCGCCGTCACTGCCCGCGCGCTCGCCGCGCTCCAATCGCCCGCGCCCTTTGCCGAGCGGCTGGTGCATTTCTGGGCCAACCATTTTGCCGTCTCGGGCGACAAGATGGAGGTGACCAACCTTGCCGGCGCGTTCGAGTTCGAGGCGATCCGCCCGCATGTGATGGGTAGCTTCCGCGAGATGCTGTTCGCGGTGGAGCGCCACCCGGCGATGCTGCTGTTTCTTGACCAGGCGGTATCGGTGGGGCCGAACAGCGCACTGGCGATGCGCGCGGCAAATCGGCCCAATGTGCGCCGCGCGCTGGGCCTTAACGAGAATCTCGCCCGCGAAATTCTGGAACTCCATACGCTCGGCGTGCGCGCGGGTTACAGCCAAGCGGACGTCACCGAGTTTGCCCGTGCGCTGACCGGCTGGACCATCGCCGGATTCGGCCGCGGACCGGTGGCGAAGTTCATCGGCGGCACCGGGCGGCAGGGCGACTTCGTCTATGCGGACGCGCTCCACGAGCCGGGCGCGCGGACCATCCTGGGCCAGCAATGGAGCCAGCAAGGTGAAGCGCAGGCGGCGGCGGTGCTCGACCATCTCGCCACGCATCCAGCGACCGCCCGACACATCGCCACCAAACTCGCCCGCCATTTCGCCGGCGACGATCCGCCGCCCAAGCTGGTCGCGCAGCTGGAGGCGAATTTTCGCAAGACCGGCGGCGATCTGCCGAGCCTCTACCGCACCTTGATCGCCTCGCCCGAATGCTGGGCGCCGGGGACGGTGAAGTTCAAGTCGCCCTGGGAATGGTCGATCTCGGCGATGCGCGCGGTCGGCACCCAGCAGCTCCAGCCCAATGCGGTGCCGGGGCTGATGTATCAGCTCGGCCAGCCGGTGTGGAAGCCGGGCTCGCCGGCGGGGTGGGACGATGTCGCCGGCGCCTGGGCCGGGCCCGATGCGGTGCTCCGCCGGGTGGAAGCCGCCGAGCGGATGGCGCAGCGCACCCGCGACCAGATCGATCCGCGCGCCCGCGCCGCCGCGATGTTCCCGGAGGCGCTGAGCCCCGCGACCGCGCAATCCATCGCGCGGGCGGAAAGCAATAGCCAGGGGGTGGCACTTCTGCTGGTCGCACCCGAGTTCCTGCGGAGATAGCGTCATGATGCTCCACCGTCGTCAATTGCTCGCCGCCGGCGCGACCGCGCTGATGGTCTCGCCGCTGGGCGCGCGCATGGCCTTCGCCGCCGCGCCGACCGAGCGCCGCTTCGTCTTCCTCATCCAGCGCGGCGCGGCCGACGGGCTGGGCATCGTCGCACCCGTCGGCGACCCCGCCTATGCCGGCGCGCGCGGCGACCTCGCCGCCGATTTCGCCAGCGCGCCCAAGCTCGACGGCATGTTCGCACTGCATCCGGCGATGGCGAACACGCTCGGGCTCTACCGGGCGAAACAGGCGCTGTTCGTCCACGCCGTCGCCTCGCCGTACCGCGACCGCTCGCATTTCGACGGGCAGAACGTGCTCGAGACCGGCGGCGTCTCGGCCTATCAGCTCAAGGACGGCTGGATGAACCGGCTGCTCCGCCTGCTCCCCGAGGGCGACAAGGCGATCGCGCTCGCCGCCGCGGTGCCGATGGCGCTGCGCGGGAGCGTGGAGGTGGCCAGCTATGCGCCTTCTTCGCTGCCCGAGGCCTCGGACGACCTGCTCGCGCGGGTGACGGCGATGTACGAAGGCGACAAGCAACTCCACCCGCTGTGGCAGGAAGCGATGGCGACGCGGATGCTCACCGGCGACCTCGGCAGCGACGGCGGCAAGAAGGCGGCGGACACCGGCACGCTGGCGGCCAAGCTGCTCTCGGCCCCCGGCGGCGCGCGGATCGCGATGATCGAGACCGGCGGCTGGGACACGCATTCGGGCCAGCGCGGGCGGCTGGGCGGGCAGCTCAAGGGTCTCGACGCAATGGTCGCGGCGCTGAAAGCCGGGCTGGGGCCGCATTGGGACAATACGCTGGTGGTGGTGGCGACCGAGTTCGGCCGGACGGTGAAGGCCAACGGCACCGGCGGCACCGATCACGGCACCGGCTCGGTCGCGATGCTGCTCGGCGGCGCGGTACAGGGCGGCCGGGTGCAGGCCGACTGGCCGGGGCTGGGCGATGCGGCGTTGTACGAGGGGCGGGACTTGAAGCCCACCACCGCGCTCGACGTGCTGATCGCGAGCGCCGTCTCCAGCCACTTCGCGCTGCCCCCGGCGCGGACGGCGAAGGCGCTGTTCCCGGCGATGACCACGGCGGCGGGGGTGGAGGGGTTGGTAAGGGGGTAGGGACCGGATTGCTCCGCAATGGAAGAGTAGCGCGCCAGGATCGTTACGCAACCTTGACAAAGTTCCTGTTTTGTTCTAGATGTTTCTGGGCGGCGGACGCGGGGGAATGCGCATGCAGACAGCAACGGAGCAACGGCGAGCTTTTGCAATTTGGTTGCGGACGGGGCGACAAGTGCGCCCTGATGAAGGCGACGCCATCGAGGTCAAGTTCAACCCATGGCATGATCCGTCCGATGGTCGTTTCACCTTTGCAGGAGCTGGCAGTACCTCGAAGGGAGGGTCCGGCGTTATCGGACAGCGGAAGCGGAAGCGTGTTCCGCCATATGGAGACGACCCGAAGCTCAAGCCCATCACGTCGCTTGAAGAGGCAGACGCATGGAGGGCCAGCGAATTGGCCAAACATCCGAGGGATCCGGATTGGCGAGACGCGATCGAGACTCGGTACCGATACTATCAAAATCATTTCCGTCCCCTTCCTTCTCCACCGTCGCCTCCTCCGCCTTCCCTACCTTCTTTGAATGAGGGAGGGACATTTGTTGGTGGTGGAGGGAGCGGCGGTGGCGGAGGATTTAGCGGTAGCTGGCGAGGGCTGCCTGCCGCGAAGGATTCGGGCGTTAGAGGTTTAGGAGGAGGTGGAAGCTTCGGCGGTGGAGGGGCTAGCGGGAGCTGGGAAGCGCCTTCTGTCGATAAGCGCTACGCCGCTACCCACAGAAATCACGCCGTCACCGAGCTCGGCAGCCAAGCCGATCGGTCAACTTGGCGGCATGTGTTCCGCAACGGCTATGAGTATGAGATCGACGAGCGCGAGCGAACTCGGCGAGTTTCTGGTGTCTTGGTTCTTGCGCAACCGCAGCCTCGATCGAGAAGCCTTCAACGCAGTGCCGGTGGCACCGATCGCCTGCCGAAGGACGATGGCGGGCATTACATCGCACCGCGCTTTAATGGCCCGACGGAGGCGTTTAACCACTTCGCGCAGGATTCCAGCGTCAATCGCGGTAAGTATAGGGCTCTTGAGGATCAATGGGCGAAGGCGAAGAAGGCGGGAAGCGCAGTGACGGTGAAGATCGTGCCGCATTTTGGTGGTACGTCACAGCGGCCAAGAGCCATCGACGTCGTTTTTACCATCAACGGACGTGAAAACAGTGTGAAGCTGCCGAATGACCGGGGAGGGCATCATGGCCACCGATGAGACGGAGCGTCTGCTGGCGCAGATCGGGCAGATGCTGGCTGCGGACCCCCTTTATCCGATTGAAAACAGCTTGCTTCAGGCCGAAGTCGATCCGGAGATGATTTCGCCCTCGATCTACAAGGATGGTGGCGATCACGTCATGTATCGGCGGCCGGATCTGGATCGCTGGAGCGACGTCCTGCTGGAACTTTGGCACGCGCAAGAGGGGCCTGCGCGATGGTCGGAAATGGAATACTTCGTCCGCGATGGGCGGTTCGAGGTTGCCTACGTCTATCCAGACGATCCGGGCCGGAGCGAAGACATGATGGAGCGGCGCGAGCGGGCGCTACGTCGTTATTATGGCGACAAGCCCGTACGGTATCCACCTTGGGACGATGACGCGCCGTCCTATATGCTCTGAGCATCCAGAGTTGATGCACGCGCGTCCGACCCTCCCCTGCAAGGGGAGGTGGCGCGCGGTGCGCGACGGAGGGGTGTCGAAGCTAGTGTGGCACCGCTCCTTTTCGGCCGGTGGCACCCCTCCGTCAGGCCTTCGGCCTGCCACCTCCCCTTGCAGGGGAGGATCGTGAGCTCCAATAGGGATGACGGCGCCGCGCCACTGCGCTACAGCCGCCGCTCCCATTCCCCATTGGATTGCTCAATGACGCTTTATGCTCGTTTCGCCGCGCATCTGAATCTGGCTCTGGATGCGCTCGTCCTCGCCGGCGATCTGCCTGCGGGGCTGGAGCGACGTGCGATCACGGTCGAGCCGCCGCGCGATCCGAGCCATGGCGATCTCGCCACCAATGCCGCGATGGTGCTCGCCAAGCCCGCCGGCACCAATCCGCGCGCGCTCGCCGAGAAGCTGGTCGCCGAGTTGGAGAAGCTGGACGAGGTCGCGGCCGTGTCGGTCGCCGGCCCCGGCTTCATCAACCTGAAGCTGCACGCGGACAGCTGGCGCGGCGAAGTCGCCGAGATCCTGCGCGCGGGCGCCGACTATGGCCGCTCGTCGCTGGGTGCGGGGACGACCGTCAACGTCGAGTACGTCTCGGCCAACCCGACGGGTCCGATGCACATGGGCCATTGCCGCGGCGCGGTCGTGGGCGATGCGCTGGCGAGCCTGCTCGAATATGTCGGCCACAAGGTCATCCGCGAATATTATGTCAACGACGCGGGCGGGCAGGTCGACGTGCTCGCCCGCTCGGCGCATCTGCGCTACCGCGAGGCGCTGGGCGCGACGATCGAGATCCCCGAGGGCCTGTACCCGGGAGACTATCTGAAGCCGGTCGGCCAGCAGCTCGCCGCCGAGTATGGCGACAAGTACGTCTCCGCGCCCGAGAGCGAATGGCTGGCGCTGTTCCGCAAGACCGCGGTCGCGGCGATGCTCGTCATGATCAAGGACGATCTGGCGCTGCTCGGCATCCATCACGACCTGTTCTCGTCCGAGGCCGAGCTCCAGGCCGCCGGCAAGCCCGAGCAGGCCGAGGCATGGCTGCGCGAACGTGGCCTCGTCTATGACGGCGTACTGGAGGCTCCCAAGGGCGAGACCCCCGAGGATTGGGAGCCGGTGGAGCTGCCGCTGTTCCGCTCGACGCAGTTCGGGGATGATCAGGATCGCCCGATCAAGAAGTCGAACGGCCAGTGGACCTATTTCGGCGCGGATCTCGCCTATCACTTCCAGAAGGCGCAGTCGGCCGACCAGCTGATCGACATCTGGGGCGCTGACCATGCCGGCACGGTGAAGCGGATCGTCGCGGCGGTGCAGGCGCTGACCGGCGGCGAGACCCGCTTCGACGTCAAGCTGGTCCAGATGGTCCGTCTGCTGCGCGCTGGCGAGCCGGTGAAGATGTCCAAGCGGGCGGGCAATTTCGTCACGCTGGCGGACGTGGTGCGCGAAGTGGGCAAGGACGTGGTGCGCTTCACCATGCTCACCCGCAAGGCCGATGCCCAGATGGACTTCGACTTCGCCAAGGTGCTCGAGACCTCCAAGGAAAACCCGGTTTTCTACGTGCAATACGCCCATGCCCGCGTGGCATCGGTGCATCGCCGCGCGGCCGAGGCCGGGATCAGCCTGGACGAGGCGGCGGACCTGTCGCTGCTCGACGGGCGCGAACTGGCCGTGGCGAAGCTCGCTGCGCAGTTCCCGCGCGTGGTGGATGCGGCGGCCAGCGCGCGCGAACCACATCGCATCGCCTTCTATCTCTATGATCTGGCGGCAGAATTCCACGCGCTCTACAATATGGGCAACGACTCTGCCGATCGGCGTTTCCTGATGGTCGACCAGCCCGCGCTGACCGCTGCGCGGCTGTTCCTCGGGCGCTCGGTGCAGCAGGTGATCCGCAACGGCCTCGCGCTAATGGGCGTGGAGGCGGTCGAGGAGATGTGATGCCCGGCCGGTTCGACGACAACGAGCGGCTCCCCTGGCTGGAGACGGTGGAGGAGGCCTATGAGGAGCCGCGGCAGGGCCGTGTGTTCGTGACGGTCTTCCTCGCCTTGCTCGTGCTGGGGGCTGCAGGCGGCGTCTATTACTGGCTCAAGCACCAGGCCTCGCGCGACGGCAATGGCGCGCTGATCGCTGCGCCCGCCGAGCCGTACAAGGTGCGGCCGGACACGCCGGGCGGCATGCGCGTCGACGGCGAGGGCGACATCGTCTTCCGCACCAGCCAGGGCGGGCCGAGCGAGGCGGGCATCAATGTCGGCGCGCTACCCGAGGCGCCGGTCGAGGGGCAGAAGCCGCGCCAGGCGCCGGCCAATGGCCCCAAGGCGAGCAGCAGCGCGACGATCGCGCTGCCTGCCCCTACGATCGTCAAGCCAACGCCGAACCGCAGGATTGCAGCGGCGAGCTCGGCGGGCGAGGGGGCGGGGGCGCTGGTGCAGCTGGGGGCCTTCCCCAGCGAAGGCGCAGCCAATGCCGCCTGGACGCGGATGTCAAAGCGATTTGCCTATCTCGCGCCGCTCGGCAAGCTGGTGGTCCCGTTCGCCATACCCGAGGGCAAGACCGTGTATCGCCTGCGGGTGAATGCCGGGAGCAATGGCCAGGCGCGCGAGATTTGCGGCAAGCTGAAGGTCGCGGGCGAGAACTGCTTCGTCGCGAGCTGACAGGGGTTGCAGGCGAGGGCGGATCGGCTAGGCCTTTCTCCCATGAAGCCCGTGATCTTCGGCCTCTCCGGCCCGACGCTTACCGACGACGAACGCGCCTTTTTCCGCGAGGCGGGGCCGCTCGGCTACATCCTGTTCAAGCGCAATTGCGTGGATCCCGCGCAGATGCGGGCGCTGACCGACGATCTGCGGAGCTTGCACGGGCGCGACGACCTGCCGATCCTGATCGACCAGGAAGGCGGGCGCGTTGCGCGGATGCAGCCGCCGGTCTGGCCGGCCTTCCCGACCGGTGCCGCCTTCGATGCGCTGTACGACCGTGCGCCGATCTCCGCGATCGAGGCGGCGCGGGCGAACGGCCAGGCGTTGGCGCACATCCTTCGCGAAGCGGGAGTGACGGTGGATTGTGCGCCGTTGCTCGACGTGGCGGTGGAGGGCGGGACGCCTGCGATCGGCGACCGCGCGTTCGGGCGCGATCCGATGCGGGTGGCGGCGCTCGGGCGGGCGCTGCTCGACGGGCTGGCGCGGGGCGGCGTGGTGGGCATCGTCAAGCACATGCCGGGGCATGGCCGGGCGATGGTCGACAGCCATCTGGAATTGCCGCGGGTGAAGGCGAGCGCCGAGGCACTGGAGGCGGACCTGCTGCCGTTCCAGCGGCTCGCCTCCGCGCCGATGGGGATGACCGCGCATATCGTGTTCGAGGCCTGGGATGCCGACCTGCCCGCAACGCTCTCGCCGACGGTGATCCGCGAGATTATCCGTGGGCAGATCGGTTTCGACGGGCTGCTGTTCACCGACGATATCGACATGAAGGCGCTTTCCGGCACCGCGGGCGAGAAGGCCGAGCGCGCGCTGGCGGCGGGGTGCGACGTGGTGCTCGATTGCTGGGCACGGATGCCAGAGATGGTCGAGATCGTATCCCGGATCCCGGATGCGCCGGCGGTGTGCCTCGAGCGGTTGGCACGGGCAATGGACTCGGTGGGGGAGGCGGAGGACGTGCCGCTCGTCGAACTGCTCGCCAAGCGGGATGCATTGCTGGGGCTGAGCTGAGCCCACTTAAGCCCCTCCTCCTTGGAGGAGGGGTTGGGGTGGAGGGATTCCAGAACGTCTGTCGGTCTCTGCGAGACACAGCCCCACCCCAACCCCTCCCCTGAAGGGGAGGGGCTAGGATTTGTGGGCTCGGTACAGCGCATCTTCTTCCTCCCCTGCGGTGCAGGGGAGGATTTGCTTGGGGGGCGTGCCCCTCCTATGACCACCTCGTGGACGGGGGCGATGACATTCTGAAGATCGAGGTCGAGGGCTGGGAAGGCCCGCTCGACCTTTTGCTGGCGCTCGCCCGCACGCAGAAAGTGGATCTGCGCCAGATCTCGATCCTCGAGCTGGTCGAGCAATATCTCGCCTATGTCCACGCCGCGCGCGAATTGCGGCTGGAGCTCGCCGCCGATTATCTCGTGATGGCGGCATGGCTCGCATACCTGAAGTCCGCGCTGCTGCTCCCCCGCAACCCCGCCGAGAGCCCGAGCCCCGAGGAACTGGCGCTGCGCCTGCAACTCCGCCTCGAACGGCTGAGCGCGATGCGCGAGGCAGGCGCCCGGCTGGTGGCGCGCGACCGGGTGGGGCGCGACGTCTTTCCGCGGGGCGCCCCCGAGGGTCTGCGCGTCGAGCGCCAAGCCAAGTGGGAAGTGGAGATCTACGACCTGATCGCCGCCTATGGCCGGATCAGCGCGCGCACGCGGCCGGTGATGCACGTCGTCGCGCACCGCGACGTGATGACGCTAGAGGCGGCGCTGGAGCGCCTCTCCACGCAGCTTGGCACGCGGGTCGACTGGAGCGTCATCGAAAACTTCCTGCCCGAGGGCGCCAGCGACCTGTTTCGTCGTTCCGCGCTGGCCTCGTCCTTCGTCGCCGCGCTGGAACTTGCGCGGCAGGGGCGGCTGGAGATCCGCCAGGACGCGCCCTTTGCGCCGCTCTATCTCAAGGCAATCCCGCTATGATCGACACGGGCGATCCCGTGCGTGCGGTCGAGGCGGTGCTGTTCGCCTCCGAAGCACCGCTCAGCGTCGATGAGATCCGCGCCTATGTCGGACCGGAGGTGGACATCCGCGCGGCGCTGGCGGCGCTTGGGGACCACTATGCCGGGCGCGGCATCGAACTGGTCCGCCGTGGCGATCGCTGGCATTTCCAGACCGCCGCCGATCTCGCGCACCTGCTCCGCCGCGACCGCGAGGATAGCCGCAAGCTCAGCCGCGCCGGCATCGAGACACTGGCGATCATCGCCTATCACGAACCGGTGACAAGGGCCGAGATCGAGGCGATCCGCGGCGTGCAGATATCCAAGGGCACGATCGACGTGCTGATGGAGGCGGGCTGGGTGCGCCCCGCCGGGCGCCGCGAGGTGCCGGGAAGGCCGCTGATGTATGCCACTACGCCGGGCTTCCTCAGCCATTTCGGGCTGGCCAGCCGGCGCGACCTGCCGGGGATCGAGGATCTCAAGGCGGCGGGACTGCTCGATCCCGTCGATCTCGCGCTGGAACAGCTCGACGCGGCCGAGGCGGCAGCGGAAAGCGAAACTGTCACGGATGAGGAATAGAGGCGTCACCTTCCGTTCGGCGCTGCGTACGCCAGCGTAGGGCGATCAACCGTTGCCGTGCGGAGCCGCGGGCCTTAGATAGGTCGGGATATCAAGGAGAATTCTCATGGGTAGCTTCAGCCTGATGCACTGGCTGGTCGTCGGCATCATCGCCATCCTGCTGCTGGGCGGCGGCCGTTTCTCCCACATGATGGGTGACGTCGCGAAGGGCATCAAGAACTTCAAGAAGGGCATGGCCGAGGACGATACCCAGACGCCGCCGACCCGCATCGAAGGCAAGCCGGCACCCGAGCCGGGCTACACGCCGGAAGCAGAGCGCGCCCGCGAGGAGCATCGCTGAGACCCCGCCGGGCCACCGGTAAAGCCCGGCGGCCCGGGATTTGATCGCAGCGCACCGGGTGACCGGGGCATGCCGTGCGAGTGGATGCGCCGACAGAATGTTCAATATCGATTCCGGCGAGTTTTTGGTCGTGGCCATCGCCGCCCTCATCTTCATCGGGCCGAAGGACCTGCCGCGGGCGATGCATTTCGTCGGCAAATGGGTCGGCAAGGCGCGCGGCGTCGCGCGTCAGTTCCGCTCGGGCATCGATTCGATGGTGCGCGAAGCCGAACTGGCCGAGCTGGAGAAGCAGTGGGCGGCGGAGAATGAGCGGATCATGCGGCAATATCCGCCGCAGCCGCTCGCTGCGCCCGAAACGCCGCCCGCCATCGAACATTCCATGCATACTGCGGATCCGAACGACCATGTGCCGCACGACGGCGCGGCGCCGGTGATGACGCCGCAGCCGGACATTCACCCGGACCCGGCTCCGGTCGAAGTTTCGGCATCAAAGCCCGCCGCAAACGACGCCAAGCCCGTTCCCCCCGCCAGCGAAGTGCAGCCGTGAGCGAAATCGACGATACCCAGGCCCCGCTGCTCGAGCATCTGATCGAGCTGCGCAAGCGACTGGTCTGGTCGATCCTGTCGCTGCTGGTGGCATTCGGCGGCTGCCTCTATTTCGCGCGCGGCATCCTGTCCTTCCTCGTCGCACCGCTCAAGACGGCGGGGCAGGCGAAGATCATCAACACCGATATCTTCGGCGGCTTCCTGGTCGAGGTGAAGGTGGCGTTCTTCGCCGGGCTGATGATCGCCTTCCCGATCATCGCCAACCAGCTTTGGCAGTTCGTCGCGCCCGGCCTCTATCGGCGCGAGAAGCAGGCGCTGCTGCCGTTCCTGCTCGCGACGCCGGTACTGTTCATCGCCGGTGCCTCGATGGCGTATTTCGTCGCGATCCCAGTGGCGCTGAAGTTCCTGCTCGGCTTCCAGGGCAATCTGGGCGGCGTCGAGCAGACCGCGCTCCCGGATGTGAACAACTATCTCAAGTTCATCATGCAGTTCATCTTCGGCTTCGGGATCTCGTTCCTGCTGCCGGTGCTGCTGATGCTGCTCGAACATGCCGGCATCGTCACCTATGAGCAGCTGAAGGGCGCCTGGCGCTATGCCATCGTCGCGTCGGTGGCGATCGCGGCGGTGTTGACCCCACCCGACGTCGGGTCGCAGCTGCTGCTGGCGGGCCCGCTGATCGGGCTGTATTTCCTGTCGCTGGTCGCGATTTACTTTACCCGGCGGCGGCGTGAGCGCACGGCGGCGACCGAGGCGGATGCGGCGAACGCAGAGGGCCACACCGCCGAATGAGCGAAGCCCCCGCCGCGGGTGCGGCAGGGGCTCCCTGACATCGTTACTTGGACTTGTCGGCGGCGTTGGCGACGGTGTCGCCCGCCGAGGCAACGTCCTTGCCCGCACCCTCGACGGTGTTGCAGGCGGCGATCAGCAGCGTGCCGGCAAGCGCGGCGGCGGTGATGAGTTTACGCATCGAAATTCTCCTTCATTCCCCGTTTGCCGGGACGAAGGTTCAATGCTGCGCGCGTGGAAACGTTCCTGCAGCGCGGCGCAGAGAACCGTTCAAAAGCCGATCCAGCGATGTCAGGAAGGAAGTAGGCCCGGAAGCGTCACCGGGGGGGGGGGGGGGGAAGACGCTTCCGGGCCCATGTCGTGGATAGGGAGAGGGGGGGGGCAAAGGTCGCTATCCGAATTTTAAAACGCGCTTCCCTGCTGGCGGTTCCTGCTGGAAAGTGATTTTTCAAAAGCGTCCCGTGATCGCGATTGTCGTCTCATAGGCGCCGACCAGCGGATCGTGGTGCAGCTGGGTGCGAAGCTGGCGGGCGAGGCCCAGCAGCACACGACCATAGCGCTTGTCGACCAGTCCCTCGAAGGCGGGGCTTCCCACCAAGGCGGGCGAAGAGACGCGCACCACGGCGCGATCCGCGTCTTCGGGGGCCTTGATCGAAATGCGGATTTGCGCGGCGGGGTTGCAACTGACCGCAAGCTCGATGATCTCAGTCAATAGGAACGACACCGCGATCGCCACGTCCTGGGTAACGAGCAGCGACTCGACCTCGAGCGTGATGCCCATCCCGCGCGCCTGTTCCGGCGCGGTGGCGCGGAGGTTTGCAGCAAGCTCGCCGATCACCGAGCGCAGCTCCAGCCCGCGATTTTCTTCCATCTCGGCATAATGGTGACGGTGCACCACGGCGAGCGCATCGACGCGGCGCTGAATCGAGGCATAGGCGTTGGCCGCCTCCTCGCCCCTGGCGGCGCGGGCATGGAAGTTGATCAGGCTGGAAATGACCTGCAGGTTGTTCTTCACCCGATGGTGCACCTCGCGGGTGAGGCGGGTCTGCTGGACGAGGCCCTTCGCAAGATCGGCCTCATGCGCCTGCACGGTGCGGCTGATTTCGCTGAACGTGTCGCCCAGCTCGCGAATTTCCTGCGCGGGTATCGGCCCCAGCCGCTCGGTATCGATCACGTCGCCTGGCTGGTAATTCGCGACGCTGCTGCGCAGCTGGCGGAGCGGGCGGATCAGGAGGATGTCGACGACGAACCAGCCGATGCCGGCGGCAGCGATCCACATCACCACCAGGAGCACCGTCGCGATCACCAGCGGCGAGGTGATCGGTGCGCCGGGCATGGTGGTTTCCAGCGCAAGATCATCGACGCCGAGGTTGCTGCGCAGGCTCTTGCCGCGATCGAGCGGGCCGTTGTCCTTGAGCGCCCGCAGCGTCAGCCGGTCGCCATGGCCGATCAGCGCCGCGCCATATTCGGGGACGAAACCGCTCGGCCGGGCAAGCCCCGCGAGCAGATCGCGCGGATAATAGGCCGTGGCGGTCGCGCCGTCGCTTCCGCTGATCCGCAGCAGCAGCCCGCCCGGGACGATTCGCGCGGCAACATCGCTGCGGGGGGTATCGGCCATGCGAATCTGCTCGAACGCGCGGCCGCACAGGGTCCGCCCGCGCCGATCGAGCACGACGAAATGCGCCTGGCCTTGCGCGGCATAGGTGCCGGCGAGCCGGGTGCAGCTGGGGGCGTCATCGGGATTGCGTTCGAGTGCGGCGAGCGCCTCGCCCAGCTGTGCGACATGGTTCGCCAGCAGGTTCTCGAGATTGCCCGCGCTTTCCTGCGCGGTGACGCTCAGCCGTTCGCGTGCCTCGTCGTCGGCGCTACGGGTCGTCTGGAGGGCGGTGAACAGGGCAATGAGCGCCAGCGGCAGCAACGCGCCGACGAGAATCAGGAATACCTTGGCGCCCGTGGGCAAGCGCCCGAGCGCCGCCGAGAAGCCTCGGCCGCGGAGCGGAGAATCCAGGCCGTTCATGGGTGGATTCGTTTAATCGAGCTTCTTCAGCAGGTCGAGCAGGTCATCCGGCACCGACTCGTTCAGCGTCTCGTCATATGTGCGGCGCAATACGTCACCCACGTCGGCGTTCGGGCGCGACTTCTTGTCGCTTCCCTGCTCCGGCTGCGGCTGCTTGCCCTGATCATCTTTAGCGGAATGCACCAATTCCCCCCTAAGGGTCCGGAAAATGTCCGGAACGCCCGGACGGATGAACGATGTGACCGGTACCGCGAATAGTGATAACGACGCCGAGTGCAAGCACCCGGCGTCGCGGTAACCATCCACGCGGTCTGGACGATGAAACCAAAGAGCACCTCGATTGTTCCACCATCGATGCGAAATCCGGGGAGGGGCTTCTTCGGGTGACGGAATCGATTGAAATACTGCCCGTCGGGGGCAACAAAGGCCCCCGAACCTGATGGAGAAAACACAGCTCATGTCGCTTGGTCAGCAACTCGCGCCGCACCTTCCGCTCCTGCGGCGCTATGCCCGTGCGCTCACCGGCAACCAGGGCGAAGGCGACCGTTATGTCCGCGCCGCCCTCGAAGCGATCGTCGAGGCGCCCGATCAGTTCCCGCGCGACGTCGATGCGCGGCTCGGCCTGTATCGTACCTTCCAGGTCATCTGGCAGTCGAGCCAGTGGGACGACAGCATCGACGCGGTCGAGCAGGGCAATGACGCCGAATCGATCGCGCGCAAGCGCCTTGCCCGCCTTACCCCGCTGTCGCGCCAGGCGCTGCTGCTGACCACGGTGGAAGGCTTTCCCCCCGAGGACGCCGCCTATCTGATCGGCGAGCAGCCTGCGCGCGTGACCGAACTGGTCGCGGAAGCGGTGGCGGAGATCGAGCGCCAGACGCGCACGCGCGTGATGATCATCGAGGACGAACCGCTGATCGCGATGGATCTCGAGCAGATCGTCCGCGACCTCGGCCACGACGTGACCGGCGTCGCCGTCACGCGGGACGAAGCCGTCGCGCTCGCCATGGAAGACCGTCCGGGGCTTGTCCTGGCCGACATCCAGCTGGCTGACGACAGCTCCGGCATCGATGCGGTGAAGGACATCCTTGCCGAGTTTGCGGTGCCGGTGATCTTTATCACTGCCTTCCCAGAGCGCCTGCTCACGGGCGAACGCCCCGAGCCGACCTTCCTAATTACCAAGCCGTTCCAGCGCGAAACGGTGAAGGCGACGATCAGCCAGGCGCTGTTCTTCGACGAGGCGACGGTCCCCGCCTGATCGGAAAATACGGGCGGGTTCCCTCCGGTACGGACCTAAAACGGTTCTTGCGTGTTTAGCAGATATGGCTGAGCAAGACGAACCCGCCCACCTCTCCACGGATCGCGCCCGCGCTGGCACGACCCCTGGCGTGGCGCGCTATGTGCTGATTATCGGCACGCTGCTGGTCATTGTGATTTTTGCTGTTATCTTGTTGGTTTGACGGCAGATGCTGCACAGCATGATGCTTGACATCAAGCCGTCCGACCCCAGCTTGACAACGAACCGCGACGCCCTGCGCGCTAACGATCGGGATTGCATGACCGAAGCTACCCACACGGATCACGACGAACCGGGCGCGCCTGCGGCCCCGGTGGAACATGTTTCGCTGTCGGATCCCGAGTTCAAGACGCAGTTGGCGCAAGTGATCCCGCACCTCCGCGCGTTTGGCCGCTCGCTGTCGGGCAGCCGCGATCTTGCCGACGACCTGGTACAGGAAACGCTGCTGAAGGCGTGGGCGGCGCGCAAGCGCTTCCAAGCCGGCACCAACATGCGCGCCTGGACCTTCATCATCCTGCGCAATCTCTATCTCAGCCAGATGCGCCGCGCGCGCTTCAAGGGCGAATGGGACGATCTGGTCGCAGACCGTCTGCTGGCGGCGCCGGCGAGCCAGGATCGCCATGTCGAGCTGGCGGACATGCAACGCGCGCTGCTGCACCTGCCGCAGCCCCAGCGCGAGGCGCTGATTTTGGTTGGCGCGGGCGGCTTCGCTTACGAAGAGGCCGCCGAGATCTGCCAGGTTGCCGTCGGCACGATCAAGAGCCGCGTCGCGCGCGGCCGCGTTGCGCTGGAGGCGCTGATGTCCGAAGGGCAACTGCCCTCTCGCCGCTCGACCGCGCTCAACGAGGATGGCCGCACCGCGCTCGACACGATCATGGGCGAAGTCGAGGATCTCAGCCGCGAACGCTGATCCGGTGCCACGAATTGTGGTAAACCGGTAAGGAAGCATACGGATTTTCATGAGAGCCTCCGGCGTGACAAATTGTCGTCACACGGAGGCTTTTATGCGACTCGACCGCTTCAACGATCACCAGTCTGGTTTCGGACCTTGTATGGCGACCATGATGTCGCTGTTGGCGCTGGGTGCGCTGGTCGGCGGTATTCTTGCCCGATTGGCACAGCTCGCACACTAAGTTCGCAAGGCCCTTGCCACCCGCGCGCGCTTCCCCCATATGCGCCGCGGGAGTCGGGCGGACGGGATCGTCGCCAACCCGGTCAGGTCCGGAAGGAAGCAGCCGTAACGATTTCGTCCCGGGTCGTTCCGGCTCCCACCCATTTCCCACATTGCTATCCACAGGCCATCGCGTCTCCCTCTTCGACAAATCGTCCGGGGATGCCTAGATAGGCAGCGATGTCCGATTCCCTGCTTGGCCTCGACGAACCCCCGCAGCCGCAGCGCGGCGAAGCCTATCGCGTGCTTGCCCGCAAATATCGGCCGCAGACGTTCAGCGCGCTGATCGGGCAGGATGCGATGGTCACCACGTTGGGCAATGCGATCAAGCGCGACCGGCTGGCGCACGCCTTCCTGCTGACCGGCGTGCGTGGGGTGGGCAAGACCTCCACCGCCCGCCTGATCGCGAAGGCGCTCAACTGCATCGGCCCGGACGGGCAGGGCGGCCCGACCATCGATCCGTGTGGCGTCTGCGAGCCCTGCTGCGCGATCGCCGAGGGGCGCCATATCGACGTGATCGAAATGGACGCAGCGAGCCATACCGGCGTCGACGACGTGCGCGAGATCATCGAGGCGTCGCGCTACGCCGCCGTCTCGGCGCGCTACAAGATCTACATCATCGACGAAGTCCACATGCTGTCGAAGAACGCGTTCAACGCGCTCTTGAAGACGCTGGAGGAGCCGCCGGGGCATGTGAAGTTCCTGTTCGCCACCACCGAGGTGAACAAGGTGCCGGTGACGGTCCTGTCGCGCTGCCAGCGCTTTGACCTGCGCCGCATCCCCGCCGAGCTGCTCGCCGAGCATTTCGCCAAGGTGTGCGCAGCCGAGCAGGTCGAAGCCGAGCCCGAAGCGCTGGCGCTGGTGGCGCGTGCGGCGGAAGGCTCGGCGCGCGATGGGCTTTCGATTCTCGACCAGGCCATCGCGCATGCGGGGCTGGAAGGCGAGGGGGTGAAGGCCGAGGCGGTGCGCCAGATGCTCGGCCTGTCCGATCGCGGCGCGAACCGGGCGCTGTTCGGCACGCTGGTCGAAGGCCAGGCGCAGCAGGCGCTGGCGGGGCTGCGCGCGCAATATGATCTGGGCGTCGACCCGCTGGCGGTGCTGCGTGCGCTGCTGGAGACGGTGCACGGCGTGACGCTGGTCAAGCTCGGTACGGATCGCCTTTCAGGCCAGTCGACCGAGGAACGCGAGGCGATGGAGGGCTGGGCGAGCCGGCTGTCCTTCCCGGCGCTCCACCGGCTGTGGCAGCTATTGCTGCGCGGGCATGACGAGGTCGCCAAGGCAGCCCTGCCGATCGAGGCCACCGAGATGGCGCTGCTGCGGGTGATCCACGCGGCGCAGCTCCCCGATCCGGGCGAACTGGCGAAGCAGATCCTCAGCGGCAGCATCGCGGTGCCGGCGGGCGCGCCTGCCGCCGCGGCACCTGCCGAGCCGACCGCACCCGCGCCGGCAACGGTACAGGAAGCCGGGCCAGTGCTGCCGACCAACCTTGCCGAGCTCGCCGAGCATCTGGAGGAACATCGCCGCCTTCAGCTGGCGATGTTCGTCCGCGATTATATGCGTCCGGTGCGGTTCGAGGGCAGCGAGATAGATTTCGGCGCGGCACGGCCGTTGCCTCAGGATTTCGTGCGTGAACTGGGCGGCGCGCTCAAGGACAGCACCGGTGTGCACTGGAAGGTGACGCTGGTCGACGGCGCCACTGCGATGACGCTGCGCGAAGAACAGGCGGCAGCGGAAGCGGCCGAGCGCGACGCCGTGCTCGCCTCGCCGATCGTCGCCGCCGCGATGCAAGCTTTTCCTGATGCCGAGTTGATCGGCTGGACCAAGACCGGGAGTGACGGATGAAGAGTCTCGAAGAAATCATGGCCATGGCGCAGAATGTGCAGGCCGAGCTGACCAAGGCACAGGCCAATCTCGACACGGTCGAGGTCGAGGGCGTTTCGGGCGGCGGCCTGGTCAAGGTGAAGGCCAGCGCCAAGGGCCGGATCATCGGCATTGCGATCGACGATTCGCTGGTCAACGTCGCCGAAAAGGCGATGCTGGAAGACCTGCTGGTCGCTGCGTTCAACGATGCGCGGGTCAAGGCAGATAGCGCGTCGTCGGAGGCGATGAGCAAGATGACCAGCGGCCTGCCGCTGCCGCCGGGCTTCAAGCTCCCGTTCTGAGACAGTTGCTTAGGGAACCATAAGTTCGTCCCCTCGGTTGCTGTCGCCAGACACAATCGAGGAGAGACGACATGGCGGACCGTATCGTTGAAGACGGCGTGGCGACCGACCGCGCGACCCACACCACGGTGATCGAGCGCCGCAGCGGCGGCGGTGCCGGCATGGCGCTGATCGGGCTGGCGGTACTGATCGCGGTGGTGATCGGGGCCTTCTACCTGTTCAACCAGAATGCACGCGAGAACGCCAAGACCAACGCGGTAACCAGCGCCGCGAGCAGCGTCGGCGATGCTGCGAAGGATGTCGGCGACGCGGCGAAGGACGCGGCGAAGTAAATCCTTCTAAACTCCCCTCCCGCTCGCGGGAGTGGCTGGGGGAGGGGGCGACGTGGTAGAAGCGCTGCTGCTACGTTTCAGCCCCTCCCCGACCCCTCCCGCAAGCGGAAGGGGAGCGCAGGAGCCGAAGCGTCGGCTCACTTCAAGCAGCGGTCCAGCCCGTTCCCCGCGACCACGTTAATCCGCGCATTGATCTTGTTGCCATAGCGCCGGGTGAACCCGCGCGGGTCGATCGCCGCGCGCTTCTTGGGCAGCGGCAGCACCGTGGCGATCAGCGCCGCTTCGCGGTCCGAGAGCTGCGACGCGTCGTGGTGGAAATAGCGCTCGGCCCCGGCGTTGACGCCGTAGGTGCCGATGCCGGTCTCGGCGACGTTGAGGTATACCTCCATGATCCGCCGCTTGCCCCAGATATTCTCGATCAGCACCGTGAAATACGCTTCCAGTCCCTTCCGGAAATAGCCGCCGCCCTGCCACAGGAACACGTTCTTGGCGGTCTGCTGGCTGATCGTCGAGCCGCCGCGAATCTTGTGATTGCCCTGGGCATTGCGCTGATAGGCCTTCTCGATCGCCGCGAAATCGAAGCCGTTGTGCTGGCAGAAGCGTGCGTCCTCCGCAGCGATCACCGCACGCGCCATGCTCGGGTCGATCTGGCGGAGCGGCATCCAGTCCTTGGTGGCGCCATGGCCGGCGAACACGTCACCGAGCATCGTCCAGGTGATCGGCGGCGGTACGAAGCGATAGACCGTCACCATCAGCAGCGACAGCAGCACGAAGCCGAAAACGAGTTGCAAGCCCAGCACGATCAGCCGGCGCCACCAGGGCTTATGTGGGCGGGCCGAGGAACGGCGGGCGGAGGCGGGGCGGGCGCGATTCTTGCTCACACACCCGCCATGCCCCAGCCGGGGCGGTTCCTGCAATCACCTCGCAGGAACCGCGGGCCCGATCAGTGGGTCGCGAGCAGGCGGCGGTCGCCGGCGAGGCGCATCATCGCCTTTTGCAGCTTCTCGAAGGCACGCACCTCGATCTGACGGACGCGCTCGCGCGACACGCCATAGACCTGGCTCAGTTCCTCGAGCGTCTTGGGATCGTCGGTCAGGCGACGCTCGGTGAGGATGTGCTTCTCGCGTTCGTTCAGGTCTTCCATCGCCGAGACGAGCATGTCGTGGCGGACATCCGCCTCCTGCGCGTCGGCGACCGATTCGTCCTGCAGCGGGCCTTCATCGGCGAGCCAGTCCTGCCACTGGCTCTCGCCGTCCTCGCGCATCGGCACGTTGAGCGAGGTATCCCCGCCCATCGCCATGCGGCGGTTCATCGAGGTGACCTCTTCCTCGGTCACCCCCAGATCGGTGGCGATCTTGGCGAGGTTCTCGGGGCTGAGATCGCCATCCTCGAACGCGTCGAGCTTGGCCTTCATCCGGCGCAGGTTGAAGAACAGCTTCTTCTGCGCGGCGGTGGTGCCCATCTTGACGAGCGACCAGCTTCGCAGGATGAATTCCTGGATCGAAGCGCGGATCCACCACATCGCATAGGTGGCGAGGCGGAAGCCGCGATCGGGCTCGAACTTCTTCACGCCCTGCATCAGGCCGATATTGCCCTCGGAGATCAGCTCCGAGACGGGCAGGCCATAGCCGCGATAGCCCATCGCGATCTTCGCGACGAGACGCAGGTGCGAGGTGACCAGCTGCGCCGCCGCATCGGTGTCCCCATGCTCCTGGAAGCGCTTCGCGAGCATATATTCCTGCTCGGGGCTCAGGATCGGAAATTTCTTGATCTCGGCCAGATAGCGATTGAGGCTCGCCTCGCCACCGAGCGCGGGAATCGTCGCGGGGACGTTGCTGCCGCTAGCCATGATCGTTTCTCCCTTTCCAACGGGTGCCGGTCCAGCGGGGACTCGGGCGCCCAAACCTCATACGAGAAGCTGGTTGAACAGTTCCTGCATGTCTGCAGGCATTACGCTATCGAACGCCAAAGCGTTACTTTTGATCGGGTGGATGAACCCGAGACGTGCCGCATGCAATGCCTGGCGCTGGAACCCCGAGGTTGCCAGAAGTCCGCGATGCGTGGAACGCATACTTCCATATAGAGGGTCGCCCACCAGCGGGTGGCCGATCGACGCCATGTGCACGCGCACCTGATGGGTACGTCCGGTTTCTAGCCGGCATTCGATCAACGTCGCGTCGCGCAGTTGGTTCAGCCGGGTCCAATGGGTAATTGCATGCTTGCCGTGACCGGGCGAACAGACCGCGATCTTCTTGCGGTTGCTTGGCGAGCGGGCGAGCGGCGCATTGACCGTGCCCGAGGCGGCCAGCACCCGGCCGCTGGCGATCGCCCGGTAGCGCCGGTCGATGCTGTGCGCCTTGAACTGCGCGGCGAGGCCGACATGCGCGCGATCGGTCTTGGCAGCGACCATCAGGCCCGACGTATCCTTGTCGATCCGGTGGACGATCCCTGGCCGCGCGACGCCGCCGATGCCCGAAAGCTGGCCTGCGCAGTGGTGCAGCAGCGCGTTGACCAGCGTGCCGTCGAGATTGCCCGCCGCCGGGTGGACGACCAGGCCCGCCGGCTTGTCGATCACGATCAGATGCTCGTCCTCGAACACCACGTTGAGCGGGATGTCCTGCGCTTCGTTGTGCGCAGGCGCGGGATCGGGCACGACGACCTGGAAGGTTGCGCCGCCCACTGCCTTGCGGGCGGGGTCGCGGGCGAGGTTCCCGTCCGGGCCCGTGACGGCGCCGGAAGAGATCAGCGTCTTGACGCGTTCACGCGACAGTGTCGGCAGCGCATCGGTCAAGGCACGGTCGAGCCGCCAGCCATGCGCCTCGTCCGCGATCCGCGCTTCTAAGATGGAAACCCCCTGAATCATGTTTTACCGGAAATGGGCATGGGCGTTACGATTTCAAGATCCATACTGACCGGTATGAAAAAAGCCTCTACGGCCGCGTCGCCGCGGGAAGCATGCGGATTGTTGCTCGGGGCCGGAGACAGGATCGAACGCTTCACGGAATGTGCAAACGTTTCCGATGCACCCGAGATCCGGTTCGAGATCGACCCCGCGGCATTATTCGCCGCGCTGCGGGGGGAGCGGGCAGGGGGAGCGACGCTGCTCGGCTATTGGCACTCGCATCCGAGCGGGGATGCCAGCCCTTCGCGTACCGATGCGGCGATGGCGGCGCCGGATGGGAGGCTGTGGGTGATCCTTGGCGGAGAGTACGTCACCTGCTGGCGGGCGGGAGATGGGGGCCTGTGGGACCGGTTCGTGGAAGAGACTCTGCTCGTCATCTAAAGAAGAGCCGTATCCCCCCATGGCGGGCGAGGGGACGCTTACGCCAAGGCCGATGTGCATTCTCTCGCGTCCGCCAATCCCGCCAGCACCAGTCGCCCGCATTCGATCATCTCGCTGAGATGCGCGGCATAATGGTAGCGGATCGTCGGGAAGCCCTCCGGGTGGAAGGCGCGCCGGCTGGGGCCGACATGCAGCAGGAAGCGGTTCGCCTCGGCGCGCTTGAGCAGGCGGCGGACATGCGGCTGCGAGACGCCGAACCGCCGCGACAGCGCTGCAAGCGGCACGCTCGCGCTTTCGACCGGTACAAACCTATCGTCGGTGCAGGTCAGCGCCAGCGTGTGCAAAATCGCGCAGCCTGCCAACGGGTGGAGGAACGACGCGCGAAGGCTGGGGAAGGGATCGGGTCCGCTCGCCAGCGCAAAGAGCCGGCTCGCCTGGACGCTGAGAAACTGCTGATAGCCCCCTGGATTCTCCAGTGTTGCCGCGACAGGCGCGAGCGAGGGATCGAGCATGGCGGCGGGCTCCAGCGCCGCCTGGATGTGCCGGCACCAAGCGCGCTGGAAGGCCGGGGTCGTCCGATAGCCATGGTCCGCGGCCGGGGCGAGAACGCCGATGTGCTGCATGAATTCGATCAGCGCGGCCGCGCGATTGGCGGTCAGCAGCCCGGTGGCGGCGCAGATCTGACGGAGCAGGGTGAGGGTGAGGCCGCCGCGCGTGTTAAGATAGGCCGCCGACATCGCGGTGATGTAGTGGCCGGCATCCTTGAACACCGCGGCCAGCGTGCGATCAGCCTCCGCGACGGCAAGGATATTGGCGGCAAAGCGCCGCGCGGCCTGCCCGAAGGCCGGATGCGCCGCGATCTCGACCCAGTGCGGAGGCAGCGCCTCCGGGTTGGTTGTTGCCGCCTGTAGCACCGTTATCGATCCCCACTTTGCTCGGTCGCGCTAGCATGCGGCATGTATCGAGAACAATTCGATTCCGAAACGAGCTATGCGGACGGTCGGTCCGCCTCTGCGGCGATCTGGCGTAGCGCCTGCTCGAAGGCTTCGGGCGGCTGCCCGCCCGAGATCAGATAGCGCTGGTCGACGACGATGGCGGGAACCGACTGGATGCCGCGCGATTGCCATAGCGCTTCCTCGGCGCGCACCTCCTCGGCATAGCGCCCCGCGTCCAGCACACGCCCGGCCTCGGCGGCATCGAGCCCGGCCTGTGCTGCGGCGGCCAGCAGAACGGCGCGATCGCCGGGGTTCTTCCCCTCGGTGAAATAGGCGGAGAACAGCGCCATCTTCAGCGCGCGCTGAGGGCCGACCAGCCCGGCCCAATGAAGCAGCCGGTGCGCGTCGAACGTATTGTAGATGCGGGACCCGTCGCCCATCGCCATGGTGAAACCGAGTGCGGCCGCGCGCTCGCGTATCATTGCGCGTGTGCCGGCGGACTGTTCGGGCCTCGCGCCATATTTGCGGCCGATATGCTCGACGATGTTCTCGCCTTCGGGCGCCATCGCCGGATTGAGCTCGAACGGATGAAAGCGGATTTCCGCCGTTACCACATCGCCCACGCGGGCAAGCGCTTCTTCCAGCCCTTTCAGGCCGATCACGCACCAGGGGCAGACCACGTCGGACACGAAATCAATCGTCAGGGTTCTGGGCATGGTGCGCTCCCGCAAAGATGGGCCTGCAAAGATGGGGTTTGGCGCTAGACCAGACCGAAGCGTCTGAAAAGTCTGCGCGTGCGGCGCGCAGCCGGAACGATCTGGCCCCTCCTCACGTTAACCGGACCGAATTTCAGGGAGAGATACAATGCTTTGGACGCTCGTCGTAATCCTGGTCATCCTGTGGCTGCTCGGCTTCTCGTTCCACATCGCCGGCGGCATCATCCACATCCTGCTCGTGATCGCGCTCGTGATCGGCCTGATCCAGCTGTTCACCGGCCGCAGGGTCTGACGCCGGGCCCGGTGGGACGCATTCGCGCCCACCGGGCCTCGCCATGCGCGTGGCGCGAAAACATGCGCCGCGATGATTTTCTACCCCTCCAGCAAGCGCAGCTATTCGGCGCGTTACGACGTGACCGCAGCGCCCCCCCCCGGGTTGTCCCGAGTGTGCCACCGATCGCGCGAGGATGCCGCCGCGATGCTTGCAGCTTCCCATCCGCTGCGCCAAAGGGGATTCACAGCCGGAGCCTCAGAACTTGAATATCAGCCCTACCGAATTCGCCAGTCTGCTTTGTTCGCGCCTGTGCCACGACTTGTTGAGCCCCGTGGGCGCGCTCAACAACGGTCTGGAACTGCTTGCCGACGAACATGATCCTGAGATGCGCGCGCGCTGCCTGGAGCTGCTGGCGGAAAGTGCGCGGGCCAGCGCGAACAAGCTCAAGTTTTTCCGCCTCGCGTTCGGTGCGGCCGGCGGATTCGGCGAGACGGTGGACACGCGCGAGGCGCAGGCGGCACTCGAAGGGCTGTTCGGCGACAATCACCGCGTCAAGATCGGCTGGATGGTCGAGGAGCCGGTGATGGCCAAGCAGGCGATCAAGGTGCTGCTCAACCTCGCATTGATCGGCGGTGACGCGCTGGTCCGCGGCGGGCAGCTCGACATCGGCGCCGAGACTACCGAGGGGACGATCGAGATCGTGATCCGCGCGGACGGTCCGCGTATCGTGCTCGACCCCGAGCTCCGCGGCGCACTCGCCGGTGGTCGCGAGGAGGTGCCGATTACCCCGCGCGCGGCGGCCGCGTTCCTGGCGCACGAGCTGGTGATTCAGCACGGCGGCGAGCTCCAGGTGAGCCCGCCCGATTCCGAAGTGCTGCTGTTTGGAGCGTCCTTCCCGGTCGGCTGAGCCCAGAAGGATCGGGCTCCATAACCGGGTATTAACCCTCGACCGCCATGGTGGCCCCTGGAAATTTCCACCGGGGCCCCATGGACGACCTGCTGCAGGACTTCATCGCCGAGACGCGCGAGACGCTCGAGGCGCTTTCGGGCGAGATCGTCGCCTGGGAGTCGCAGCCCGACGACCGGGCGCGGCTCGATGCCATTTTTCGCTTCGTCCACACCGTGAAGGGCAGCTGCGGCTTTCTTGACCTGCCACGGCTGGAGCGATTGGCGCACGCCGCTGAGGACGTGCTGGCGCAGGTACGCGACGGCGCGCGGGTGCCCGATCGCGGGCTGGTCAACGCCGTGCTCGCGGTGGTCGACCGGATCGGCGAGATCGTCGAGGCGATCGATGCCGGCGCCGCGCTGGACGATAGCGGCGAGGAATTGCTGATCGCGGCGCTCGCCGAAGGATCCGACGAGATCGTGCTGCCGTCGCTGGTGGCGCAACGCGCGCCCGCGCGCAGCGTGCGGCTCGGCGTCGACCTGCTCGACCGGATGATGAGCGGCATGTCCGAGATGGTGCTGGCGCGCAACGAGCTGGCCCGGCGCCTTCGCATCGGCGAGGTCGATCCGACGGTGGAGGCCGCGCTGGAGCGGCTGTCGCTGACCGTCGGCGAGATGCGCGACACCGTGACGCGCACGCGGATGCAGAAGATCGACGCGCTGTTCTCTCCGCTGCCGCGCATGGTGCGCGATACCGCGGCGGGGCTGGGCAAGTCGGTGGCGTTGCAGGTCGAGGGATCGGACGTCGAACTCGATCGCGAAATGATCGAGATGATGCGCGATCCGCTCGTGCATATCATCCGCAACGCGATCGACCACGGCATCGAGGCGCCGGCGGAGCGTCGCGCCGCGGGCAAGCGCGAGGCCGGTCGGCTATGCGTGTCGGCGCGGCAATCGGGCAACCAGATCATCGTCGAGATCGCCGATGACGGGCGCGGGGTAAATGTCGACCGGCTGGTCCAGAAGCTCGCTCTGGGCGGTATCCGTAGCGCGCGCGACCTGCATGCACTGACGGATGCGGCCAAGCTGGAGCTGATGTTCCACCCCGGCTTGTCCAGTAAGGACACCGTGTCCGAGATCAGCGGCCGCGGTGTCGGCATGGACGTGGTCAAGGCGCGGATCGACCAGATCGGCGGCCGCGTGGAGCTCGACAACGTCCCCGGCAAGGGGCTGCGCATCGCCATCCACGTGCCGCTGACGCTGTCGATCATCTCGGCGATCATCGTCGGGGCAGGCAAGCAGCGCTTCGCCATTCCGCGCCAGTCGATCGAGGAGATCGTCAGCGAGCGCGGGGAGGCGATTCGTATCGATCAACTCGGCGGGACGCCGGTGGCCACCGTACGCGAGCGACGCATGCCGCTGCTCGATCTCGGTACCCTGCTCGAGCTCTGCCCCGACCGCGACCGGCACGGGCCGCGCATGCTCGTCATCGTCGCGGCAGCGGCGGGGAGCTATGCGCTCGCCGTCGACGAGGTGCACGACAATGAGGAGCTGGTGATCAAGCCCGCCTCCCCTGCGGTGATGGCGACCGGCATCTATGCCGGACAGACCTTGCCCGATTCCGGCCTGCCGATGCTGCTGCTCGACAGCGCGGGCATGGCGCGGGTGGGCGGGCTCGATTTCAGCCGCGACCTTAGCGCCGCGTTCGGCGACGTCGTCGAGGAGGCAGCAGCGCCTGGGCTGCCGGCCTTGCTGTTCGACGATCTCGACGGCGTGCGCCGGGCGGTGCCGCTGGCGGCGGTCGATCGCGTCGAGAAGGTATGGACCACGCAGGTGCAGATCGCTGCGGGCAGCCATCGGCTCGCGATCGACGGGCGGATCGTGCCGTTGGCGATGCAGGGGACGCTCGACGGCCGCGAGCGGCTGAGCGTGCTGCGGCTCAAGGACGAGGATGCCGAAGTCGCCTATGCGATCGACGAGGCGATCGAGATCGTGACCTTGCCTGCCGAAATCGCGCCCGCGCGCTCGCCCGGCGCGGCGATGGGCGTGGCGCTGGTCGAAGGCGAGCAGATCGAAGTGCTCGACGTGCTGTGGGTGTTCGACATGCATGTCGATCGTGTCGCGGCCAAGGACGCGCCGCTCTGCCTGCTCGCCGGGGACAGGGACGGCTGGCTGGCGACCTTCGTCCGCCCGCTGCTGGAGACGGCCGGCTACCGCGTCGCGGCAAGCCTGGCGCCGGGCGAGATCCCGGCGGTGGTGCTCGCCGCCGATGCGGCCGATCCGGGTACGCCGGCGGCGCCAGTGGTTCGCCTGCGCCGCAAGCGCCAGGCCGAGCCGGGCGACGACAGCGTCTATCGCTACGATCGCGCGGGGCTGCTCTTCGCGCTCGAAGCGCGGGTCGGCGCACGGGGAGGGTGCTGATGGCGAAGCAACTGTATCTGATCGCCGAGGTGGCAGGGCGCACCGTGGCGATCGATTCCGATCAGGTCGAATCGGTGGTCGACATCGGCGAGGTGACCGCGGTGCCGCGCGCAGCCAAGGCGGTGCGCGGGCTCGCGGCGCTGCGCAGCCGGGTCGTCACCGTCGTCGATACCGAGGCGGCGCTGGGCATGAACGGCTGCACGCTCGCCCGGCGCGCGGTGATCACCGCGATCGACGGGCATCACTATGCGATGCTGGTCGACACACTAGAGGACGTAGAACCTTTCGAGCTGCGCCCGCTCGCCAGCGGCATCGCGCTGGAAGGGAATTGGCGGAACGCGGCACGCGGATTGGTCGAGCGCGATGGCGAGCCGATCCTGGTCGTCGATCTCGCCGCGCTCGTCCCGGCATCGGCGCTGCTTTCCTGAACGCGGATTAACGCGAAGCTTACACCTTGCAGCTACAGTGCAATTTCAAAGACACCTGCCAGGGGATCAGGGACCCATGAAGACGTGCCTCGTCGTGGACGATTCGAAAGTGATCCGGAAAGTCGCCCGGCACATTCTCGAAACCCTCGATTTCGAAGTCCGCGAGGCCGGTGACGGGCGCGAAGCGCTCGATTCCTGCCTGGCCGCCACGCCCGACGTGGTGCTGCTCGACTGGAACATGCCGGTGATGAGCGGCATGGATTTCCTGCGCGCGCTCAAGAATTCCGGGCTGGAGAAGCGCCCCAAGGTGGTGTTTTGCACCACCGAGAACGGCATGGCTTACATCCGCGCGGCGATCGAGGCCGGCGCCGACGAATATGTGATGAAGCCGTTCGATCGCGAAACGCTGGAAAGCAAGCTGCAGATCGTCGGCGTCGCCTGACTTCCTCCCGTCGGAGCGCGCCCGCGTGACGAGCCTGTCTTCCCCGCAACCGATCGATTCGGCCGACGTCCCCGCCCCGGGGCGCGTGCTGATCGTTGACGATTCGGTCGTTGCACGCTCGGTGCTGAGCCGCATGATCGAAGGCACGCGACGCTTCCGGGTGACCGCGGCGCTTAGCGAAGCGCGCGCCGCGCTCGACTATCTCTCACGCGAGACGGTCGACATCATCCTGCTCGACATCGCGATGCCCGGCATCGATGGCCTGACCGCGCTGCCCGACATGGTCGCCGCGGGCAAGGGTGCGAAGGTGCTGATCGTCTCGTCCTCGGCCGACGAAGGCGCGGCGACCACGTTGCAGGCGCTGGCACTGGGCGCCGCGGACACGCTGGTAAAACCCGGCGTCGGCGCGTTCGGCGGGCGCTTCGCCGAGGTGCTGGAGGATCGGCTTGCGAAGCTGTTCGACATGCCGGCGGATCCCGTCGCTGCGAGTCCCGCCACCCCATTGCCGCGCCCCGCGAGCGCGAGCATCCAGCTCGATGCCTTCCAGATCGTGGCGATCGGAGCCTCGACGGGGGGCATCCATGCGCTGAGCCAGTTTTTCCGTCAGATCCCGGCGAGCTTTCAGATCCCGATCCTGGTCACCCAGCATCTGCCGGCCAGCTTCATGAGCTATTTCGCTACCCAGCTCGCGGTGCTCGGCAGTCGACCATGCGACGTCGCGACCGACCGGATGCGGATCCGCCCCGGCCGGATCGTGATCGCGCCCGGCGACGCGCACATGAAAGTCGTCCGCACCTCCGAGGGCGCGGCGATCCGGTTGAGCACCGAATGGGCGCGTAGCGGCTGCATGCCCTCGGTCGACCCGATGTTCGACAGCATCGCCGAGGTATTCGGCGCGCGCGCCTTGGGCGTGGTGCTGAGCGGCATGGGCCGCGACGGCTGCGAGGGCGCCGGGCGGATGATCGAGGAAGGCGCCAAGGTGCTGGTGCAGGATCAGGCGAGCTCGGTCGTCTGGGGCATGCCGGGCGCGGTGGCGACCGCAGGACGGGCGAGCGCGGTGCTGCCGCCCGACGAAATTGGCCGGCTGATCGGCAGGGGAGGCGCGCGATGATCGACCATATGGCGCCAAGCGGCGGGGCGATGCAGCTGATCGGGTCGCTGCTCGAGCAGCGCACCGGCCAGCAGATCGCCGCCAACCGCGCATGGCGGATCGAAACGGCGCTCAAGCCCGTGCTGCGCGAACGCGGGCTGCCGAGCCTCGACGCATTGGTGGGACAGTTGCTTGGCGCGCGATCGGGGGAGTTGGCGGATCAGGTGGTGGACGTACTGCTCAACCAGGAAACCAGCTTCTTCCGCGACGTGGCGGTGCTCGATCAGATCGCGGCGGCCGCGGTGGCGACGCAGGCGGCGATCGGCAACCGCCGGCTGCGCATCTGGTCGGCCGGCTGCTCGACCGGGCAGGAACCGCTGTCGCTGGCGATGCTGTTCGACGAGAAGGCCGATGCGTTCCCGATGCCGCCCGAGATCGTCGCTACCGACGTGTCTGCCGCCGCACTCGCGCGTGCGCGGGCCGGGCGCTTTTCGCAGTTCGAAATCCAGCGCGGACTGCCCGTGCGGCGGATGGTCCAGTGGTTCGATACCGAGGGCGGCGACTGGGTCGCCCGGCAGGAGCTGGTCCGTCGCGTCCAGTTCCGCCAGCACAACCTGACCGCCGATGTGCCGCCCGCCGGCAAGTTCGACATTATCCTGTGCCGAAACGTCATGCTCTATTTCTCGGCACCGCTGCGCCGCCAGGTGTTCGACCGGCTGGCAACCGCGATTCAGCTGGGCGGTCTGCTGGTGCTCGGCGCGGGCGAGACGGTGATCGGGCTGACCGAGCATTTCACCCCCAGCGAGGCGTTTCGCGGCTTCTACCGCACCGCCGATGCCGAGCCTGCACCGCGCGCGGTGGCCGGTTGAGACGGGCGGATTGTCAGCGCCAATGCGTGCAGTAGAAGAATGCATGACCAGCGGCCTCGACATCATCGACGCGCCTTCGCCCAATTTCGGCGAGCGCCTCTCTCCCATCTCGATGATCGTGCTCCACTATACAGGCATGGAGAGCGGCGAGGCGGCGCTGGCGCGGCTGCGCGATCCCGACGCGCAGGTCTCGGCGCATTATCTGATCGAGGAGGATGGCCGCATCTTCCGGCTGGTCGACGAGGCCAAGCGCGCCTGGCACGCGGGCCGCGCGCACTGGCGCGGGATCGATGACGTCAACTCGGCGTCGATCGGCATTGAGATCGTCAATCCGGGCCACGAGTTCGGCTACCGGCCGTTCACGCCCGAGCAGATGAGTTCCTTGATCCCGCTGGTGGCAGACATCAAGGAGCGGCATGGCATCACCCGCGGCAACGTGGTCGGCCATTCGGACGTGGCCCCGGTGCGCAAGCAGGATCCGGGAGAGCTGTTCAACTGGCATGCGCTTGCGCGGCTTCGGCTCGCGCTGCCGCGGCCGACGCGCAATCTGGTCGATCCGGGTTGGCCCGAGGGCGGCTTCATGCTGGCGCTCGAGCGGTTCGGCTATGACGTGACCGATCCGATCGCGGCGGTCACGGCCTTCCAGCGGCGCTTTCGCCCCGAACTGATCGACGGCGAGGTCGACATGGAGTGTCGTTGCATCCTGCTCGCGCTGCTGCTGCCTCGTCCGCAGGGGGAAGACTGACGCCAATCGATACCCGCTAACCATGTTTGGTTACGGAATTCTAAGCGGAACTTGATGGGATGCACGCCGGAGGTACGAACGGTGAGCAACTCGATTCGCGCTGCGATGGCACCTATGGGCCCGGTGCATGTGCGCCTGACCAGCTTGGTTCGCGGCGACGCGAAGGGGCCTGGCATCGGCATCATGAACGCGCCCACCGCTGCCGAGGCGACCGCGGAGCTGCACCGGGTCGCCCGCGTTGCCGGCGCCGACAAGGTGGTGAGCGTCGGCGCCGACTATCGCCGTGCGGCGCTGGCTGGCGGGACGACCAGCACCCAGTGGCGGATCGAGGTGCAGGCCTGGGGAACCGCGATGGCGCCGGTGAAGGTCGAACCGAGCGAGCAGCCCGAGGAACAGCGCGCGCAGGACGCCGACAAGGCGAAGGATCAGGCCAAGGACCAGGACGCCGCGAAAAAGGCGCAGGACGCCCGTGCCGATGCGCAGGAGTCGGCTGATCAGGCCAAGTCGCGCGAGGTCGCTGCGTCCGAGCAGGCCGCCGCGGCGCGGGTCGAAGCGGCACCGCAGCCCGCTGCGCCTGCGGCCAGCGCCGAGATCGCACCCGCGACCACCAGCGAGTCTGCGCCCGCGCCGAGCGCGCCGCCAGCCGCACAGCGCTGAACCGCTTGCGCCCCGGCGCGAAGCCGCTAGAGCGGACCGCGCCAGAGGGTCGGGCGGCCGCCGTTTGCAGCGATGCAAGGGGAGGAAAGTCCGGGCTCCACGGAACGACGGTGGCGGGTAATGCCCGCCGGGGGTGACCCCAGGGAAAGTGCCACAGAGAGCAGACCGCCCACTGCCCCGGTTCGCCGGGGTAAGGGCAAGGGTGAAAGGGTGCGGCAAGAGCGCACCGCGCGACCGGTAACGGAAGCGGCTTGGTAAACCCCACCGGGAGCAAGACCGAATAGGGACGGCACATGCGCCTCGTTCCGGCGCGTCGTCCGGGTTGGTTGCTGGAGCGGCGGAGCAATCCGTCGCCTAGAGGAATGGTCGCCTATCCCTTTCGGGGGTGGACAGAACCCGGCTTACAGACCCTCTGGCATTTTGGTTTTTGGCAGCTGCTGCGGTGCGGCGGGCTCTGGCCTTTGGCCGGCCCCATGCCTATTTGGGCGAGTTATGGCGCGACACACGCGATCGATGGACTGGGGCTTTCCCCGCTGGCGCGAGTATGGCTCGGAGCGCGAGGCCGCGCGCGTGCGGCTGTGCGACCGCGACGGCTGCGAGAAACCGGGCGACCGGCCTGCGCCCAAGTCTCCGAACAATCCGGACCGGTGGTATTTCTGCGAGGAACATGCCGCGGAATATAACCGCAACTGGGATTATTTCGCCGGGCTCACCGCGGAAGAGGCGGCGCAGCGCGAGGCGAACGAGCGGCGCACCGCCAACGGCTACGCCCATTCGGCGACCAACAGCTGGGCCGGACCCGGCGACGGCAGCCGCTCGCGCGACGAGATGAAGGCGCTGGAAGTGCTGGAGCTGGAGGTCGACGCGACGTTCGAGACGGTGCGCGGCGCCTGGCGGCGGCTCGCCAAGGAATATCACCCCGACGTGCGGCCGAACGATGCCGCCGCGGCCAGGCAGTTCCAGGCGATCCAGGCCGCGTACGACGTGCTCAAGACCGCCGAGGACCGGCGGCAGTGGAAGCCGCAATGAGCCAGCTGGTCGCGTCGAACTGGGGCAATGCGGTGCTGGTCTGCGGGAAATGCTCGAAGAAGCTCGGCGGCGGCTTCGGGCCGAAGGGCAAGTTGTCGCTCGCCAAGGCGCTGCGCAAGGAGTTCGGGCTCGGCAAGGGGCGCAAGGCGGAAGTCGGCGTGGTCGAGACCAAGTGCCTCGGCGTATGCCCCGGCGGCGCGGTGACCGTGGTCAACGGCGCGCAGGCGCGCGAATGGCTGATCGTAAAGAAGGGCGCGGACCTCGAAGAGGTCGGTAAAGAGCTGGGGCTTTCCTAAGTCCCGCGCAAGGCGGTGCCCTCTCCAACCTCCCATCGTCATTCCCGCGAAGGCGGGAATCCATTCGCCTGTACGCTTGAGGAAAGAACCGTGCTTTCAGCGGCAATGGATCTCCGCCTTCGCGGGGATGACGATGTAGCGTGCTGAAGCGAACGGCTTGCGCTCTCCCTCGGCGGGGAGAGGGGCTTACGCGTAGCGCGCCGCCGTTTCGCGGATCAGCGCGATCATGTTGGGAATGCCCTGCGTCCGGTTCGAGCTGAGCTGGTTCTTCAGGTCGAACGGCGCCAGCGCGCCTTCGATGTCGGTCGCCAGGATCTCGGCGGGGCTGCGGTCCTGCACCGTCAGCAGCACCAGCGCGATGATGCCCTTGGTGATCGCCGCGTTCGAATCCGCCAGGAAGTGGAGCTGCCCGTCGTCGGTCCGCGTCGGATAGACCCACACCGAGGCCGAGCAGCCGCGCACCAGCGTCGCATCGGTCTTGAGCGGGTCGGGCATCGGCTCGAGCGCCTTGCCGAGATCGATCAGCAAGCGATAGCGATCATCGGCGTCGAGAAACCCGTATTCTTCCTGGAGATCGTCGAGGCTGGTCATGGCGTCCGCGCTAGCCGCACCGGCCGCGCTTTTCCAGCCTCGTGGTTACTTGGCCGTAGGCGCGTCGTAGCGCAGGCCGAGCCGGGGGCGGGGGGGGCGCACCGGCGCCGGGGCGGGCTGGGTATCCGCCACCGGCGGGGTCGCCTGGTTCACAGGTCCACCCCGGCGGCGATCGCTTCCAGCTTGCGGATGCGTTCCTTGAGGTCGGCCAGCTCGATCCGGGAGGCGGGGCTGGGCATCGTAGCGGCGGTCGGCTCGGGGCGGCGGAGCTCGACGAGCTCGCGGTGCTTCAGCGCCAGCCAGCCGCGCCAGCCGGACAGCGCCGCGGCGGTGATCATGCCCAGCCCGGCCAGCCCGGAGACGGCAAGGGTGAGGGTGGTCTGTGGGTCGACAGTCATGGGGTTCGCTCCCAGAAACATGGCTCAGATCCGGTTCTTGTCGCGCAGCTTCTCGATCTCATGGTCGAGCCGCAGGCTGTTTTCATTGTCGGTGATGACGCGCTCGAGCACCTGGACGCGCTCCTTGAGGGCGCGGATCTCATCGCGGAGGCGGTCGGCCTCGAACTTCTCGGCGGGATCGCGGCTTGCCAGGCCTTCCATCCTGTCGCCCCGGCCCCCCTTGATCACGCCGTAGCGCGCCTGGAGAACCTTGCCGATCGTGATCACGACGATGATGGCCACGACCATTTCGAACGGGTTCATTGCACCTTACTCCCCTAACCGGCGCGCGTGGCGCCTCAGTTCCCTGCTTGCGATGCCTGGGCGGCGCGGAGGGCGCGGCGGCGGGGGCGATCGCGGCTTTCAGCGAGGGCAATAGCTCCCCCGCACAGTGCGGCAAGCACTGCGAGCATGACAATCATCAGAATTTCCTTGCTTAGAAGACGGTGGAAACGTTTCTTCAGTTCAGCGGCGCGTCGCGCAGCTTCTCGATTTCTTCGGAAAGACCCATGCCGCGATCGGTGATGATCCGTTCGAGAACCTGGACCCGCTGCTCCAGCCGGGCGGTCTGGGCGGCATATTGTGCGGCCTTTTCCGCGGTCATCTGCGCCTCGATTTCCATGCGGCGCTCCCAAAGCTTGAACAGAGGGCGGAAGAAGACGCCGCCGATGATCGCCACGAGGCCGCAGCTAATGCCGAGGATCGGGATGAGGATGGGGGAAATCATGGGTCGGGCTCCTTCAGTTTGAGCGGCGCAGCGCGTCGATCTCGCGATCGAGCTGGTGGGCGCCATCGGTCACGATGCGCTCTACATTGGCGAGCCGATCCTTCACCGCGCTCAGTTCGGCGCGCAGCTGGCCATTCTCCTGGCTGAGCAGCTTGACCCGCTCGACCGTCTCGTCATTGCGCTGCGGGTAGACCGACTTGCCCCAGGCGTTTTCCAGCGGATAGCCGTGCTTGATGCGGAGCCAGTGGCTGAGGATGCCCGCGGCGATCCCGAAGAACCCCAGCGATATGCCCGAAAGGATGATCCAGGGCATGAAGGGTGCAAGCGCTACTTCGATCATCGGTCGTCTCCTCAGCGCAGCGCGTCGATGGCGCGGGCAGTGCGTTCGGCGGGATCGGTGGCAATCCGTTCGAGCACCGAAATCCGGTCTTCCAGCCGGCTGATCTGACCTGCGAGCCGTTCGTTTTCGGCTGCGAGCAGGTCGATCTTGCGATTGGCGTCAGGATCGGCCTTGTGGATGTTCTCGCCGTGATCGTCGCTGATCGAGTATGCATGCTTCGCGCGGATCCAGTTGTTGGCCAGCCACCCGAAGGTGGAGATCGCCATCAGCGCGATCACGAATTCGGGACCACCCCAGTTCATTGCCTTGCCTCCCTGTTGACAGCCTGCGCCTCAGCGCAGGCTGTCGATCTCGTCGGCGAGCCGGGTGTTGCGGCTCGTGTAGAACATCTCGATGTCGGCGAGCCGGCGGTCGATGTCGCGGAACTTCGAGCGGACCTCGGCGGTGGAGCGCTTGGGGCTCGACCGGACACCCTGCCAGAAGCGTTCGTCCTCCGGCGTGTCATAGAGGCCCACCGGCTTGGGGTTCGCGATCCAGGCGATCACGAAATACCCCAAGGCTACCCAGCCGGTGGCGACGGTGAGCAGCACGGTGGCCACTCGCACCCAGGTCACGTCGATCCCGGTATAATCCGCCAGGCCGGCGCAGACGCCCATGAACTTGCCGTTCTGCTTGTCGAGGTAGAATTTGGTGCGAGCGGACATCTCAGTTCCTCCGTGAAGGATCGTACGGCACCTGCTCGTGGCGCTGGGCCGAGAGCGGGCGATAGTCGGGGTTGTCGGCGGCAATGATCCGTTCGACCGTCATCAGCCGGTCTTCGAGCATGCGCGCCGTGCGGTAGAGGTCATCCAGCAGGTTCTCGTCTTCCCGGGTGATCGTCCCGGCCTGCTTCCACTTCGTGACGTAGTGGAAAACGATCCAGGGCAATCCGATGAAGAGGATGGCGCAGATGAAGACCGGGATGAGGAAGTCGTTCACGCATCAGGCTCCCTTGTTGAGACGAGCCTTCAGCGCCTCGAGTTCGGCATCGACCTTCTCCGACGAGCGGAGTTCGGCGATTTCCTCGTCGAGCGTCTTCGGGTTGCCACCCAGGCCCATCGCATCGGCACGCCCTTCGGCCAGATCGACGCGGCGTTCCAGGATGTCGAAGCGCGAGAAGGCGTCCTGCATCTTCGACCCGTTGGTCATTTCCCGCAAGCGGGCGCGGTTGTTGGCGCTTTCCAGGCGGGCGACGACCGAGTTCTGCCGGGTGCGGGCCTCGCGCAGCTTGTTCTGCAGCTTGTTGATGTCCTCTTCCGAAGCGCGGAGCGCATCGTCGAGCACGGCAATTTCCTGCTGCAGCTGGTCGCACATGTCGGCGGCCTTCTGGCGTTCGACCAGCGCGGCCTTGGCAAGGTCCTCGCGGTCCTTGGACAGGGCCAGCTCGGCCTTCTCGGTCCAGCTTTCCTGCAGCTTTTCGAGCTTCGCGATGTGGCGGCGCATTTCCTTCTGATCGGCGATCGTCCGGGCGGCGCTGGCGCGAACCTCGACCAGGGTTTCCTCCATCTCGAGGATGATCATGCGGATCATCTTCGCCGGATCTTCGGCCTTATCGAGCAGGTCGGTAACGTTGGCGGCGATGATGTCGCGGGTTCGCGAGAAGATACCCATGATATTGCGCTCCTTCGTATGTTCTTTGGGGGTGCCGCCGGGAGGGATGGGGGCCCTCCCGGCGGCTCCGGCACGGCGAGGGAACGTCGTGCCGGGAGACCTCGTGTGCCCGCCTCAGGCGATCGCCGGGGCCACCGCGCCGGCGGTGAGAACCACGCTGGCGAGGAAGGCGAAGGAAACCGCCACGAAGGCGTTGCGGAGGGTGTGGATCTGGTTGGTCATGATCGTGTTCCTGAACCTTGGTAGGTTGATGTCGGTGCCCGTCATCGGGCTTGCCTCCATCTGTGCAGGAGGCGTGCCAGTTTCGAGAAAGGGCGGAAATCCGCCATTTTCATTTTGACTACAAATGTAGTTTACCAAATTGCACTTGCTAACAGTTGGGAAAATTCGCCAAGCCTAAGGAATGGAGCGGATCACCCAGGTCATCGGCCAATCGTCGGCCTTTCTCGACGCACTGGAACAGGCGAGCAGGGCAGCGGCGCTCGATCGCCCGGTGCTGGTGATCGGCGAACGGGGCACCGGCAAGGAGCTCGTGGCCGAGCGCCTCCATCGTCTGAGCCCGCGCTGGGACCAGCCGTTGGTCACGATGAACTGCGCGGCGCTTCCGGAGACGCTGATCGAGGCCGAGCTGTTCGGCCATGAGGCGGGTGCCTTTACCGGCGCGACCAAGGCGCGCACCGGGCGCTTCGAGGAGGCCGATGGCGGTACGCTGTTTCTTGACGAGCTCGGGACGCTGTCGATGGGAGCGCAGGAGCGGCTCTTGCGCGCGGTCGAATATGGCGAGATCACCCGGATCGGTTCCTCTCGGCCGGTGCGGGTGGACGTGCGCATCGTCGCGGCGACCAACGAGCATCTGCCTCACCGGGTGGAGAAGGGCACCTTCCGCGCCGACTTGCTCGACCGCCTGAGTTTCGAGGTGGTGACACTGCCGCCGCTGCGGCACCGGGGCGGCGACGTGGAGGTGCTGGCGGAGTTCTATGGGCGGCGGATGGCCTCCGAACTTGGCTGGCAGGACTGGCCGGGCTGGGGGCCGCATGCGATCGATGCGCTGCTTTCCTACGACTGGCCGGGCAATGTCCGCGAACTGCGCAACGTGGTCGAGCGTGCGGTGTATCGCTGGGATCACGGCGGCCCGGTTGACCGAATCGAGATCGATCCCTTTGCCTCCCCCTATCGGCCGCGACCGATGGCCTCGTCGATGAGCCCGGTCGAGAAGCCTGCGGCGCCTGCGGCGCCCGTTGCCGCCACCCCCGCACCGCCTTCCCTCGCGGATCTTGGCGGCGACTTCAAAACGCGGGTATCGCGGTTCGAGAAACAGCTCCTGTCGCAAGCGCTATCGGAGCACCGCTTCAACCAGCGCGTCACCGCCGAGGCACTGGGGCTGACCTATGATCAGTTGCGCCACGCCCTGCGGCGGCACGACCTATTGGGGGCGGGGGGATAATTATCGCTAACCGTTCGCGATAGTGTTGCGATCGGTTAGCGATAAGGCGGGGTGGCCCATAGGGCGCAAGCGGAAAGACCCTTGAGGTCGCCGGCAATGGATCTCGGCAGGCGACCAGGATGATGGTGCCGCAAGCGGTCGGCAAGCGGCCCCGCAAAGCCTCCGCTGCGCCCCGGACGCCTGCGCGCTATTTCGCCAGCAGTCTCCCTGCCTATGCCGGGTGCGACGACCTAGCGGTGATCTGCCCCCCCGGCGACCTTTAACTGGCGCTCGCTATGCGCGCGCCGCCATTTTGCATTCGCGGATGCAGCGAACCATGCTACGGATCATGCCGGATCGCAGGTGCGACCAGTGGCCGCCGAAGAGCGGCCGTGGCGCAGATCATCATGGTCACCGGGGGGTGAGAGATGCGCGCCTTTTTCGTTTTCATTTCGCTGCTTACGCTGTGCTGGGTGCCCTGTACTTCCGCGCAGGAGCTGCCGGCGCTGGGGGCGGATCGCACCAAGGTTTCCGTGTCCGGCCTATCCTCGGGCGGCTTCATGGCGGTCCAATATTCGGTCGCCTGGTCAAGCGAGGTGATGGGGGTCGGCATCGTTGCGGGCGGGCTGTACAATTGCGGCTCGGTATTCCGTGCGGCTGGCGCCAAGCCGTTCTGCATGGACAAGGCGTGGTCGCCCGCACGGAGTTGGGAAGCAGCGACCGGGTTTGCCCGCGATCGGGTGATCGATCCGGTGGCGAACATCGCACGGCAGCGCATCTATCTGTTCAGCGGCACCAAGGATTTGGTCGTCGCGCCGGCGGTGATGCGATCGCTGCGGGCGTTTTACGGCCTTGCCGGGGTGCCGGAGCCCGCGCTGCGCTATGTCGACGGGGTGCCGGCAAGCCATGCCTTCGTCTCGGCCAGCATCGTGGGTCCCGACTGCGGAGACACCACCCCGACCTTCATCGTCTCCTGCCTGTACGAAGGCGCCCCCTATGACCAGCCCTATGCGATCCTGAACCATATCTATGGGTTGAAGGCGCGGCCGCCGGCGGTGCTGTCCGCCACGCCGATGCCGTTCGACCAGCGCCTGTATCGCGGCCGCCCTGCGATGCTGGCGGACCGGGGCTATGTCTATGTGCCCGCATCCTGCCGGGAGCGCGGAGCCGCGTGTGCGGTACATGTGGTCTTCCATGGCTGCCTGCAGAGCGCCGACACGCTGAACAGTGACATCCTCTATGCGCGGCTTGGCTATAACGGCTGGGCAGACGGCAACCGGATCATCATGCTCTATCCGCAGGTCGACAAGTCGACGCTTATCGAGGGCAACCCACTCGGCTGCTGGGACTGGTGGGGGTATAGCGAACCCTTCGGCTTTCAGCTGCGGCACGGCTTCCAGATCGACGCGGTGCGGCGGATGGTGGCACGGCTGGAGCAGCAGCCTTGAAGCATTCTCGCGCCGCGGACGGGACCATCCGGCGCGCGCGGGCCTAGCGCTCGAGGATCAGGCCTTGGGATTGCGCGCGTCGAACGCGGTGCGCGATTCCTCGATACGCTCCAGATTGGCCGCCGCCCAGAGCCACACCCCGCAGAACGCCTCGCCCAGGCTCTCGCCGAGATCCGTCAGGCGATAGTCGACGCGCGGCGGGATCACGGGGTGCACGGTGCGGGTCACCAGCCCGTCGCGCTCCATCTGGCGCAGCGTTTGGGTGAGCATCTTCTGGCTGATGCCGGGCACGGCCTTGCCGATCCGGGTGAAGCGTGATTCGCCCTGCTCGATCAGCGTCTCGAGGATCAGCATCGTCCATTTGTCGGCGACGCGGCCGATCACCTCGGTCACCAGCGCCTCGACGCGGGGATCGATCTCGGCGGGGCAGGGCGTCGCGGCAGGTGGGAGGGCGGGCATGGCATCACTCTCTTTCGGGTGCGTATAAATCTTTCGGGTGCCTTCTTTCGTTGGGAGCCTAGCGGCGTACATCGCCGCCAGCAATTCAGCACTGGAGGCGATGATGAAGACCAGCGGCAACACCATCCTGATCACGGGCGGCGGCTCGGGCATCGGCGAGGCGCTCGCGCACCGGTTCCACGACGCGGGCAACACCGTGATCGTCGCGGGCCGGCGGCTAGAGGCGTTGGAGGCGGCCTGCGAGGGGCGGGCGAACATGCATGCGCTGACGCTCGATGTGGAAAGCGCCGAGGGTGTGGCGGACTTCGCCGCGCGGCTGCTGGCGGCGCATCCCACCGTGAACGTCCTGATCAACAATGCCGGGATCATGCGGTTCGAGGGACTCGACGTCAAGCGTGACCTCGCCGATGCCGAGGCGACGATCGCGACCAATCTGCTCGGGCCGATCCGGCTGATCGACGCGCTCGTCGAGCATCTCGCGGCGACGCCCGATGCAGCGATCGTCAACGTGACGTCCGGCCTGGCCTTCGTGCCATTGGTCACCACGCCCACCTACAACGCCACCAAGGCGGCGATGCACAGCTACACCGTGTCGCTCCGCACGATGCTGGAGGGGAAGGTCGAGGTGATCGAGCTCGCGCCGCCGGCGGTGCAGACCGAGCTGACGCCGGGGCAGAGCCAGCGGCCGGGCTACCAGCCGCTCGACGAGTTTGCCGACGAGGTGCTGGCGCTGTTCGGACAGCAGCCGACGCCGAAGGAGGTGTTGGTCGAGCGGGTGAAGTTCCTCCGCGATGCCGAGCGCGAGGGGCGGTTCGAGGAAACGCTGGCGCAGCTGACCGCGATGGCGAAGGCTGCGCGGGAAGCGGTCGAGGGGTGACCCAGATCCGCCCCGGAACGGGGAAGGGGACTGCGCGGCGCAGCCGCGTGGTGGAGGGGGATCTCCACGAGGGACTCGCCCGCGGCGCTCCCCCTCCACCATGCTGCGCATGGTCCCCCTCCCCGTTCCGGGGAGGATCTGATAGCAAAACGGCCGGGGATCGCTCCCCGGCCGTCTGCTTTGTTGGTCCCGAAAAGGCTCAGGCGAACAGCTTCGCCCAGCCACGCTTGGCGCGGTCCTTCCAGTAGCCGCGGTGATAGGCGTCGCTCGCCAGCAGCGGCATCACCGAACCGGCTTCCGCGAACACCATCTGCTCGATGCCGGTGTTCACCTTGCCCCAGCTGGCGGCTTCCTGCAGCGTCGAGGACGAGCAGGCGCCGTCGCGCACGTCGGCGACGGTGATCTGTACCGCATACTTGTGCACTTCCACATCCTCGTGGCCGAGGATCTCGGCGCAGACGACGGTGTCCTGGATGAAGTTCTTCGGCACGCCGCCGCCGATCATCAGCAGGCCGGTGGTGCCCGCCTGGATCTTGATCTCGGTCAGCTCGCGGAAGTCCGCAACCGCGTCGATCATCAGGTAGGGCTTGCCGGCCTTCATCTGGTCGACCTGGTGCTTGACGAGGCCGAAGCCGGCCGAGCTGTCGACGAACGCCGGGCAGAAGATCGGCACGTCATGCTCATAGGCGAGCTTGACGAGGCTGTTTTCCTTCTTGCCGTGCTCCGACAGATACTTGCCCATCTCGCGGATGAAGGCGCGGCTCGAATAGGCTCGCGGCTCCAGCTCGTTCGCGATCTTGTTGATCGTGAAGTCGCAGTCCTGGAGCTGCTCCTCGTCGATATAGGTGTCGTAGATGCGGTCGATATAGAGCGAGCGCAGCGTGTCGTCGTCGGGGATCTCAAGCGCCTGATAGTGCTTGTGGCCCAGGCCCTCGAAGAAATCCATGTCGACGATGGTGGCGCCGGTGGCGACGATCACGTCGACCATGTTGTTGCGCACCAGATCCGCATAGAGGTCCATGCAGCCGCCGGCCGATGTCGAGCCCGCGATCACGAGGCAGACCGTGCAGTCCTTGTCGGCCAGCATGTCGTTGTAGATCTTGGTCGCGCGGCCGAGGTCGCGGCTGGTGAAGCTCATGTCGCTCATCGCGTCGACGATCGGACGCGCGTCGAAGCTCTTGATGTCGATGTGCTTGACCTGCTTGGAAAGCAGTTCGGCCTTGCGGTTGTCGTTGATCGGGGCGTTGGCCGCCGCGGTCTTGGTGAGGCTGTCGGACATGGGAACTCCCATTTTCACATGGCCGCCGTCATTCAAAGGGGACGCGGAAACCCATAAAGCCCCTTCCGCTTGCGGGAGGGGTTAGGGGAGGGGCTGTTCGGCCGCTCCCAACCAGGAACACGCCATGCCCTTCCCCGACCCCTCCCGCAAGCGGGAGGGGCACGAGGTCAGGTAAGACGTGCTGATTACAGCTTGACGACGTTCGACGGCGTGGCTTGCGCCGCCTCGTCTTCGCCGGTGTAGAGCGAGACCATCGGCTCGTCGTCGACGATCACGGTGTCGCCGGCGGTAAAGCCGTTGAAGCCGGTACGCATCGCAGCACCATAGGCGCCGAGCATGCCGATCTCGATATAGTCACCCGCCTGGATGTCGGCCGGCAGGTCGAACGGGCCCGCCATGCGATCCATGTCGTCGCAGGTGGGGCCGTAGAAGCTGAAGCCCATGTCCTTGGCATTCGAATCCGGCTCGCGGAGAAGACGGACCGGGAAGCGCCAGCCGATATGTGCCGCATCGAACAGCGCGCCATACGCACCGTCGTTGATGTACAGCTCGTCGCCGCGACGACGCTCGACGCGCACGATCAGCGAGCTGTATTCGGCGCACAGCGCGCGGCCCGGCTCGGCCCACAGCTCTGCCGAATAGGAAATCGGCAGGCTTTCGAAGGCGCGGTGGATCGTCGCGAAATAGCGCTCGAGCGGCGGCGGCTCCATGCCGGGATAGCTGGACGGGAACCCGCCGCCGACATCGACGACATCGACCGTTACGCCAGCCTCGACGATGGCGGCGCGAGCGCGCTCCATCGCATTGGCATAGGCCTCGGGCGACATCGCCTGGCTGCCGACATGGAAGCAGATGCCCAGGGCATCCGCTACCTGGCGAACCGCGATCAGCAGGTCCTTGCTCTCGCCCGGGCCGACGCCGAACTTCGACGCGAGGCTGAGCTTCGAGTGATCCGACGAAACGCGGAGGCGTACGCACAGCGTGAGATCGGTGGCGCCCTTGGTGGCGCGAACGATCTTGTCCAGCTCTTCCATGCTGTCCAGGCTGAAGACGCGAACACCGTGCTCGAAATACGCCTCGGCGATGGCTTCCTCAGCCTTTACCGGGTGCATGAAGCACAGGGTTGCTTCCGGCGCGACACCGGCGACGAGGCGAACCTCGGCGATCGATGCGACGTCGAAATGCGTGATTCCGCTCTCCCACAGGATCTGGATCAGATCCGGCGAGGGATTGGCCTTCACGGCATACATCGAACGACCCGGGAACTTCTCGGCGAAGAACCGGGCCGCACGCGATGCGGCGTGCGGGCGGACGAGCGTTACCGGCTGGACCGGACGAAGCTTAGCGATGTCGGCTACACGGGCGGTGCCGATCTGGGTGGTCGCTAACCCCAGCGCGCGATGATGCTTGTGCAACTCAAGGGACCTCCAAATGCCGCGAGGCAAACATTGACGAAAAGCTGCCTTGCGGTTGGAAGTCCCATGGGGCAGCGGAGGAGCGCACATATGCGCGTCGGACCCCCGTGTAAAGTGATTCCAGGGTCCGTTTTTTCACGGTGAGGGATGCTCTGTGACGATTCTGCGACAGCCTACCCGTGCAGGGGTCCGCGATGCCGCCGCCAAGGTGGGCGCGATCCTGCCGCCGACCCCGTTATTGGTGCAGGAAGTGCGCGGCGTGCCGGTCGCGTTCAAGGCCGAAAGCCTGCAGCCGATCGGCGCCTTCAAGATCCGCGGCGCGTGGCACCGGCTGACCGCGCTCGACGAACGGGTGCGCGACAAGGGCGTGGTCGCCTTCTCCTCGGGCAACCATGCGCAGGGCGTGGCCTGGGCGGCGAAGCGGCTCGGCATCCCAGCGGTGATCGTGATGCCGGCCGATGCGCCCAAGGTGAAGCTCGAGGCGACGCTGGCGCTCGGCGCCGAGGTTGTCCGCTACGACCGCCGCACCGAAAGCCGCGAGAAGATCGCCGAGCAGCTCGCCCATGCCCGCGGCGCGGCGCTGGTGCCGAGTTTCGACGATACCTGGATCATCGAGGGGCAGGGGAGCGCCGGGATCGAGGCTGCCAAGCAGATGGCCGAGGCGGGACTGGAAGTGCCGGCGCGGGTGCTGGTGCCGTGCGGCGGCGGCGGGCTTTCCGCCGGGATCGCGCTGGCGCTGCCCGAGGCGGAGATCTTCCCCGTAGAGCCCGAGGGCTGGGACGACATGCGGCGGAGTCTCGAATCGGGTTGGATCGAACCGGTTGGAGACAATCCGCCGCCGACGGCGTGCGATTCGCTACAGACGCAGCGGGTTTCTTCGCTTACCTTCGAGGTGCTTGCGCGGCGTGGTGCGACCGGCATCGCAGTCAGTGAGCGGGAGATCAGAACGGCACAGCGCTGGGCGGCGGCAAAGCTGCGTCTGGTGGTGGAGCCGGGCGGGGCGGCCGGAATCGCCGCGCTGCTCGGTGGCAAGATTCCGGCGGAACCCGGGACGCTGGTGATCGTTTCGGGCGGCAACGTCGACCAGGAGGAATATGCGCGGACGCTCGGGGGCACGGAATGATCGCGGGAATCCGGTCGGCGGGGCGATCGCCCAGGTCGCCAGTATCGGCACGCTCGCGCTCGGCCACTTCCTCTGGTTCGCGCTGCGCATTGCCTATCGCAGCGATCCCAAGCTGGCGGGGGCCGCGGCCTGCTGCTGCGTCTGCGTCGTCACGGGCGTGACCGTATGGGCGGTGGTGACCTGAGCGGGCTTGCCGGCCTGTATCCGCTGACCATGGGCATCGCCATGCTGGCGGTGTTCGCGCTCGCCTGGGGCGGGGTGACCGTGCTCCGCCGCGGCGATCGGCAGCGCGGCGTGCTGATGCTGGTCTGCGTGCTGGTGATTTTGGCGAACGTGCTGATCTGGACGGTGTAGGGCTGCGACGTCGCAACCTGCGCTCCCCTCCGCGGGATCGTTACATCTTGCGACCTATTTCGAGTCGCCGGCGCTTGCCCATCTGCGATATCCTGCCGCCCGCAGCAGGAGAGCCAGGATGCGCGCGATCGGGTGGGTGGTAGCCGGACTGTTCCTCGCGGGTCCGCCCGTGCTCGCCCAGCACCACGTCGAGCCGGCGGCGCCCTCGGCCTTCGCGCCGAAGCGCAACCTCGCTTATGGCACTGCGCCCGAGCAGAAGTTCGATTACTACCCGCCGACCGTCTTTACCCGCAGCGCGCCGCCGCTGATCGTCTTCGTCCATGGCGGCGGCTGGGAGCATGGTTCCAAGGACAATGCGACGGGCGCGGCCAAGATCCGGCATTTCACCGGCAACGGCTATGCCTTCGCCACGATCGACTATCGGCTGGTACCCGGCGCCACCGTCGAGCAGCAGGCGCAAGACGTTGCGGCCGCGCTCGCCTGGCTGGTGGCGCACGCGCGCGACCTCGGTTTCAACCCGAGCCGCATGGTGCTGATGGGGCATAGCGCCGGCGCGCATCTCGCCGCGTTGGTCGCCACGGATCCACGCTACATCCATGCGCAGGATCTGATGCTGGATCAGCTGCGCGGTGTGGTGCTGCTCGACGGCGCGGCCTATGACGTGCCCGCGCAGATGGCCGAGGCCGGCGGCTTCATGGCGCCGATCTATAGGGAGGCGTTCGGCACCGATCCGGCACGGCAGCGCGCCTTGTCGCCGATCGCGCACACCAAGGGGCCGAACGTGCTGTCGTTCCTGATTCTCCACGTGCAGCGTGAGGACGGCATGCGCCAGTCCGAAGCGCTCGCCAAGGCGCTGCGTGCGGAAGGATCGAAGGTGGAGCTGCAGGGCTTTGAGGGCCGGGGCCTGCGCGGCCATGTTGCAATGAACCGCCAACTGGGCGAGGCGGACTATCCCGCCACCGCTGTGGTCGATCGCTGGCTCAGCGCGACGTTCGCGTCGCGCTGAGCCGCAGGATCCTCAGCGGATCGGGCAGTTGGGATCGAGCCGCATGTCGAGATAGCGGTCGACCGAGCCCATCAGCTGCTCCATTTCGTGCTCGAAGAAGTGGTTCGCGCCCGGGATGGTATCGTGGTGGATGGTGATGTGCTTCTGGGTGCGCAGCTTGTCGACCAGCTTCTGCACCGCGCCGGGGGTGACGACCTCGTCCTGCTCGCCTTGGATGATGATGCCCGAGCTGGGGCAGGGGGCGAGGAAGGTGAAGTCGAACATGTTCGCCGGCGGCGCGACCGAGATGAAGCCGCGGATTTCCGGGCGGCGCATCAGCAGCTGCATGCCGATCCAGGCGCCGAAGCCGAAGCCAGCAACCCAGGTGGACGACGCTTCGGGGTGGAAGCTCTGCACCCAGTCGAGCGCGCTGGCGGCGTCCGAAAGCTCGCCGATGCCGTTGTCGAACACGCCCTGGCTCTTGCCGACGCCGCGGAAGTTGAAGCGCAGCGTGGCGAAGCCCCGGCGTTGGAAGGTCTTGTAGAGATCCTGGACGATGCGGTTGTTCATCGTGCCGCCCGCATTGGGATGCGGGTGGAGGATCATCGCAACCGGTGCGCGCGGGCGCGGGGCGGGGGCGAAGCGGCCCTCGAGGCGGCCTTCGGGTCCGGGAAAAATGACTTCGGGCAAGGCAGGTCCTGTTCGATAGGGAGATGCGCGGTAGAGCGCAGGAACTAGGTCGCTATATAGGCAGCGGGTCCCTTCACGCAATTGGAACGCCATTGGCCGCTCGACTCTATCTGGATCACGCCGCGACGACCCCGATGCTGCCGGAAGCGGTGGCGGCGGTGGTGGAGGGGATGCAGCGCTGGGCGAACCCCTCCTCGCCGCATGGCGACGGGCGCGCGGCGCGAGCGGCGCTGGAGGATGCCCGGCGGCGGATCGCCGCGGCCTATGGCTGGGCGCACGAGCTGCTGCTGACCAGCGGCGCGAGCGAATCGTTGGCGATCGCGATGGGGCGCAGCGTCGCCGACCGTCGGTTGATCACCGCGGTGGAGCATGACGCGGTGCTGCGGCTTGGCGAAGGCGCGACGGTGCTGCCGGTGGGGGCAGGCGGTCTGCTGAACCTGGATGCCCTTGCGACCGCGCTGCAGGACGAGGGCCGGACGCTGGTCTGCGTGCAATGGGCGAACAGCGAAACCGGGGTGCGCCAGCCGATCGCGGCGATTGCGGACATCGTCCACGGTGCAGGCGGTCTCCTGCTGGTCGATGCCGCGCAGATGCCCGCGCATGCCGATGCGGAGGTGTTGCGCCATGCCGATCTGGTCGCCGTCTCCGCCCACAAGCGTGGCGGGCCGCCGGGCATCGGCGCCCTCCTGGTGCGCGATCTGGGCGTATTGCTGCCGACCGGCGGGCAAGAAAAGGGCTATCGCGCGGGGACCGAGAACCTGCCCGGTGCGCTCGGCTACGCGGCCGCCGTGGCGGTGCCCGAGGACTTGGCGGAAATGGCTCGGCTGCGCGCGGGGCTGGAGGCGACGATTCTCGCGGTTGGGGGCGAAGTGGTGGGGGCGGAGAGCCCGCGCAGTCCGCTGATCGGCGCCTATCGGATGCCGGGCGTGTCCTCGGCGGCGCAGCTGATCCGCTTCGATCTTGCGGGCGTCGCGGTGTCGGCGGGCAGCGCCTGCTCCTCTGGCAGCATGCGGCCCAGCCATGTGCTGACCGCGATGGGCTGGACCGAGCCTGCACTGCGCGAAGTCGTGCGCGTCAGCTTCGGGCGGAGCACCACCGAGGCCGATGTCGATTGCTTCGCAGCGCTGTGGCGCGCGACCTTCGAGGACGCACGGGCGCGGGCCGCATGATCTATCTCGACTATCAGGCGACCACGCCGCTTGCCCCCGAGGCCCTGGCGGCGATGCTACCCTGGCTGGAGTCGCAGCATGCCAATCCGCATTCGCCCCACGCGGTGGGCCGAGCAGCGCGGGCGGCGGTGGAAGTCGCGCGGGCGCAGGTGGCGGCACTGCTGCCGCCGGGCGGGCGCCTCGCTTTCACCAGCGGCGCGACCGAGGCGCTCAACTGGGCGATCAAGGGCACCTCCGGGTCGATCGTGACGCTGGCCACCGAGCATGCGGCGGTGCTGGACACGGTGGCCGCGACCGGCCGACCGGTGACGATCTTGCCGGTGGGCGCCGACGGGCTGGTCGATCTGGAGGTCGCCCGGGCGGCGATCGCGCCGGGCACCGGGCTGGTCGCGGCGATGCTGGTCAACAACGAGATCGGCGTGGTCCAGCCGATCGCGGCGCTGGCCGAGATCGCGCACGAAGCGGGCGCGCTGTTCCTGTGCGACGCGGTGCAGGGCTATGGCCGTGTGCCGATCCCGCCGACGTGCGACCTGGTGGCAATCTCCGCACACAAGATCCACGGACCCAAGGGTATCGGCGCGCTGTGGGTGCGCGAGGGGGTGACGCTGGCGCCGCTGCTGCACGGCGGGGGGCAGGAAGCGCTCGGGCGCTCGGGGACGCTGTCGCCGGCGCTGTGTGCCGGGTTCGGAGCTGCGGCTAGGGTGGCTGGCGCGCGGGGCGCAGAGGATGCGGCGCATGTCGCCCGCTTGTTCGCGATAGCCTCCGAGCGATTCCAACTATCCCCCTTCCCGCTTGCGGGAGCGGATGGGGGAGGGTGCGACGTGGAGGTTCCTTCTTCACCGATGTCGCCCGCGACCCTCTCTCACCCTCCCAGTGATCAGGTGAACAGCGCCCCGCGCTGTTCAGACCCTGCCGGGGGCATGGCCAACCTGACACTCCCTCCCGCAGGCGGGAGGGGAATAAGAGGCTGGACCCTCAACGGCTCCGCCAGCCACCGCTACCACGGCAATCTCAGCCTTCGCCGCGATGGCCTCGACGTCGCCCGGCTGATGTCCGACCTGCGCGACATCGCCTTTTCCGCTGGCTCGGCCTGTGCCAGCGGCTCGGGACGGCCGAGCCACGTACTGCGTGCGTTGGGCCTCTCGGACGCGCAGGCGCGTTCCAGCATTCGTATCGGCTTCGGCCGGAGGACCACCGAGGAGGAATTGATGACCGCACTCGACCGCATTTGCGCCGCTGCCGACGCCCAGCGAGTGGCAGCATGATCCGGGTGCGGTTCGAGGCGGCGAGCGGTGCGGTCCAGGAAGTGGAGGCGCAGCCGGGCGCGCGGCTGCTGGAAGTCGCGCAGAATGCCGGTCAGCCGCTGGAAGGAACGTGCGAGGGGCAGATGGCGTGCTCCACGTGCCATGTCATCGTCTCGGCGGCTGATTTCGAACGGCTGCCGCCGGCGAGCGAAGCCGAGGAGGACATGCTGGATCTGGCGATGGGTGCAGTGCGGACCAGCCGGCTCGCCTGTCAGATCCTGCTCACCGACGCGCTGAACGGGCTGACCGTGCGCATGCCGAGCGCGCATCGGGACATGCAGGGGCGGTGACGCCTACCAGGCGCAGCGAGGATCGCGGTCGTTTAGCTTGGCGAGCAGCATCGCCATGTCCTGCGGCAGGCCGAGATCCCGCGCATAGGCGTTGGCGATCGCCCGTCCGATCCCGTCGCACGCACGCGGCGGCTCGATGCGACAGGGGGTCGCCGAATCTGCCGTCTGGGCCTTGGAGGGGATCGTCTGAACCACGGTCACCTAACGGTCATCCGATGCATTCGTTGCTTCAAATAGTTGCAGTTCATCGCAGCTGTGCGGTTTTTGGACGATAAGGTTTCTCGTGATCGAAGCTGATTTCTCTGCCGTGCTTGCGCGGATTGCCCAGCACTCTCCATTTCTTGCCGTGATTGCCGGGCGAGAGGGGGACATTGTCGCGGATCCGGCGGTTGCGCTCGCCGATCCGATCGGCTTTGCAGCTACCCCCACGACCGACATGCCCGAGCCACAGGCCCTGCGCATCCAGCGGCGGCGGCTCGCATTGATCGCGGCCGTCGGGGATCTGTCGGGCAGCTATGATTTTGGCCGCACCACCCGTTTGCTCAGCGATTTCGCCGACGAGGCGCTCGATCGCGCGATCCGTGCCGCGATCCGCGAGCGCACCCCCGATGCCGAACTGCGGGGTTTTGCCGCCATCGCGCTGGGCAAGCAGGGCAGTCGCGAGCTCAATTACTCGTCGGACATCGACCCGATCCTGATCTTCGACCCTGCGACGCTGCCCTGTCGCCCGCGCGAGGTGCCCGAGGATGCGGCAGTGCGGATTGCGCGGCGGGTTCTGGAGATCCTCCAGGCGCGTGACGGCGATGGCTATGTGCTCCGCGTCGACCTGCGGCTGCGGCCCTCGCCCGAGGTGACGCCGATCGCATTGCCCGTGGAAGCGGCGATCAGCTATTATGAAAGCCAGGCACTGCCCTGGGAGCGCGCGGCCTTCATCCGCGCTCGCGCTGCCGGTGGCGATACCGCGCTGGGCGAGAGCTTCCTCGATGCGATCCGTCCCTTCGTGTGGCGGCGTGCGCTCGACTATGGGACGATCCGCGAGATCCAGGAGATTTCGCGACGCATCCGCGACCACTACCAGCAGGGTCAGCGGTTCGGGCCCGGCTATGATCTTAAGCGCGGCCGCGGCGGCATTCGCGAGGTCGAGTTCTTCGCGCAGATCCACCAGCTGATCCATGGCGGTCGCGACCCCGCGCTGCGCGTGCCCGCCACCCGCGATGCGCTCGCGGCGCTGGCCGCCGCGGGGCGGATCCATGCGGGCGAGGCCGCAGCGCTGGACGAGGCCTATGTGCTGCTCCGCACGATCGAGCATCGCCTGCAGATGATCGACGACCGCCAGACGCACACGCTGCCGAGCGATCCGGCGGCGCTCGACCATGTCGCGCGACTGCATGGGGTGGCGGACGGCGCGGCACTGATCGCGCTGCTCCAGCCGCATGTCGAGCGGGTCGGCCGCATTTATGACGCGCTGGCCGAGGCGGGCGGCAGTGGGCTGCCGAGCGATCCCGATACGCTGGGCGAGCGGCTGGCGCAGGCGGGTTTCGCCGACGCCGACGTCGCGCGTCGCGTGGTGGAGGGCTGGCGCGGCGCTACCTACCCAGCGCTGCGCAGTCCGGCGGCGCAAAGTGCGCTGGAGGCGGTGCTGCCGACGCTGATGGCGGGATTCGGCGGCGCGCCCGATCCGCAGCATGCGATCACCCGCTTCGATGCGATGCTCAAGCGGCTGCCAAGCGCGGTGAACATCTTCCGCCTGCTTGAGGCGCAGCCGGCGCTTACCCGGCTGCTCAGCGCGATCCTCAGCCATGCGCCGACACTGGCCGAGCAGCTCGGCCGCCGGGCGGAACTGCTCGACGGGCTGATCGACGCCAGCGCCCTCGCGCCCGTCGGCGCCGTACCTGACCTGATGGCGACCATGGCCGCCGCCGAGCGGGGGGCCGATTATCAGTGGCTGCTCGAACATGTCCGTCGAATCGTCAACGAGAAGCGCTTCGCCCTGGGCGCGCAGATCGTCGCGGGGGCGAGCGACCCGCTCGACGTGTCCGCCGGCTATGCCCGAGTTGCCGAGGCGGCGATCGAGGTGCTCGCCGCCGCCACGGTGGCGGAGTTTGCCGGTCAGCACGGCCATGTGCCCGGCAGCGAGCTGGTGATCCTCGCACTGGGGCGGATGGGCGGGGGGGCGCTCACCCATGCCTCGGACCTCGACCTGATCTACCTGTTCACCGGCGACTATGCGGCGGAATCGGACGGACGGCGGCCACTCGGCGCGGTGACCTATTACAACCGGTTGGCGCAGCGGGTGACGGCGGCCCTCTCGGTGCCTACCGCCGCCGGGCCACTCTATGAAGTCGATACTCGGCTGCGGCCTTCAGGCGCCCAGGGCCCGCTGTCGGTCTCACTCGAAGGCTTTGCCAGCTATCAGGAAAAGGACGCCTGGACCTGGGAGCATATGGCGCTGACCCGTGCCCGCCCGGTATTTGGTTCGTCCGAGGCGCGCGTGCAGGTGCAGGCGATCATTAGCCGTGTGCTCCACGGCGCCCGGCCGGATCGCGACATCCTCGCCGATGCCGCCAAGATGCGCGCCGACATGGCCGCGCACAAGCCGCCGGCGGGGCCGCTCGATGCCAAGCTGCTCGATGGCGGGTTGGTCGACCTGGAGTTCGCGGTGCACGTTCAGCAGCTCTGCCATCGCAACGGCTTCGATCCGCAGCTGGGCAGGGCGATCGACGCGCTGGCGGGACAGCGGATTGTGCCCCCGCCGCTGCGACCGGCGCACGACTTCCTCACCCGGTTGCTGGTGACGCTGCGACTGGTCGCCCCGGATGCGCAGCCTCCGGGCGAGCGCACCCGCGCGCTGATTGCCCGCGCGCTGGGTCTGCCCGATTGGGAAGCGGTGGTTGCGACGCTCGACGCGACGCGGCAGGAGGTGCGCGACTGCTGGGCCGCGATACAGGCCGGCACGTGACGGAGACCAGATGATGAGCATCGAGCAGGGCGACGCGCTCCCCAGGAACGCGCTGGTGGCGGCGGACGGCAGCGCGATCGCGCTTCCCGAATGGGGCGCAGGCGCGCCCTTCATCCTCTATTTCTATCCAAAGGACGATACCTCGGGCTGCACCCGCGAAGCGCAGGACTTCACCGCGCTGATGCCGGAGTTCGAGGCGCTCGGCGTGAAGCTGCTCGGCATCTCGAAGGATCCGCCCGCAAAGCATCAGAAGTTCACCGCCAAGTACGAGCTCACCGTGCCGCTCGCCACCGATGAGGACGGGGCGCTGATGGAGGCGCTGGGGGTGTGGGTCGAGAAGTCGATGTATGGGAAGAAATATATGGGCATCGAGCGCTCGACCTTCCTGTTCGATGCCGCGGGCATGCTGGTGCGCGCCTGGCGCAAGGTGAAGGTGCCCGGCCATGCCGCCGAGGTGCTGGACGCGGCAAAGGCGCTCGGGTGAGCCAAAGGCAAAGCGTGGGCGCGGCGGTGCGGGCGGTACTCGATGCCGCCGACCCGACCGACAAGGTGATGCGGGCCCGGGCCGCCGCGCGCGACTGGCGGCTGGGTCGCCTCGACGTCCGCTTCGACGTCGCCATGCCCGATCGTCCGGCGCGGCCGGATGCGCCCGAACTGCTGCCGCCCAACCGCATGCCCAAGCGCGGGCGCGGCGGCTCCGAGCGCAGCCGGATCGCGCTGATCCACGCGCTCGCACATATCGAATTCGTCGCGATCGACCTTGCCTTCGACCTGATCGGCCGCTTTGGCGCGCAGTTCCCGACCGGCTTCACCGACGACTGGATGCGCGTCGGTGCCGACGAGGCGATGCATTTCGCGCTGCTCGACCGGCGGCTGCGCGGCCTCGGCAGTCACTATGGCGCGCTACCCGCCCATGACGGATTATGGGATGCCGCCGCCGAGACTGCGCACGATGTCAAGGCGCGTCTGGCCGTAGTGCCGATGGTGCTGGAGGCGCGCGGGCTGGATGTCACGCCCGCGACAATCGAGCGGTTCGACGCCGTCGGTGACACGGTGACGGCGAAGATTCTGACGCGCATTCTGACTGACGAGGTGCGGCACGTACGGGCTGGTACGGCGTGGTTTGAGTCGGCCTGCAAGGCCGGTGGTTGCAATCCCGAAACGACCTGGCACCAGCTTGTCCGCACGCATTTCCGTGGGGCCGTTAAGCCACCGTTCAACGACTCGGCGCGCGAAGCAGCCGGTCTGACGCGGGATTACTACCAAGCGCTTGCTGCCGGCTGATTATCCTCCAAAAGAGTCCCCAAGCGGGACGGCGAGGTCAGGGGCTGCCCAATCCGTCCGCATCATCCTGAAGTGCAATGCCGGATCGCCCGGCTTCGCTTCCATGAATGCGCCGGGGACTCATGGCTGTACCGTCTGAACGCAAGAACGACGATTTCGCACGCAAGTTCCGGGACTTCTTCACCACTCGTGATGTGATTCTCCACGAAGGCGGCAAGCTGCGTCGCTTCAGCGTGGGCGGCCGGTCGCAGGCGCTGTTCGCCTCCGCCGCGACGCTGACCGTGCTTTTTTCCGGCTATGGCATGTCGCAGGCGATGGCCGGCGCGATCGCCTATACCGCGCCGGTGGCGGGTTCGCCCGAGGCGCAGGTCGCCGCGATGCGCGCCGAGGTTGCCCATATGCGCGCCGAAGTCGCCGCCGCCAAGGAAGCTGCCAAGCTGCAGGCTGCCAAGATCGAGCAGCGCCAGGCAGTGCTCAACGCGGTCGTATCGGGCAAGGCCGATCGCTCGGTCCTCGAGGCCGATCTCGCCGCTGCGTCCCCGCAGACCAGCGCGCTGACCGACGAGATTGTCGCACCGCTCCACAAGGTCGAGGCGCGCCAGGTCGCGCTCGCCGCGCAGGCGCAGAAGGTCGGCGAGGCGCGGGTGCGCCAGGCCGCCGCGCAGCTTCAGCATCTCGGGCTCGCGCCCAATCGCTTCGTCAAGGTGACCGTCGCCATGGGCGGCCCGTATGAGGCGGTCAGCGACGAGGACGCAGCCGCGGCGACCACTGCCGACGCGGACGCCCAGTTTCGCACCCTGTTCGAGACCTGGAAGAAGCTCGACTCGATCGAATCGAGCACCATCTCGATCCCGTCGATGCAGCCGGTGCAGCATGTCAGCTTCACCTCGCATTACGGCGTTCGTTCGGACCCGTTCCGCGGCACCGCAGCGATGCACGCGGGCGTCGACATCCCGGGCCAGATGGGCACGCCGATCTACGCAACGGCCGATGGTATCGTCTCGCATGCCGGACGCCAGGGCGGGTATGGCAATCTCGTCGAGATCAACCATGGGCGCGGCATGGAAACACGCTACGGCCATCTCTCGAAGATCCTGGTTGCGGACAATACGCGCGTCCATCGCGGCCAGATCATCGGCCTGATGGGCTCGACCGGCCGCTCGACCGGAACGCACCTTCATTACGAGGTGCGCTTGGATGGTCGCGCGATCAATCCGATCCCGTTCATCCAGTCGGGCGAATATATCGCGCAGGCGCCGGTTGCGGGTGGCGTCGGCGGTCCGCGCGGCCAGCGCTGAGCGCATTGCCGGACGGGCATGGGCGCATTATCTGACGCCCATGACGACGACCATCGACCAGCCCACCATCGCGCTGACGCCCGCCGCTGCGGCGCGTGTCGCCGCGATTGCCGCCAAGCAGGCCAAGCCCGCGATCCTGCGGCTTTCGGTGGAAGGCGGCGGCTGTTCGGGTTTCCAGTATCGCTTCGGCCTGGCCGAGGGCGTGGAGGCCGATGACAGCGTCGCCGAAGTCGATGGCGTGCAGTTGGTGGTCGATTCGGTCAGCCTCGATCTGGTCCGCGGCGCGCAGGTGGATTTCATCGACAATCTCGGCGGCGCGCATTTCGCGGTGACCAACCCCAATGCGGCATCCGGATGCGGCTGCGGCACCAGCTTCTCGATCTAAGCGCAAGCCTTTGAAAATCGTCAGCTACAACGTCAACGGCATCAAGGCGCGGATCGATCGCCTGGTCGAGTATCTCGCCGAGCAGCAGCCGGACATCGTCTGCCTCCAGGAGTTGAAGAGTTCCGACGACACGCTGCCCATCGCCGCGATCGAGGCGGCAGGCTATGGCGCGGTGTGGCACGGCCAGAAGGGCTTCAACGGCGTCGCGATCCTCGCCAAGGGCCAGCAGCCGGTCGAGCGCCAGCGCGGCCTCGCAGGCGATCCCGAGGATGCCCATAGCCGCTACATCGAGGCGGAAGTCGGCGATCTGATCGTTGGCGGGCTGTATCTGCCCAATGGCAATCCGCAGCCGGGCCCCAAGTTCGACTACAAGCTGCGCTGGATGGACCGTCTATACGACCGGGCCGCGCAACTGCTCGCCGAGGAACGCCCCGCGATCCTCGCGGGCGATTTCAACGTCATCCCCAATGACGATGACACCTTCTCGGTACGCGCGATGGCCGAGGATGCGCTGATGCAGCCTGAATCGCGCGAGCGCTACCGGATGCTGCTCGCCCAAGGCTGGACCGACGCGCTGCGTACGCGCTTCCCCAAAGGCGGCGTGTGGACCTTCTGGGACTATCAGGCGGGCGCCTGGCAGCGCGACGCGGGGTTCCGCATCGACCATCTGCTGCTCAGCCCCCAGGCGGCGGATCGCTTCACGGGCGCCGGCGTCGACAAAGAATATCGCGGGCGCGAAAAGGCGAGCGATCATACGCCGACCTGGGTGACGCTGCGCTAACCGCGTTGCCTGTTTCGATTTCGAGGTTTGGCAGCGATAATGGTGCTCTGCACCAACTTCAGGCCAAATCCGCTGTATTATGGCGCTATTACACTTAAATGACTTTGGCTAAGTTGTTGATATTGCTTGCTACGTAAAACTGGCACGGGTCCTGCAAAACATCGAGGTACCGGCGAAAGCGAAGGAGCGCCGGCCCTCGAAGCAGACAGGAACCGCACATGCGCGCAACTCTCCCATCTAACATGCTCGGCCTGATCCCGGCCGCGACGCTCCTCGCGACAACCCTGACCGCGGCGGCATCCGCCGAGGCCATGGCGAAGCCCGGCCAAGCCGAGCCGGCCGCGAAGAAGGATCTGCGTACGCTCGACCCGAACGCGCGACGCCATGTCTGGTGCGTCGAGCGCAAGGCAAGCGATGGCACGCGCAAGAAGACGAAGGCGTGCAAGACCCGCGAGGCGTGGATCCGCGAGGGCAACGATCCCCTGCACGAATACTGATCGCCCACGACCACTGCTGACATTTCAACAAGCGTAACAACCCCCGCATCGCGTGCGGCGGAACGATCCCGCACGCCATTTTCAGGAGAAGACACATGATCAACGTCGCTCGTACCGCTCGCATCGGCGCAACCCTGTTCGGCGCCTGCGCGCTGGTTGCCGTCGCCGCCGCCCCGGCAAGCGCCGCGTCCGACAAGGACAAGCGCGTCGAAAGCACTGCCAAGACGGAGGCCGGTTCGGTGCGTGTCTGCGTGCAGCCCGAGGCGGTCACGGGCAGCCGCATCGCCCGCCCGCGCCAGTGCAAGACGCGCGATCAGTGGATCAAGGAAACCGGCATCGACCCGCTGGCGAACCGCTGAGCCTCGGCCGGCAGCGGGCGGGAAGGCCCGCCCGCTGCCGCACCGATCACAGCGCCTTCTGGTAGATCAGATATTCGCGGTTGATCTTGCTTTCGATCGCATCGGCGATCGCGATCATCCCCTGATTGTCGTCGAGGATCCAGCCGATCTCGCCGCGGCTCGCGCCATAATGGGTCACCGAGGCGCGACGGATATATTCGATCATCATGAAGGCCAGCTGGCTCGCCATGCGCGAGCTCTGCAGGCGCTTTACCACGCCCATCAGCGGCACCCGCATCGTCCGCGCCTTGGGGCGGCGAAGCCACAGCAGCAGCTTCGCCCAGCCGAAGGGCAGCAGCGATCCCTTGAGCGGCTTCAGTGGCTCGTTGAGGTCGGGCAGGGTGACCATGAACGCGACCGGCTCGCCGTCATATTCGGCGATGCGGATCAGGTCGTTGAACACCAGCGGCTTCAGCTTCTTGCCGACATCGTCCACCTCGGGCTGGGTCAGCGGCACGAAGCCCCAATTGTCCCCCCAGGCATCGTTGAGGATGGCGAGGATGATCGCGGCTTCCTCGGCGAACTTCGCCTTGTTGACCTCGCGGATGCGGATGCGGGCATTCTTCTCGCCGGCGGCGACGATGCGCTGCACGATCGGCGGGAATTCCTTGCTGATGTCCAGCTCATAGGTGACGAGCTTCTTCGCCGGGCCATAGCCCTGCGCCTCGATCCAGCCCTGGTAGCGCGCCGGATGATGGCCCATCAGCACCGTCGGCGGATGGTCATGGCCCTTTACCAGCAGGCCCGGCTCCTCCCAGATCGACAGGCTCACCGGGCCCAGCGCCTTGGTCATGCCCTTGGCGCGCAGCCAGTCTTCTGCCTGGGCGATCACCGCCGCGGCGACCTCGGCATCCTCAGCCTCGAACAGGCCCCAGAAGCCGGTGCCGGGCCCGAAGCCCTGCTCGGGCGGCATCTGCAGCGCCAGCGTGTCGATATGCGCGGAGACGCGGCCGACCACCTTGCCGCCACGCTCGGCGAGGAACAACTGGCCCTCGGCATGGCTGAACCAGCCATTCTTCTTGGGGTTGATCGTGCCGGCCACCTCGTCGCGAAGCGGTGCGACCCAGTTGGGGTCGTCGCCGTTCAGGCGGTAGGCGAGTTCGATGAACGCCTTGGTATCGGCCTTGCCCGAAACGGGCCGGACCTTGAGATCGGCACTAGCCACGCGGAATCCCCCAGAAATTCTTGATACGGCGCAATGCAGTCTTGCGTCCGGGGGCGCCTGTCAAGCGTCAGGCATGCAGCGGGGCGAAACGGCCCAATGGACGCCCTGTAATGCCACCTTGTAGCCACTATCTAAGGCCAATGGCACTACCCATGACCCAATCGCTAGCCTTCGATCATCCGGACGCACCGGACGCCGAGATTGCGGCGACGATCGCGCGCATCCGGCTTTCGGGCGTTCCCGACGACCGCGCCATGCTGCGCGCCGCCGCGGAGCTGACCCGCGATCTTCACACGCCCAACAAGGCGAAGTACTGGACCGACTGCTTCCTTTCGGCGGCGATCGGCTATGCCGGCATGGCGACCGCGATGTTCGCGGCCTCGCCCTGGGTGGCGGTGATCGGCGGCATCGTCGCGGTGCTCGCGCTCTACCGGGCCGAGCTGTTCATCCACGAGATCACCCATCTCAAGCACTCGCTGCTGCCGGGCTTCCGCACCGCGTGGAACATGTTCGTCGGCGTGCCGCTGCTGCTGCCGTCGTTCATGTACGAGGGCATCCACACGATCCACCACGCCCGTACCCGCTACGGCACCGATCAGGATCCGGAATATCTGCCGCTGGCGCTGATGAAGCCGTGGACGCTGCCGCTGTTCCTGCTCGTCTCGGTGCTGATGCCGATCGGGCTGCTGCTCCGCTTCGCGGTGCTGGCACCGCTGTCGCTCTTCTCGCCGAAGCTGCGCCGGCTTGTCGTGGCGCGCTATTCGGGGCTGCAGATCAACCCGAAGTTCGAGCGCCGCGCGCCCGAGGGCGACTTCCGCCGCCAGTGGTTCTGGCAGGAGCTGGGTGCCAGCCTGTTCGCGATCACGCTGATCGGCATCACCGTGGCGGGCATCCTGCCGCTGCGTGCCTTCCTCGCCTATGTCGCGATCGTCGCTTGCTCGGCGGTGATCAACCAGGTCCGCACGCTGGTTGCGCATCTGTGGGAGAATGAAGGCGAGCCGCTGACGGTGACGGCGCAGTATCTCGACAGCGTCAACGTGCCGGGACCGGGCGTTCTGCCGTATTTCTGGGCACCGGTCGGGTTGCGGTACCACGCGCTGCACCACCTTCTGCCGGCGGTTCCCTATCACGCGCTTGGTGAGGCGCATCGCCGCCTGGCCGCTGCGGTGGGCCCGGACTCGGCCTATCACAAGGCCAATTACCCGACGCTGTCGGGGCTGGTGGTGAAGCTGGCACAGGGCACCATGCGCCAGCGCTGAGCGCCGACGCGACGGACAAAGGGCCGGGCACCGGGTGGTGCGCCGGCCTTTTGTTTTTCGGTACGCGGCTTGCGCGTCTCCGCCCTGCGGCTAGGCTGGAATCCACAGCGGTAGGAGAGGGTGATGCGGAAGCTTTGCGCGGCAGCGGTACTTTGCGCGTGGATGGCCGTCCCGGCCGCGGCGCAGACGCGGTGGCCGAACGGCGCCAAGGCGGCGGTGGTGCTCACCTATGACGATGCGCTCGATTCGCAGCTCGACCACGCCATTCCGACGCTCGATGCGGCGGGATTGAAGGGCACGTTCTTCCTGGCCAATGTTAAGGAGGCCGATGTGGAGCGCTGGCGGACGGTGGCGAAGGGCGGGCACGAACTTGCCAACCACACGATCTTCCATCCCTGCACGCATGACGTCTATCCCGCCGATCCGCGCTATGTGAGCGAGGCCTATACGGTCACCAGCATGCTCCGCGAGATCGCGCAGCAGAACGTGCTGCTGCGCGCGCTGGACGGCAAGGACGGCCACGGCTTCGCGACGCCCTGCGGGCAGAGTCTCGCGGGCGGCAAGGACTATCTGGAGGACCTGCGCAAGGCGGCCACCGTCACCTATGTGCGCGGCGTGGCGGACACGCCCGCAGATGCGCACGCCAATGTCGCCCAAGCAGACCCGATGCATGTTCCTGCCCGCGGTTTCGGCGAGGGCGCGACGGCGGAGAAGATGATCGCCTATGCGCGCGAGGCCGAGCAGGGCGGCGGATGGGCCGTCTTCCTGTTCCACGGCATCGGCGGCGACTACCAGGCCGTGCCCGACGCCGAGCATCGCGCTTTTGTCACCTGGCTGGCGCAGCATCGCAGCGAGATCTGGGTGACGACGCTACAGGCCGCGCTCGACTGGGCCAAGGCGCACCCTGCGCGCTAGCGGGCTCGGACGGAAATGCCCCGGTGCCTACCGCACGCGGCGGAACGGCACCGGCGCATTCAGGCGAAGCGGGCCACCGGCTTCCGCCGGATGCGTAGTGCCGCGCCCGTCATGCCAATGCCACCGATCATCAGCGCCCAGCTTGCGGGTTCCGGGACGGCCACCAGCTGCGCGCGAAACGTGCTGTGGCCGTAGGTATTCGAGACGATGCCATTCACTTGCGAGCGATCGCCGAACCAGGGGCTGCCGTAGAAGAAGCTCGTGAAATGGGAGCCGCTAAACGTGCCGTCGATGAACAGGAAATTGTTCTGAGACCCGTCCAGCGACGCGGTAGCGCCGTTGGGCAGCCACCATTCATCGAAATCGTCGTAGTGGAAGACGTTCAGCGCGCCGTTCATCGGGAAAGGCGTGCCGTTGTACGTCACCGAAACGTTCGACAGATTTGTGATCATATTGCCGTTCAGCGTGCCGTCGAATGTTCCCGTGATCTGGCCGTGCGGGAGGGAGTCGTTCAGGTTCGCGGTAAAGGTAAAATGCTGTTGCGCCGCTGCGCTCGTCGAAAACAGCGTGGCCACGCACGCGCCGAGAAGCCATTTTTGCATTGATCCCTCTCCTGCACTACGGGCGTGTTGTTCGGCCCTGTAGCTTGCCCCCGAGGCAGTATATGCAAAATCGTGAAGTTATGTCTAGGGTTGTTCGCCCGGCTTGAGGCCCAGCGCGGACCAGGGAAGGATCGCCCAATCCGGCGCATCGCAAGCGCGCTGCACCCGGGCGAAAGTAGCCCCGAGCCACAACCCCTTGTCGGATAGCGCCCAACCGGGAAAGTCCCACACGTCGGGATCCGAATAGTCGCAGCCGTCTTCGTCGTCCCGGCCCGGCTTGGTCATTTCCGCGGGATGGTAGCGCTTGAGCAGCGTCACCACGCCCGGCGCGAAGCGCTTGCCGCGATAGCCGTACCAGGCGTCACTATCTTCCGCAGGTGCCGGTCCGAAAGGGAGCAGGTCGTCGAGCCTGAGTTCGCGGCCGGTGTGCATGTCGAAGCTGTAGCCGACGGTGGCGAAGTCCGGGTGCGCGGCGCCGGCGCAGCTCCAGCTCGCATTCCATAAATAGCTTATGTGGTTCGTGCCCAGCCAAGGCTTCTGCGCCTCGGCGACGTCGGTACCGGGGCCGCCCTCATAACCGATGCAGCCGAACCACGCCGAGACGTCCTGCCACTGGTTGCGGGCAAGCGTATGGTTGACCGCCGCCAGCGCCGGAGCGGCATAGCCACGCTCGATGCGGAACAGGCGGATGCCCGAGAGCGGCTCACGGTACCAGCGGATCGTCTTGCCGTTGATCGTTTCCGCCTGCTGCGCGGTGAGCGTGAGGCCGGTGAGATGCCAGCGTTCATAGCCGCTCAGCTTGGGCGGCAGGTCGGCCGGGAGGTTCTCGGCCACGCCCGCCGGACGCAGGCTCACCGGCAGGCGCTTCGCCTTGGCGGTGGTCAGCGTGCCGCTCAGCGTCGTGCCGCTCCGCGTCAGATGCAGCTTGTCGCCCGTCACCCGCGATGCGAGATCGATCGTCTGGCCCCGGACGCTGCCCGATAGATCGATGTCGAGCCGCGAGCGGAGGTAGAAATACTGGCCGAAGACTTCGGCCTTGTCCTCGCTGAGCATCATCACGACCGGCGCCGTGCCGACGGTGCCCTGGTAGACCTGCTCGGGCGCAGCCCGGGCCGTGGCAGGGGCGAGCGCCAGAACGCTGGCGGCGAGCAAGGGGGCGTTGGATCGGACCATCGCGAAAAGCCTCAGGCGGGTGTTGCCGCCTGGATAGCCTATTCCTCGGTTCGCAGCAGCACCGCTTCGCCGATCATCAGGAACAGCAGGAACGGCGCCCAGGCGGCGAGGAAGGGCGGGTAGGCGCCCAGATTGCCCATCGCCAGCGCGAAATTGTCGGCGACGAAATAGAGGAAGCCCAGCGCCATGCCGATCACCACGCGGACGAACAGCTTGCCGGAACGCGCCAGGCCGAACGCCGACACCGCGCCAAGCAGCGGCATCAGCAGCGCCGAAAGCGGCCCCGACAGCTTGTGCCACAGCGAACCTTCGAGCGCCTTGGTCGGCCGCCCGGCCGCCCTCAACTCGCCGATCGCCATGCGCAACTCGCCGAACGAGCTCGAATTGGGATCGACATGGGCAAGGGTGAACTGGTCCGGACGCACGCCCTGCCCGATGACCGTATCGGCGACCGGGGTCAGCGTGGCGCTCGCCACGTCGAACCGCTTGGCGCCGTCGACTCGCCAGCCGTCGCCAGCGCGCGCGCCATGCTTGGCAGTGAGGATCGACGCGAGCGAGCCCTTGTCGCGTTGGTAGACAGTGACGTCGTACAGCTGAGCGGCGTCGCCCTTGCCCTTGATCTGCTGGACATTGATCAGGTTGCCGCTGGCCTGCACCCACACATTGGCGCGATCGCCGCGATCGACGGGGAGCGGTGCATACTCCACCTTTTTCCACTGCTCGAGCGTCGCAGTGGCGCGGCTGACGATGCGATCGTTGAACACGAAGGAGAGGCCCGCAACGACCAGACCAGAGAGCATCAGCGGCGCCAGCACCTGGTGCGCGGAGAGCCCGCCCGACTTGAGCGCAATAATCTCGCTGTTCTGGTTGAGCTGGGCGAGTGTGAAGATCGCGCCGCCGAGCACCGAATAGGGCAGGAAGGTCGAGATGATCTGCGGCACGCGCAGCGTGACATAGTGCAGGATCTGCGCGTTGCCGTTGCCCGGATAGGCGAGGATTCCGGCGCTCTCGGTCAGAAGGTCGAGCGAGGTCAACACCAGCACCAGCGCGCCGAGCAGCGCGAAGGTGCGGAACACGAACAGCCGCGCCATGTACAACGACACGGTGGGCGAGGGGAACAGGCCGCGCAGGCTCATCGTGCCGCCTCCGCCTTGCGGCGCCGTCTTTTGGCGCCGGGCAGCAGACGGCCGATCAGCTTGGCCGTCTTGGCGAAGACGCGTTCCAGCGCGCCGATCGGCTGCCCGCCGGGCACATAGGCGACGGTGTAATACATCCAGAAGGTCAGCCCCGCGAAGATCGAGAACGGCACCCATAGCGCGATGATCGGATCGATCAGCCCCAGGCTGCCCACGCCCTGCGCATATTCGTTGACCTTGTGATAGGTCACGATCATCAGGATCGACAGGAACACGCCGAGCATCGACGTCGAGCGCTTGGGCGGGATCGCCAGCGCTACCGCCAGCATCGGCAACAGGAACATCGTCGTCACTTCGGCCATGCGATAGTGGAAGGCCGAGCGACTGGTCTCGCGATCGATCTCGTTCGCCGATCGGTTGCGGCCGATCACGGCGAGCTCGGGCAAGGTGCGCTCGATATTGCTGTCGCCACGCTTGCGGAACTGCTCATATTTGGGGAGCGGGATCGGCAGGTTGTGGCTGGTGAAAGTCAGCACCCGCGGCACCGGCGAGCTCTTGTCGTAATGAACCAGCGTACCGTTGGTCAGCCGGAAGATGATCGTGTCGGGATCGTCGGCGCGGAGGAACTGGCCCTTCTGCGCGGTCACCGCCAGCGGGGTGCCGTCCTTGTTGGTCATCTCGACGAAGATGCCGCGCAGGTCGCGCCCTTCGTCCTGGCTCGATTCGATCCGCAGCGTCATCTTCGAGCCGAAGCTGGTGAATTCGCCGACCTTGATCGAGGCGCCGAGCGCGCCCGAGCGCAGTTCGAAGCGAAGCTGTTCGTAATTGTAGCGCGAGGTCGGCTGGACGAAGCCGACGATCGCGAAGTTCACCGCCGCCAGCACGATCGCGTACATGAAGGGCACGCGCAGCAGCCGGGTGTAGCTGACGCCCACCGCGCGCAGCACGTCCAGCTCGGATGAAGTGGCGAGGCGGCGGAAGGCGAGCAGCACGCCCAGCATCAGCCCGATCGGAATGCCGAGGCCGAGATATTCGGGCAGCAGGTTGGCAAGCATGCGCCACACCACGCTCACCGGACCGCCCTCGGTCGCGACGAACTCGAACAGCCGCAGCATGCGATCGAGCACGAGCAGCATCGCGGAGATGATCAGGGTGGAGATCAGCGGCACCGCGATCAGCCGCGCCATGTAGCGATCGATCGAATTCATGCTGTTCGCTGAACGTCCTTCAGAGCTTGATCCGTACGCCCCTGTAACGGAAAACGGGCGGAAACGATCCGGTCGCGTATAGCCGTGCTGAACGCCGATGCCACCCGGAAAGTGTCATGCCGCTTGACGCATTGCGGGCAGGGATGCTGCCGGGGGTGACGAAATTGCGCCGAACGTATATGGGCCCGCGATGCATTTCCTCGATCAAGCCAAGATTTTCGTCCGCTCGGGTGCCGGCGGACCCGGTGCCGTGAGCTTTCGCCGCGAAAAGTTCATCGAATATGGTGGCCCCGACGGCGGCAACGGCGGCAAGGGCGGCGACATCGTCTTCGAAGCGGTCGCCGGCCTGAACACGCTGATCGACTTCCGCTACACCCAGCATTTCCGGGCCCCGCGCGGCAGCGGCGGCTCGGGCTCGAACCGCACCGGTGCGGGCGGCGACGATCTGGTGATCAAGGTGCCGATCGGCACGCAGATTCTTGCCGATGACGACGAGCGCACGCTGCTGGCCGACCTCACCAAGGAAGGCCAGCGCATCGTCTTCCTGCGCGGCGGCGACGGCGGTCGCGGCAATGCGACCTACAAGACCTCGACGAACCGCGCGCCCCGCCAGCACGGCACGGGCTGGCCGAGCGAGGAGGCCTGGGTCTGGCTGCGGCTCAAGCTGCTCGCCGATGCGGGGCTCGTCGGGCTGCCCAATGCCGGCAAGTCGACCTTCATCAACGCGGTGACCAACGCGCAGGCCAAGGTGGGCGCCTATGCCTTCACCACCACCCGGCCCCAGCTGGGCGTGGTGCGCCACAAGCAGCGCGAGTTCGTCGTCGCTGACATCCCCGGCCTGATCGAAGGCGCGGCGGACGGCGCCGGCATCGGCGACCGCTTCCTCGGCCATATCGAGCGCTGCCGCGTGCTGCTCCACCTGATCGACGCCAATGACGAGGATGTGGCGACCAGCTACCGCATCGTTCGCGACGAGCTCGAAGCCTATGGCGGGGGCCTCTCCGAAAAGCCGATGGTGATCGCGCTCAACAAGATCGACACGCTCGACGATGAACTGATCGCAGCACTTTCCGCGGAGCTCGAAGAAGCGAGCGGCGCGCAAGTCATTCCGCTGTCCGGCGCGGCCGGCACTGGCGTAGATTGGGTACTCGACCAGTTGCTCGAGATCATCGGCCCGAACGAGAATCGCGCGGCGGATGAAACCTTCGAAGATGGTGAAGATCCCGTTCAATGGTCGCCGGTCTGACGCATTTCTAAGGCAACGCTTCCCGCCTGATTCCTTTTGGGAGACATGCGGATGGGTGCGTTCGGCTGGTTGCGCGGACTGTTTGGTGCAAAGGCGCAGGCGGTTAGCCGGCCCGAGCCACGCCGAATCGCCAGCGTCGCCGAACGCTCGGCCGAGGCACGGGGCTTGTTCTGGTCGGCGCTGTGGCCGGCGAGCGACCGCATCCTTTCCTCCGCCCCGGCCGGCTCGCTCTGGCCGGGCGGACACGAGGCGTATCGGCTGATCCATCGCGGCAACGCAATCCTGCTCGCGACCGACGGCCTCTCGGATCCTTTCGACGACAGCGCGACGGCCAACGGCTTCGAGATCGAGCTGTTCGTCGAAGGGCCGGGCGAGGGCGCGCCCGCGCAGGTGGCGGGCGATGGCTGGATGCTCGAGGTGCTGCGCCGGGTGGCGGCGATCGTTGCCGAGGAGCAGGGCATCCTGCGCCCGCTCGAGCGCCATGGCCCGATTCCGCTCGAACTTACCAACGTCTCCAGCTCGGCGGCGATCGCCGCGCGGCTGCCGGCGCATTTCCTTACCGCCGACGACGTGCTGGGCGTGATGATCGGCGGGCCGGAGCCCGATTTTGAGACGCGGATCGAAAACATGCCGCTCTCCCCGGTCCGCGCGGTGCCCGTGGTGCTGCTCACTGCCGCCGAGCTGGGCGAGATCCGCGCCGGCGACAGCGACACCCGCGACGCACTGATTGCGCGGCTCCAGGCGACCGGTGTCGGCCATTGCAGCGATCTTCAGCGCGAATCGATCGTCTGATCGGCTTGGCAGATGCCGAACCGCACCGCTAATAGCGCGGCCATGTCCGCGCTCGCACGCCATGCCGATGCCATCGGCTTCAGCCCTTCGACCTGCGGCCGGCTGGTCGTGAAGGTGGGCTCTTCGCTGCTCGTCGATCGCGAGGGGCAGATTCGCCGCGACTGGCTGGCGGCGCTTGCCGCCGATCTCGGAACCCGGGCGCGCGAGGGGCAGCAGCTCGTCATCGTTTCCTCGGGCGCGATCGCGCTCGGCGCGCGGCGGCTCAAGCTGCCCAAGGGCGGCCGGGCAAGCCTCGAGGACGCGCAGGCAGCAGCTGCTACCGGCCAGATCGCGCTCTCGAGCATCTGGTCCGAATTGCTCCATGACCAGGGGATGACCGCGGCGCAGATCCTCGTGACGCTCGACGATCTCGAGGACCGCCGCCGCTACCTCAACGTCTCGGCGACGCTCGACCGGCTGCTGCGGCTCGGCGTGGTGCCGGTGATCAACGAGAATGATTCGGTGGCTACGGAAGAAATCCGCTTCGGCGACAACGACCGGCTCGCCGCACGGGTGGCGAGCGCGGCCAATGCCGAGGGCGTGGTGCTGCTGTCGGACGTCGACGGTCTCTATACCGCCAACCCCAATACCCATCCCGATGCGCAGCTGATCGAGCTGGTCGACGTGATCGACGAGAAGATCGAGGCGATGGCCGATCGCGGCTCAGCCTCGGGCATGGGGTCGGGCGGCATGGTCTCCAAGATCGAGGCGGCGCGGATCGCGACCAGCGCCGGCGCGCATCTCGCCATCGCCGATGGCCGGGTCGAGCATCCGCTGGCGCGACTGGCGACGACGCGGCGGGGGACGCTGTTCCTGGGCCAGAAGGGCGCGGCGGCGCGCAAGGCCTGGCTGCGCGGCGGGCTCACCGCCAAGGGCGCGATCCATATCGACGAGGGCGCGGCGCAGGCGCTGAAGGAAGGCCGCAGCCTGCTCTCGGCCGGGGCGACCCGCGTCGAGGGCCGCTTCGCCCGCGGTGATCTCGTGGTGGTGGTCGGGCCGGACGGCAAGCATCTGGCGCGCGGGCTGGCCGAGTATGGCCATGTCGATGCCTCGCGCATTGTCGGGCGGCGGAGCGAGGAGCTGGTCGAGATCCTCGGCTATGCGCCCCGCGCCGCGCTGGTCCACCGCAGCCACATGGCGCTGCTGTGAGCGTGTTCGCCGTCACCGGGGGTACCGGCTTCGTCGGATCGCGGCTGATCGAGCTGGCGCTGGAGGCCCGGCATCAAGTCCGTGCGCTCACCCGCCGCGACCAGCCGGCGCGCGACGGTGTGACCTGGATCCGCGGCGATCTCGATGCGACCGCGGCGCTCGTCGAGCTGTGCACCGGTGCCGATGCGGTCATCCATGTCGCGGGCGTGGTCAACGCCCCCGATCGCGAGGGCTTCGCGCACGGCAACATCACCGGCACCGCCAACATGCTCGCCGCGACCAAGCAGGCAGGCGTGCGGCGCTACGTGCATGTCTCCTCGCTTGCCAGCCGCGAGCCCGAGCTGTCGGCCTATGGCTGGTCCAAGGGCGAGGCCGACACGCTGGTCCGTGCGTCGGGACTCGACTGGACGATCGTCCGTCCGCCGGCGATCTACGGCCAGGGCGATCTAGAGATGCTGGAGCTGTTCCGTGTCGCCCGCTTCGGGTTGGCGCTGCTGCCGCCGGGCGGCCGCATCTCGGTGATCGAGGTCGGCGACCTCGGCCGCCTGCTGCTCGCGCTCGCTTCGGCGGATCGCTTCTCCGGCGAGATCGACCCCGATGACGGCCGGGCAGGGGGCTGGACGCATCCCGAGTTCGCCCATGCCATCGGCCGCGCTGTCGGGCGGAAGGTGCTGGCGCTGTCGCTGCCCAAGGCGGTGCTGATGGCCGGCGCCTATGTGGACCGGGCGCTGCGCGGCAAACGCGCAAAGCTCACGCCGGATCGCGTCTCCTATTTCTGCCATCCCGACTGGGTGGCGAGCCCAGGCCATCGCGCCCCCGCAAACCTCTGGACGCCCCAGGTGGAGACCGAAACCGGGCTGGCAGAAACTGCGCGCTGGTACCGGGCTAAGGGACTGCTCTGAGCCCGGACGGGGCTTAACCATTCTATAAAGGGGGCATGTGGAACGCCCCGATCAAGCTCATCCTCTGGGACCTCGACGACACGCTGTGGCGGGGTACGCTCGCCGATGGCGACACAGTGGCGCTGTTCGAGCGGCGCGCCGAGATGGTCCGGGCCTTCAACGCGCGCGGCGTGGTCTCCTCGATCTGCTCGAAGAACGATTCCGACGCGGCGCGGGCAAAGCTGGAGGCGTTCGGGCTATCGGACGAATTCGTCTTCCCGCACATCGCCTTCACCCCCAAGGCCCAGGCGATCCGCGCGATCATCGCCGACATGCAGCTCCGCGCGGTCAACGTCCTCTTCATCGACGACAATCCGCACAATCTCGCCGAAGTCCGCCACGCGCTGCCCGAGATCCAGACGCTCGATGCAACGGCGCCCGATGCGGATGACCAGCTTGCCGGGCTGCTCGCGCTTCAGACCGGGAGCCGCAGCCGCGTCGCCGAGTACCGCATCCTCGAAGCCAAGAAGCGCGATCGCAGCGCGGTAGCCGGCCAGTCCAACGAGGCGTTTCTGCGCGCCTCGGGCCTGTGCGCCTGCGCGCCGTTCATCATGGACAATCTCGAGTTCGTGCCGCGCATCGCCGAGCTGGTCAACCGCGCCAACCAGCTCAACTACACCCAGTCGCGCGTCGATCCCGCCCAGCTCGCGCTCGACATCATCGACGTCACCCGGAACGACAGCTGGTCTATCTTCGCCTGGGACAAATATGGCCGCTATGGGCTGGTCGGCTTCGTCATGTACGACCGGATCGACCAGCACCTCGTGCACTTCACCTTCTCGTGCCGCGCGATGCACATGGGGCTGGAGCAATATGCGCTCGGCAAGATCCGGGGGAACTGGCCCGACGCCGATTTCAGCGCACTCGATGGCCGCTTCAGCCGGGTGCCGCCCGACTGGATCGCGGATCACGGGTTCGACGAACCAGAGGTCCGTGCGGCGATTCGTGCCGAATTGTCCGCCCACGTCGCCGGCGAGGCGGGGATCCGCATCATGTTCGACTGCCAGTCCGGCGGCATCGCGCATTACAGCCAGTATCGCCCGGCGATTGATTTCGACAACAATCCCCGCCTGTTCGCGCTGCGAATGATGGACGACGACAGTTACAAGGATCAGGCGTTCCCGCCCTTCCTCGTCTACGGCGCCACCATCGACTATCTGGACAATCGCTGGCCGGCCAAGTGGCACCTGCTGGAACGCGGCGTCTATCAGAAGTGCGTGTTGCGGCTGTGCATCCACCTGATCGAGAACGACCTGGGCATGCTGGTAGTGCTGCCGCCCGAGGACGCGCCGATCGAGAAATACCGCCTGGGCCTCAACCATTCGCCTGAGCGCTGCCGGTTGTTCAATGCGATCTGGCGGCAGGTAGCCCGCGAGAATCCCGACCGCATCTTCCTCCTCGAAGTGCCCGACCTGATCGACAGCTATGACGAAATGGCGGACGTGACCCATTTCCACCCCGGACTGCTTCAGAAGATCGCCGGGCAGATGGACCTGTGGGTGCACGGCGTGCTCACCGCGGGCAGCGAGGATGCGGCGGCGGCCGCCTGACCTTTGGGGCACTGCCCCGCCACGGGCCTGGTTTCGCCGCATTCGCTTGGCACCTGCGGCCGATCACACTAAGGACCGGCCGCATGACTGACCGTGCAGAAATCTTCGACATCGTCGCCGCGCAGATCGAGCCCTTCAACAAGAAGGGCGTCGCGCTTTCGGAAACCACGACCTTCGCCGGCGATCTCGAATGGGACAGCCTGACGGTGATGGATTTCGTCGCCGCGATCGAGGACGAGTTCGACATCGTCATCACCATGAACATGCAGGCCGAGATCGAGAATGTCGGCCAGCTGGTCGACGCCGTGCAGAAGCTCAAGGGCTGAACACCATGACCGACCTGATGAGCAAGTTCGACGGCCTGATCGCCGAGCGCCAGGCGCTACTCGACAGCGGCGTGATCGATCCCTTCGCGATCGTGATGGAGCAGGTCAAGTCGCCGACCGAGGCGGTGATCAAGGGCAAGGACACCATCCTGCTCGGTACCTATAATTATATGGGCATGACGTTCGATCCGGACGTCATCCAGGCCGGCAAGGACGCGCTCGACCAGTTCGGTTCGGGAACCAACGGCAGCCGCATGCTCAACGGCACCTTCCGCGACCATATGGAAGTCGAGCAGGCGCTGCGCGATTTCTACGACGTGTCCGGCGCGATCGTGTTCTCGACCGGCTATATGGCCAATCTTGGCATGCTCTCGACGCTGGCCGGCAAGGGCGAGTACATCATCCTCGACGCCGACAGCCACGCCTCGATCTATGATGGCTGCAAGCAGGGCAATGCCGAGATTGTCCGCTTCCGCCACAATGACGTGACGGACCTCGACAAGCGCCTCGGCCGCCTGCCCGCCGAGGCCGGCAAGCTGGTGGTGCTGGAGGGCGTCTATTCGATGCTCGGCGACATCGCCCCGCTCAAGGAAATGGTCGCCGTCGCCAAGAAGCACGGCGCGATGGTGCTCGTCGACGAAGCGCATTCGATGGGCTTTTTCGGGCCGAATGGCCGCGGCGTGTACGAGGACCAGGGGCTGGAAGCCGACGTCGACTTCGTCGTCGGCACCTTCTCCAAGTCGGTCGGCACCGTCGGCGGCTTCTGCATCTCGAACCACCCCAAGTTCGAAGCCATTCGTCTGGCCTGCCGCCCGTACATCTTCACCGCCTCGTTGCCGCCCAGCGTGGTAGCGACCGCGGCGACCTCGATCCGCAAACTGGCGACCGCGCACGAAAAGCGCGCGCGGCTGTGGGACAATGCCCGTGCGCTGCACGGCGGCCTGACGGCGATGGGCTTCAAGCTCGGCACCGAGAAGCCGGAAAGCGCGATCGTCGCGGTGATCCTGGAGGATCAGGAGCAGGCGGTGATGATGTGGCAGGCGCTGCTGGAGAACGGGCTGTACGTCAACATGGCGCGCCCGCCGGCGACTCCGGCCGGCACCTTCCTGCTGCGCTGCTCGCTGTGCGCGGAGCATCGGCCCGAGCAGATCGAGCGCGTGCTGGGCATGTTCCGCGCCGCCGGCCAGGCCGTGGGGGTCATCGCTTAACCGGCCTTTTCACTTTCGTTCCAAGCGCCTAGAGTCGGGCCCGGATGAGCGATGCGATCCCGTCTCTGGAGCGTTCGGTTCACGCGAAGAACTGGCGCCTGGTCCTGCTGGCGGCGCTGGCAGTGGCCGGCGTGCTGGTGCTCGGCGCGCTGATCCTCATCCAGCAGCGCACCGATCTCGAGCGCGACCGGGCAATCGCGCTTCAGCAGCACAGCTTCGAGGTGATCCTGCGCGCGAACCAGCTTCGCGGCGGTATCGCCTCGGCCGAAGCTGCGCTGGGACGTTATGTGGTGAGCGCCGATCGCAATCTCGGCCAGCAATATAGCGAGCAATGGGGCAAGGCCGGCGAGCAGCTCCAGCGGTTGCGTCAGTTGACCGGTGACAACCCCGCGCTGTTCGCCAAGGTCCGCCAGTTGCAGCGCGCCTTCGCCGAACGCGGCAAGGAGCTGGACGCAACGGCGCTGTACACCACCTTCAAGCGCAACAGCGATGCCTTCGGCGCCTATTATCAGGTGCGCGAGAGCCCGGCACGGAAGCAGGTGGAGGCGATTCTCGACGATGTCGCCGATCAGGAACGCCGCCTGCTGCGCAACCGTACGCTGGCGGCCGCGCAGCTGATCGAGAACAGCAGCTATGCCTCGCGCGTGCTCAGCGGCTTTGGTCTGGTCATCGCGCTGGGGGCGGTCATCTTCGGCTGGTTGGCGATCGAGGCGCAGGGCGATCGCGCGCTTGCGGATGCCGATGCCGCCTGGGAGCGCGAACGCGCCGGCCAGCTGCGCGAGGCGGTCGCCGCCGCCACCGCCCAGCTGCGCGAAGAGGCCCGCGAGCGCGAAGGTGCCGAGGCCAAGCTGCGCCAGGCGCAGAAGATGGACGCAGTCGGTCAGCTGACCGGCGGCATCGCCCATGATTTCAACAACATGCTGGCCGTTGTGCTGGGCGGGGTGGAACTGGCGCGGCGCCAGATCGAGAGCGACCCCCGCGAAGCCGCGCGCCATCTCGACAATGCCATGGAGGGCGCCCATCGCGCCGCCGCGCTCACCCGCCAGTTGCTCGCCTTTTCGCGGTCCGAATCGCTGGCCCCCGAACCGGTCGATGCCGGCGCGCTGATCCGCGGCATGCGTGACCTGCTCGACCGTACCCTAGGCGACGCGATCCGGGTCGAGGCGCAGGATCGCGGCATGGGCTGGCGGATCTGGGTCGACCGGCACCAGCTGGAAAATGCGGTGCTCAACCTCGCCGTCAACGCGCGTGACGCGATGAACGGGCGGGGCACCCTGGTGGTCACCACCGGCGAATCACGGCTGGCGGCGAATGAGGTCGGGCATTGCACGGCGGGCGATTATGTTTCGGTCGCAGTGCGCGACGATGGCTGCGGCATGCCGCCCGAGGTGCTGGAGCGGGTGTTCGAGCCCTTCTTCACCACCAAGCCGGTGGGCAAGGGCACCGGGCTGGGGCTCAGCCAGATCTTCGGTTTCGTTCGCCAGTCGGGCGGCGGTATCGCGATCGAGACCGCCCCCGACGCGGGCACCACGGTCACCCTGTATCTACCGCGGTACCGGGGCGCGCTGACGGGCGCCACCGCGGCCCCGATTGCGCTGGAGCCGAGCGAGGACAAGGCCGGGGACAGCTATGACATTCTGGTCGTCGAGGACGATCCGCGCGTGTTGGCGGCATCGCTGGCGGCGCTACGCGAGCTCGGCCATCGCGCGGTCGGCTGCGCGGACCCGTTGCACGCGCCGGCTGCGATTGCGGCAATGGCGTCGCTCGACCTGGTGATGACCGACGTGCTGATGCCCGGCCAGACGGGCCCGGAGATGATCGCCGGAATCGAATCCACCTTGCACGGGGTGGCAGTGCTGTTCGTCACGGGCTTTACCGGCGAGGCGAGTGCCGAACAGCTCCGCGACCGGCCGGTGCTGCGCAAGCCGTTCACCGTCGCGGCGCTGTCCCGCGCGGTGCGCGAGGCGGTCGCGGGCGAGGCCCAGCGGATGGGGCAGGCGGCGGAGTAGGGCGCGAAGAGCGCGCCTTACGAAGTCTCGCTCGCCGCCTCGATCCGCGCGCGCAGCATCTTCGCTGCCAACTCGCGGGCCTTGTCACGCGGAAGCCCCAACGCGCGGGCCATGGGGGCGCCGAGCAGCGCGTCGCCCAGCGCCATCAGGGTCAACTGCAGCGTCTCCTCGCGCAGCGGCGCGCGCGCGTCCTCGCCCTCGCTGATCCGGTCGACCAGGCGGTGAATCGCCTCGAGGATCGGATCCAGCGCGTCCTGGTTGCCGGTGAGCAGCATCCAGCTGGCCAGCGCGCCCGCCCCCTCGCGGCCGAACGCGTCGAAGGTAAGACTTACCACCTCGCGCAGATCGTGGTCGGTGGTGCGGGCGCGCAGCACCGCTTCGCCGATCTTTGCCGTCACCGCGTCCGCCATGCTGGCGGCCAGCGCCTTTTGCAGCCCCGCCGCAGATCCGAAATGGTGGAGGAGGTTGGCATGCGTGCGCCCGATCCGGGCGGCGACCGCCTTGAGGGTCACCGCCTGCGGACCGTCCTCGATCAGCAGGGCGCGTGCCGCTTCGAGCGCCGCATCGCGCGATTCTTCGGGGGAGAGGCGCCGGCGCGCTGCCGGGGTCGTCAAGCTGTGGGCCTTGTGTCCATATGTTGCCGGCTTAGTCGAGCTTGGGCGCGGGGGGAAGCGCAACGCCGAGCCGTCCGGCCAGACGAGGATCACATTCGGAACAGCGGGGCTGCAGCGTCGGAAAACTCTCGTCTTTCGCGCGCAGGCGGGGATCCATGAACCAGGACGCCGGGGGCAAGAACTGCGGCATGAGCATCGATGGATCCCCGCCTTCGCGGGGACGACGAGGGTTTGGGTGCGACCCGCTCTCCCCCTCGGTCAGCGTGCGCCTTACACCTTCCCTTGGCAGGGAGGACGGGGGAGCGGGTCACGCTGCGAGGCGGGGCTCCGGGCCGGATCGGCAGTCGTGGGCGTCAAGGTCGAGCTCGAAGCCGACGCAGGTCAGCTCGCAGCCGCGCCCCTTGGACCAGACCGGCTCGACGCGGCCGGTCGGCTGGAACCCCAGCTTGCGCAGGACCCGGCCGGACGCCGGGTTGTCGACCGCATGGCGCGACGTCAACCGGCGGATGCCCGACGTGCGCGCCGCCGCGAGCACGCCACGCCCCGCTTCGGTCGCATAGCCCTTGCCCCAGGCAGAGGGGGTGAACCAGTAGCCGAACTCGTTGGCGTCGCTCCCTACGGTGTCGATGCCGACGCAGCCGATCAGCGCCACGCTGCCGCCCTGATGTTCGAACACCAGGAAACGCGTGTCGGTCCAATGCGCAAGAAAGGTCTCGGCCGCTTCGATCGAATAGGGCCAGGGCACGCGCGACAGGTTGCGGACGACGGCCTCATGGTCGATCGCCCGGGCCAGGGCGGGGGCGTCCTCGGGCCAGCCGGGACGTAACGTCAATCTCTGGGTCCGCACGAACATGACCACCACTCCTCGGTCCTGCAGCTCCCCACGCCGTTTCCATGGCGTGCGGGTGTTGCGCTGCGATTGCAGGGAGCATGAAAAAAGGGAGACCGGGGCGACCCGTCTCCCTTTTTCGGTTGGTTCATCCGAACCCGGGTCGCCCTGGTGGGCAACCCGTGCGGTCACCCGATGTTATTCGGCTGCCTCGGCAATCATGTCTACGGAGCAGAACTTGCGACCAAGCTTGCCTTCCTTGAACGACACGCGGCCTTCAACGAGCGCGAAAAGGGTATGGTCCTTGCCCATGCCCACGTTCACACCCGGGTAGAATTTGGTGCCGCGCTGACGCACGAGGATGTTGCCGGCGAGAACCGTCTCGCCGCCGAACTTCTTCACGCCAAGACGGCGGCCAGCAGAGTCGCGACCGTTGCGGGACGAGCCGCCTGCCTTCTTATGTGCCATTGTCTATACTCCTCGTGTCTCGTCAGTCGCTTACTTGGCCGCGCCGATAGCAGTGATCTTGAGGATCGTGTGCTGCTGGCGATGGCCGTTCTTGCGGCGATAGTTGTGACGACGACGCTTCTTGAAGACGATGACCTTCTCGCCCTTCGCCTGCGCGACGATCTCGGCAGAAACGGTCAGGCCGTCGGTAGCCTTCAGCTCGCCGCCTTCGCCGGCCAGCAGGACATCGCCCAGCGTCACCGACGAACCGGCTTCGCCATCGAGCTTCTCGACGACGATCTTGTCTCCTGCGGCAACGCGATACTGCTTGCCGCCCGTGCGCACGATAGCGAACATCGGTCTCTTCTCTGGTTCAAATGCATGTGCCCGCCAAGGTTGCACCTCGGCAGGAGGAAGGGCGCAACTATGCGAGGGGGGCAGGAATGTCAACCGTTCCGCAAGACGAAACTGCGATTTTCCGAGTCACGCGCGCTTAATGGCGGTGGTTGGGCTTCAACCGGTAGCGACCTGCGTCGAAGCTGTCGAAAAGCCCGCTGATTCCGGGATGGTCGACCGGCTCGTCGCTGTCGTCCGCCACCAGATTCTGCTGGCTGACATAGGCGATATAGGTCGAATCCGAATTCTCGGCTAGCAGATGGTAGAAGGGCTGGTCCTTGGCCGGCCGCATGTCGACGGGAATCGAATCATACCATTCGTCGCTGTTCGCGAAGACCGGGTCGACATCGAAGATCACGCCGCGGAAATCGAGCAGGCGGTGGCGCACCACGTCGCCGATGGCAAAGCGCGCGCTGGCGATCGGCGGCATCGGCGTGCCCGAGTCGATGGAAAGAAGCGAACCATTGGTTTCTGACATGGCATCAATCTAGGGTTGCGGGGGCGCAACGGCAACGGTGGCGCGGCGGCGCGTTCCCGATCCGGGAAGGGGCAAGGCCGCGGACCGCGCGTCTACACGGGTCAAAAAACTTGAAAGACCCTGCTTGCGGCCCTCAAAACTTTGCGCTAGTGGCCGCGCCTCACAGCGACCGGTACGCGGGTCGGGTCTTCCCGAACATGCGTATCCTCCCTAGCGGAGAGGTGCCGGAGTGGTCGATCGGGGCAGTCTCGAAAACTGTTGAGCTCGTAAGGGTTCCGAGGGTTCGAATCCCTCCCTCTCCGCCATGGGGACATGCTGCTGCGTCGCGCGGATCGACGCATCCCCCCCAACGCCATCACGCAGCGACGGCATAGCGCCGACAATGTTCCAGATAGCCGACCTCGTGGCGGCCGGCGAGCGAGACGACGCTCTCCCACAGCCAGGACGGCGCATCGAGGTTGCTGCGGCGATCGGCGGCGAGGATCTCCAGCCACGCATCGCGCGCGTCGGTGGCCATCTGCCGCGCATGCGCCTTGCCGACGACGAAGGCGAGATAGCGGGCCGACTTCACTGCCTCGCCGCGGCTGAACTGGTCGAGCTCCAGCTTCAGGTCCTGCGGCGCCAGTTCGCGGACGAACAGCGATCGGCCCAGCATCCGCACCGGTGCCATGCGGCGGCCGAGATGCGGCGAGAGCGCGCGGGCGGCGGCAACCACGCGATCGGCATTGTCCGCCGGCAGCTCGGCACCGGGCGCGGCCGGGGCGATCGGGTCGATCGCCTGCTTGAGGTCGATCAGCGCATAATCCTTGCGGCCCTTGTGGTCGGGCAGCGCGACGATGGCAGCATAGCGCAGCAGCCCGAGCGAGCTGCATCCCTTCATCCAATAGGCGGCGTCGACCAGCCGAATCGCGCGCTCGGCATCGGCATCTTCCGCACCGAGTACGGTGCCCAGAACCGAAGGCTTGGCGAGCGCAGCCTCCAGCGCGGCACGCTCCTTGTCCTGGATCGGCCAGAAGCGCTTGCCGAGGGGAATCTGCGGCTCCACCGCGTCGAGTCGTTCCTTGGCGAGGTGGCGCCAGCGGCGGCCCAGCGCGCGGCGCTTGACGCTCTGCACCACATCGGGCTCGACGCCGGGATCGCCGCTGGTGGGATCGTGGATAGCGGCGACATAGCCTTCCATCATCTCTTCGAGCATCTGCGCGGTGACCACGCCGGGCAGGTCGGCGCCGCGTGCGGCGGTGGCGAGCGACAGGCCTAGCCGGATGAGGTCGTGCGCAGGGTTGCCGATCACCGCCTGGTCCATGTCGCGGATCTGCACCTCAACACGGCCGTCGCCATTGGAGAGCGGGCCGAGATTGCCGACATGGCAATCGCCGCAGATCCAGATCGACGGGCCCTGCGGCACACGTGCGGAAACCGGAGAGCCTTCCAGCCAGTCATAGAATTTGGCGGTGTTGCCGCGGACATAGGCGTGCGCCGATCGCGCCATTTTCAGCGTGCGGTTGGCTTCGAGGATGGTGCTGCGTTCGGCGGGGGAGAGCGGTGCGGGTTTCTTGGCCATGATGCTGCAACGCACGAAAGCGGCAAACGTAACGAACTGTTGCCCGTCGCCTGGAAGAGGAGGCGGAAACGCGCGGTTCGAGAGTAACGCCTTCGCGTCTCTGCCGCATACCGGCCCGGTCGGTCAGCAACCGGAGTCTATGAGGGGGTGGTGGACACACTTGGGCTCGAACCAAGGACCCGCTGATTAAGAGTCAGCTGCTCTACCAACTGAGCTATGTGTCCATACCGGAAGGCATGTCGGCAGAAGGAAGGTGGTGGACACACTTGGGCTCGAACCAAGGACCCGCTGATTAAGAGTCAGCTGC